>SLMP01000093.1 GCA_007133465.1 Nitriliruptoraceae bacterium | reverse complement strand
CTCGGCGAGGGCGTCGTGGCGAGCGACCGTGACCGGGCCGGCGCCGCCATCACCTGGCTGCGCCGGACCGCCGCCGGCGTGGCCGTCGTGCTCCCGACCGACGGCGGGGACGCCGAGGAGGACCCGTTCGACCGGGCGCAGGACCTGCGCGCGGCCGGGGCGGTCCCGGTCGGCTCCCTGCTCACCCCCGCCGAGAGCTCCTCGCACGGTGGCGAGGTCGCCGCCGCCCTGCGCCGGGTCCTGGCGCGCACCTTCGTCGTCCCCGACTGGGCGACGGCCCTCGACCTGCACCGCCGCGAGCCCCGGCTGACGTTCGTCACCCGCGACGGCGACGTCGCAGGGCCCGACGGCTACCGCGGTGGCGGCGCCCCGGAGCGTTCGGCGGTCACGACGGCGACCGCCGCCGCGGACGCGGAGGCCGCGGTCGAGACGATCACGAGCGCCCTCGGGCAGCTCGAGGCCGAGCGGACCGATGCCGCCGACGACCTCGCCGCCGCCGAGCGCGTCCTCGCGGCGGCGACCGAACGCATCAACGCCTCGGATGCTCGCATCACCGGCGCGGCCGAGCGACTCGGGCGCCTGCACCAGGAGCTGCACGCCCTCGGCCAGCAGGCCGAGGTGTTCCGCGGCCAACAACGTGAGCTCGCCGACCTGCTGGAGCGCGACCGCGCGGCGCTGTCCGAGCTGCACGGCCGGGGCCCGGAGGCACCGGACGACGACGTGGACGACCAGCCCGACCCGGTCGGCGACGACCTCGACGCCGCCGTGGAGACCGCGCGGGAGCGGGAGCTCGACGCGCGGGTGGCCCTGGAGCGCGCCGCCGAGCAGGTCCGGCACCTCGAGGCCCAGGCGGCCACCCTGCGGCGGGAGGCCGAGGAGGTCGAGCAGGCCCTGGCCGAGGCCGCGCGGCGTCGCGAGCTGCGCCGGCAGGGCATCGCGCGCTGCGGCGAGCTCGCGCTCGTGGCCCGTTCGGCGCTCACGGCCCTCGACCGCTCGATCACCTCGGCCGCGGACCGTCGCGACGCGGTCCAAGCACGGCTCGGCCGTGCCCGCGCCGAGCGCGCGGCGATCCGCGACGAGCTGGCCGTCGTGGCCGCCGAGCTCGACGAGCTGCGGGAGGTGCGCCACGCCGCCGAGCTGCGCCGTGCCGAGGTGACGCGCCAGCTCGAGTCACTCGGGCAGCGGGCGCGCTCGGAGCTGTCGCTGTCGCTCGAGGAGGTCCGTGCGGAGCACCCGGACGTGGCCGGCGTCGACCCGGAGGCGCTCGGCGTCCGTGAGGACGAGCTGGTCCGCAAGGTGGGCCTGCTCGGGCGCGTCAACCCCCTGGCGCTCGAGGAGTTCAAGGCGCTGGAGGAGCGCCACGCGTTCCTGTCCGACCAGCTCGACGACCTGCGACGGTCCAAGCGCGACCTCGGGGAGGTCGTCGTCGCCGTCGACGCACGGATCCGGGAGGTCTTCCGGGAGGCGTTCGACGACGTCGCGCGCGAGTTCGCCCTCACCTTCGAGACCGTCTTCCCCGGTGGGCACGGCCGTCTCGTGCTGACCGATCCGGAGGACCTGCTCACCACCGGCATCGAGGTGGAGGCGCGTCCGCCCGGCAAGCGCATCACCCGGCTGTCGCTGCTGTCCGGCGGCGAGCGGTCGCTGACGGTCCTCGCGTTCGTCTTCGCGATCTTCCGGGCACGTCCGTCGCCGTTCTACGTCCTCGACGAGGTCGACGCGGCCCTCGACGACGTCAACCTCCAGCGGCTGCTCAGGGTGGTGCGGTCCTTCCGGGGCCACGCGCAGATCATCCTGGTGACCCACCAGAAGCGTTCGATGGAGATCGCCGACGTCCTGTACGGCATCACGATGGGCCCGGACGCGGTCACCAAGGCCGTCGCCGAGCGGTTGCGCGAGGCATCGGCCGCCGTCCGCCACGACGTGCTCGAGGACCGGGCCAGCGACGCGCCCACGGCGGCGCTCGACCCCGGCGACCTCGCCGCGGTGGCGGTCGGTGCCGCCCCGTCGGGCGCCACGCCGGCCGGCTCCTGATCCGGGCCGGGTCGGCCGCGGGACCGGCCGGGCCCGGGCTCGGCTCCCGGTAGCGTTCCCTCTTCCCCTCCTCACGGTTGGTTGTCATGGACCTCGATCCCACGCTCGTCGTCATCATCGGCGTGCTCCTGCTCACCCTGCTCGGCGGGCTCGTCGCCGGGGGACGCCGCCGCGGCGGTGGACCCGACGATCGCGCCGAGCGTGGGCCCGGCGGCAGCACCGCGCTGCGCGAACGCGACGAGGCACCGCCCGACCTGGACGAGCGGCCGGATCTCGAGGTCCTCCCGGAGGTACCGGAGACCCCCGAGGAGCTGCTCGCCCCGCCGGTCCCGGTCGAGGAGCTCACGCTCGCGGAGCGCTTCCGCCGGCGGCTGTCCCGGACTCGCAACGTCTTCGGCGCGTCGGTCGCCGACCTCTTCGGCCGCGGGGTCACCGAGGAAGCGTGGGAGGGCCTCGAGGAGGCCCTGATCGGCGCCGACGTCGGGGTCACCGCGACGATGGAGATCGTGGAGGAGCTGCGCCGGCGCAGCCGCGAGGAGGGTGCGACCACCGGCCCCGCGGTGCTCGAGCTGCTCAAGCAGGAACTGCGTGCGCAGCTCGGCTCCGGCGACCGTTCCCTCGCCCGCGCGAGCGACGCCGGGCCGACGGTCTGGCTCGTCACCGGCGTCAACGGCACCGGCAAGACCACCACCATCGGCAAGCTCGCCGCGGTCGAGGAGCGGGAGGGCCGCGAGGTCGTGCTCGGCGCCGCGGACACCTTCCGCGCCGCGGCGGCCGAGCAGCTCGGCATCTGGGCCGAACGCACCGGTGCGGAGCTGGTCCGCAAGGGCGAGGGCGCCGACCCGGCCTCGGTCGCCTACGCCGCCTACGAGGTCGCGGAGGAGCGCACGGCCGACCTGCTGATCGTCGACACCGCCGGACGCCTGCACAACAAGCGTGAGCTGATGGACGAACTCGGCAAGGTCAAGCGGGTGCTGGAGAAGCTCGCCGGCCCCCTCGAGGAGACCCTGCTCGTCCTGGACGCGACCACCGGCCAGAACGGCATCGCCCAGGCCACCGCCTTCCTGCAGGCCGTCGACGTCAGCGGCATCGTGCTGACGAAGCTCGACGGGTCCTCCAAGGGGGGCATCGTCCTCGCCGTCCAGCGTGAGCTCGACCTGCCGGTCAAGCTCGTCGGCCTCGGCGAGGACATCGAGGACCTCGCGCCGTTCGACCCCGACCTGTTCGTCGACGGCCTGTTCAGCGACCTCGAGGTGTGAGCGCCCCCCGGCCGGCGGGCCGGGGGCGAGCGCTACCCTCGCCGATCCGCCCGTCCGGCGGCGCCTCGCCACCACCGATCTCCCGGAGCTCGACGTGTTCGACACGCTCGCCAGCAAGCTCGAGGCCGCGCTCGACAAGGTCAAGGGCCGTGGCCGGCTCGACGACAAGACCGTCGACGCGACCCTGCGCGAGATCCGCCTCGCCCTGCTCGAGGCGGACGTCAACTTCAAGGTGGTCCGCGGCATCGTCGAGCGGCTGCGCGAGCAACTCGTCGGCGAGGAGGTCGCCAAGGCCCTCAATCCCGCGCAGCAGGTCATCAAGGCCGTCGACGCCGAGCTGACCCGGGCACTCGGCGGGGAGGCGGTCGCCCTGACGCTCACGGGCAAGCCGGCCGTGATCATGCTCGCGGGGCTCCAGGGGTCCGGCAAGACGACCGCCGCCGGCAAGCTCGCCAAGCTCCTGAAGAGCAAGGGCCGCCACCCGATGCTCGTGGCGTGCGACCTGCAGCGTCCCGCGGCCGTCCAGCAGCTGCGGATCAACGCGGAGCGCGCCGGGGTCCACGTGTACGCGCCGGTGACCTCCGGGGACCCGGTGCCGGTCGCGCGCGACGCGATCGGCAAGGCGCGCGAGACCGGCTGCGACGTGGTCATCGTCGACACCGCGGGTCGTCTCCACGTCGACGACGAGATGCTGGCCCAGGCCCGCGCGATCCGGGAGGTCGTCGACGCCGGGGAGACGCTGTTCGTCATCGACGCCATGATCGGTCAGGAGGCCGTCAACGTCGCCAAGGCGTTCCAGGACCAGGTCGGCTTCGACGGGGTGATCCTGTCCAAGCTGGACGGTGACGCCCGCGGTGGCGCGGCGCTGTCGGTCCGCGAGGTCACCGGGACCCCGATCAAGTTCGCCTCGATCGGGGAGAAGCTCGAGGACTTCGAAGCCTTCCACCCCGACCGTATGGCCTCGCGCATCCTCGGGATGGGCGACGTCATGACCCTGATCGAGAAGGCCGAGTCGACCTACTCGGAGGCCGAGGCGGCGGACGCCGAGGCCGCGATCATGTCGGGCCAGTTCACGCTCGAGGACTTCCTGCAGCAGATGCAGATGCTCAAGCGCATGGGTCCCCTGCAGGGCCTGCTCGGGATGCTGCCCGGGATGGGCAAGCAGCTCAAGGACATCGACGTCGACGACCGGCAGGTCGCGCGCATCGAGGCGATCATCCGCTCGATGACCCCGCAGGAGCGGCAGGATCCCCGCGTCCTCAACGGCCGCCGGCGCAAGCGCATCGCCGCCGGGTCGGGGACCACCGTCACCGAGGTCAACCGCCTGGTCAAGCAGTTCGACCAGGTCCAGAAGGTGATGAAGAGCGCGGCGAAGATGGCCGGGCAGCAGGGCGCCAAGCCGAAGGGCGTGAAGGGCGCACGGGCCCAGGCGGCTGCCGTGCGCCAGATGCAGCAGCAGCTCGGCGGTGGCGGTCCGGCCGGCCTCGGCGGGTTCTCCGGGCTCCAGCCGGCGCCGAAGCGCGGCAAGCGCTGAGCTGGTCGGCCCGCTGTCGCGGGCCTCGCCGCCGGGGCGCGGCCGGGCGGACGGCGGGCGGTCGCGGCCGGGCGGGGAGGTGGGGTAGCCTGCCGCCGGTCGCGCTCGAGGTCCTCCTCCTGCGCGCCCCGCGCCCCGGCGCGGCCCGGGTCCGCCCGGGAGCCCTCCAGGTCGCTCTCTGCCCCGTCGTCCCCGCCACGCATCTCGCACTCGGGACCACGGAGGTCCGGACCGATCTCCCACTCCCGGCCGCCGAGCCGGGCGATCCCCCACGAGGCATCCTCATGGCCGTCAAGCTGCGCCTTCGCCGTGAAGGCACCGTCAAGCGCCCCCACTACCGCATCGTCGCCGCCGACGCGCGGTCGCCGCGGGACGGGCGCTTCATCGAGATCATCGGTTCCTACCACCCGCTCGAGAACCCGTCGGGTATCAGCGTCGACAACGACCGGGCGCTGCACTGGCTGCGCCACGGCGCCCAGCCGACCGGGGCGGTCGAGAAGCTGCTGCGCATCACCGGGGTCTGGGAGGAGTTCAAGCCGGGTGACGCGCCGAAGCGCGACCGGTCCGGACAGGAACGCACCAAGCTCTCCAAGAAGGCGAAGGCCCGCGCCGCAGAGGCGGCGGAGGGCGGAGCGTGAGGGCCGAGAACGTCCTGCGGTTCGTCGCCGAACAGCTCGTCGACCACCCGGACGTGGTCCGCATCGACGTCGACGAGGACGAGCGCGAGACCGTGCTCGAGCTCCACGTCCACGACGAGGACCTCGGCAAGGTGATCGGCAAGCGCGGCCGGACCGCCAAGGCGCTGCGGACGCTCGTGAAGGCCGCCGGCGCCCTCGACGACGAGAACGTCACCGTCGAGATCGTGGATTGATCACGAGGTCGGTCGCGCGACGAGGTGGTCGGGGGTGACGTCTCCCCAGGGTGACGGCGAGCTCGTCGTGGTCGGGCGGGTCGTGAAGGCCCACGGGATCCGCGGCGAGGTCGTGGTCGAGGTCCTGAGCGACGTGCCCGGGCGGCTCGACGCCGGGGTGAGCGTCCTGCTCGGTGGGCGCGCCGTGACGGTCCGGACGAGCCGGCCCCACCAGGGCCGGTTGCTCCTGACCTTCGACGGGGTCGCCGACCGCACCGCGGCGGAGCAGTTGCGCGGCAGGCCGCTCGAGGCCGAGCGCATCGACCTCGACGACACCGACGCCTACTTCGTCCACGAGCTCGTCGGCCTACCCGTCCGTGCCGCCGACGGCCGGGTGCTCGGCACCGTCCAGGCCGCCGTCGAGCTGCCCGACGTGGCCGGCTACGACCTGCTCGAGGTCGCGCGCGACGACGGGGCCACGTGGCTGCTGCCCGCCGTCGACGAGTACGTCGAGGTCGTGGAGGACCCCGACGGCCGGGCTCTGGTGGTCGTCGACCCGCCCGCCGGGCTCCTGGAGGACGCGCCGGCCGACCGGGACGCCCGCGGATGAGGATCGACGTCCTCTCGATCTTCCCCGACTGGTTCGTGGGACCGTTCACGACCTCGATCCTCGGCAAGGCGGCAGCGGACGGGCGTCTCGACCTGCGGGTCCACGACCTGCGTGCGTGGGCGACCGACCGCCACCGGACCGTGGACGACGCCCCCTACGGCGGCGGCGCCGGCATGGTGATGCGGGCCGACGTCTGGCTCACGGCCTGCGACGCGGTCTGGAACGACCTGCCCGTGACGGCCACCGCGGGTCGCAGCGAACCGCCGGCGGGCGTCGCCTACGTCGCCGGTGGGACGCGTCCCCGCACGCTGCTGCTCACCCCCCGCGGACGACCGCTGACCCAGGCCTTCGCCGCGGAGCTCGCGGCCGAGGACCGGCTCGTGCTGCTGTGCGGTCGTTACGAGGGCATCGACGAACGGGTCCACGAGCTCGCCGCGACCGACGAGGTGTCGATCGGCGACTACGTGCTGTTCGGTGGGGAGGTCGCCGCGGCGGTCGTCGTCGAGGCGGTCACCCGCCTCGTCCCCGGGGTCGTGGGCAACGACGCGTCGCCCGAGGACGAGTCCTTCGCCTCCGGGATGCTGGAGTACCCGCACTACACCCGGCCGCCCGACGTCCGCGGCCACGGGGTCCCGGAGGTGCTGACCTCCGGTGACCACGGCGCGGTCGAGCGGTGGCGCCGCGAGCAGGCGCTCGCGCGGACCCGGCAGCAGCGTCCCGATCTGCTCCCTCCGGCGGCCGACGAGCCCCGCGAGCCGCCGCCCCCGGACGGGGGCCACCCGCGCGGGGGCCGCCGGGCGGGTTGACCCCCGCGCCGGTTGGGTCGTATCCTCCGGCCCGAGCACGCTCGCTCGTGCGGCGCTGCGCGCGCGACGCCTCGACGTCATCGTTCGCCCGGCCCGGTCGGTCCGCTCACCTCGGACCCCTCCACGTTCCCGTGTCCCGCGCACGCGCATCCCCCTCTCCCCGTCGTGAACCGAGGCAGCCCCCCATGAACAAGGTCGATGTCGTCGAGTCGTCGCGTCTGCGCGACGACCTCCCGGAGTTCTGGCCTGGCGACACCGTCAAGGTCAACGTGCGCGTCGTCGAGGGCACGCGCTCGCGGATCCAGGTCTTCGAGGGCGTGGTCATCGCCCGCAAGGGCGGCGGGCTGCGCGAGACGTTCACCGTGCGCAAGGTCAGCTTCGGCGTCGGGGTGGAGCGCACCTTCCCGCTCCACAGCCCCGTGATCGAGTCGCTCGAGGTCGCGCGCCGGGGCAAGGTGCGGCGCGCGAAGCTGTACTACCTGCGCGACCGTGTCGGCAAGAAGGCGCGCATCAAGGAGAAGCGCGAGCCCATCGGCTGACGCGCTCCACGGTTGTCCGCGGTCCGTCCGGACGGCCGCCGCCACGCCGGCCGGTCCGCACGACGGTCACCGCCATCCCGGCCGGTCCGGTCCGCCGGACGGTCACCGCCATCCCGGCCGGTCCGGTGTCGCCCCCACGCCCGGGGGTGCCGCTCGACGCCGATAGGCTCGCCTGACGATGTTCGACGATCCCCGCACCGGTGAGGACGATCCCGCACCGGACCGCCCGCCGACCTCCGAGCCGCCGTCCGACGGTTCGTCGGTGGCACCCTCGGGGCGGGTCGAGCCCATCCGCTCCGGTGTCCCGGACCCGGGTTCGGCAGTGGAGCCTGCATCGGAGGGGTTCGAGGACCCGGTGGCGGCCCTGGCGTCCCGCCAGGGGCGGCGGTCGGCCGGGCCGAGTTCGTTCCTGCGCGAACTGCCCGTGCTGCTGCTGATCGCCTTCGTGCTCGCGTTCGTGCTGCGCACCTTCGTGCTGCAGGTCTTCTACATCCCGTCGTCGTCGATGGAACCGACGCTGCAGATCGACGACCGCATGGTGGTCGAGAAGCTCACCTACCGGTTCCGCGAACCCACCCGGGGCGAGGTGGTGGTCTTCGAGGGCGACGACCTCGGTCCCGCCTACGTCGAGGCCTCGCTGCCCAACCGGGTCGTGCGGGGCGTCGGGCAGTTCCTCGGGGTCGTGCCCGCGAGTGCCCGCGACTTCGTCAAACGGGTGATCGGCCTGCCCGGGGACGAGGTCCTCATCGAGGGCGGCCAGGTCTACGTCAACGGCGAGCCGCTCTACGAGCCCTACCTCGTCTACGACGACGGCTCGGACTACGGCCCGGTCACCGTCCCCGAGGGGCATCTGTTCTTCCTCGGTGACAACCGTCCGAACTCGTCGGACTCACGCCGGTCCCTCGGTTTCGTCCCGCGCGAACACGTCGTCGGGCGTTCCGCTGTGATCATCTGGCCGTTCGATCACGCGGGTTCGCTGGTCGACGTGCAGCACGAGGTCCCGGAAGGCGACCCGACCTCCTGATCCTCGAACAGCCGTGGCTGGCGCAGCGCGGCGATCGGCGCCCACGAGCCTCGGTGCAGCTCGCACGGCCCGATCCGCGCCAGAGCGTCGAGGTGCGCCGGCGCCGGGTAGCCCTTGTTCGCGGCGAAGGCGTAGTCGGGGTGCTCGTCGTCCGCGGCCACCATCATCCGGTCCCGCGTGACCTTCGCGACGATCGACGCCGCCGCGATCGAGGCGCACCGCCCGTCACCCCGCACGACGAGTTCGTTGACCGTGCCGTACCCGGCGAGGAAGTCCCAGTTGCCGTCGAGCAGCAGGACATCCGGCCGCTCCGGCAGCGCATCGACCGCCCGGCGGGCCGCCAGGCGCATCGCCGCACTCATGCCGAGCCGGTCGATCTCCGTGTTGCTGGCGTGCCCGATGCCGATCCCGAGGGCCACCATGCGCAGCCGCGCCGTCAGCCGTTCCCGTTCGGGGGCCGTCAGCACCTTCGAGTCCCGCAGCTTGTAGACCCGGCGGTCGCTCGGCAGCACGACCGCCGCGTAGGTCACCGGCCCGGCCCACGCGCCGCGACCGACCTCGTCCACCCCGGCGACCACCGCACCCTCGGCCCAGTGCCGCTGTTCGTGGCGCACGCCCGGGACGGGAACGCGCTGGCGGCGGGCGGCGGATCGGGAGGTGGGGTGTGCCATGCGTGGGACCCTACCGCCCGGCGCTGGCGTGCCCGGTCGGCGCCGATCCGCGCGGCTATCCTCGGCGATCGCTGACGTCTCGCGCGGGGGTGCCGCGCCGGAGGAGCCCGTGAACCCCGAGGAGCTCGACGCCTACGAGACCGACCTGGAGCTGTCGCTGTACCGGGAGTACCGCGACGTCGTCCGCCTCTACCGTTTCGTCGTGGAGACCGAACGGCGCTTCTACCTCTGCAACGAGGTGTCGGTGACCCCGCACGAAGGGCGCGACCTGTGGTTCGAGCTGACGCTGCAGGACGCGTGGGTGTGGGACATGTACCGGCCGGCCCGGTTCCTCAAGCAGGTCCGGGTGCTGACCTTCCGCGACGTCAACGTCGAGGAACTCGTCCACGACGAGGCCTCCCTGCCCGACTTCCTCGAGGAGTGACACGGTGGGCTTCGATGCGAACCGGCGCTACCGCGACGACAAGCGCAACGACATCTGGCTGCTCGTCGCTGCCGTCGTGATCCTCGGCGCCGGCCTGCTGTGGGCCTTCGGCCTGTTCTGATCCTCCGCGCCGCCGGTCGGGCGCACGCGACCCCGCGGTTGTCCACAGCCCCCGGGCGATCCGTCGCCGCGATGGCGGCGGCCGGCCGTAGCGTGCCGGCATGGACCTCACCACCCACCGCTGCCCGCTCGACCGCACCGCCGTGCAGGCGCTCGGCGTCACCCGTGGCGTCGGGGAACTCGGAGAGGAGCTCGCCGCTCGTCATCTGCGCCGCGACGACCAGCTCGAGGTCATCGCCCGCAACTGGCGGCTCACCGCCGGTGAGCTCCGCGGGGAGCTCGACATCGTCGCGCTCGACCCGGCGGCGGGGACCGTCGTCGTCTGCGAGGTCAAGACCCGTCGGGACGCCGAGCGCTTCGGCGGGGCGCTGGCGGCCGTCCCACCGCGCAAGCGGGCGAAGGTGCGCTCGCTGACGGCGGCGTTCCTCCGGGACGCCGCCCTGCCGTACCGGCGGGTCCGCCTCGACGTCGTGGCGATCGACCTCGGACGCACCCCGGTCCTCACCCACGTCCCGGCCGCGCTGTGACCGCCGTCGCCGTCGTACGCAGCATCGCGCTGGTCGGGCTCGAGCCGCACCCGGTCCGCGTCGAGTGCACCCGCGCCTCCGGGCTGCCCGGCCTGCGGCTCGTCGGGCTCCCCGACACCGCGGTGCGGGAGGCCGGCGACCGGGTCCGCACCGCGATCCAGCGGGCCGGTCTCACGTGGCCGCAGGACCGGTTGGTCGTCAACCTGGCTCCGGCCGACCTGCCGAAGGTCGGCACCGGTTTCGACCTCCCGCTGGCCGTCGGCCTGCTCGCGGCGACCGGGCAGGTCCCGGTCGGTTCCCTGGCCGGCCTCTTCGCCGTCGGCGAGCTCGGTCTGGACGGGCGGGCCCGGCCGGCGACCGGCTCGCTGCCGGCCGCAGCCGGTGCTCGTGCCCATGGGGCGCGGCGCCTGCTCGTGCCGAGCGCCGCCGCGTCCGAGGCCGCCCTGATCGACGGGCTCGAGGTGGTGCCGGTCGACGACCTCGCGGAGACGGTCGCGGTGCTGCGGGGGGAGCGACCGGCGCGTCGCGCGGCGCCGGCCGGGGTGGCTCCGGCCGGCACGGGGCCGGACCTCGCGGAGGTACGGGGCCAACCGGTCGCGCGCCGTGCGGTGGAGCTCGCCGCGGCCGGCGGCCACCACCTGCTGCTGTCGGGTCCCCCGGGCTGCGGCAAGACGATGCTCGCGCACCGGATGCGCGGGCTGCTGCCGCCCCTCGCGGTCGACGAGGCCCTCGAGGTGGCGGCGATCCACTCCCTCGCCGGCGAGCGCGCCCCGGACCAGCCGCTCGACCTCGAACCGCCACTGCGTGAGCCGCACCACACGGCCTCGGCGGCGGCGCTGGTCGGGGGCGGCAGCGGTATCCCCCGACCGGGCGAGCTCTCGCTCGCCCACCGCGGGATCCTCCTGCTCGACGAACTGCTCGAGACGCCGCGCTGGGTGCTCGACGCCCTCCGGCAACCGCTCGAGCGCGGCTCGGTGGTGATCACCCGCGCCCGCGCGCGGGTCGTCTACCCCGCGCGTGTCCTGCTGGTCGCGGCCACCAACCCGTGTCCGTGCGGGCACCTCGGCGATCCGCTGCGGGCCTGCGCGTGCCGCCCCGACCGGGTCGAGCGCTACCGCTCACGGCTGTCCGGTCCGCTGCTCGATCGGTTGGACCTCCAGGTGGACCTGCGTCCCGTCGACCGCCGCCACCTGCTTGGCCCGCCGGACGGGGAGGGGACCGCGACCGTCGCCGCGCGCGTGCTCGCCGCACGTCAGCTCGCCGCCGAGCGGTGGGGGCGGCCGGCGCTCGTCGCGACCACCCCCACCGCCCGGATCCGTCCCACCGTTCGGCCGGCGGCGCTCCGAGCCCTCGCCGACGGGCTCGAACGGCTCGGTCGCTCTGCCCGGGCGTTCGATCGGTGCCTGCGCGTGGCGCGCACCGCCGCGGATCTCGCGGGGAGCGAGCTCGTGACCACGGAGCACGTCGAGGAGGCGTTGGCCTACCGGCTCCCGTCCCTGGAACCGGCCAGGTGAGCGTGAGCGACCGGCTCGTGGCGGCCTGTGGCGAGGTGGTCGGCTCCGGCACCGACCCGGGGGCGCTCGCACGGGTGGTGTCGTGGTCGGTGCGACCCCGCCGCTCGCCGGACGCGCTGCGCCGGGCGGCCCGGGACCACCCGGACGACACCGTCGCCGCGCCGTCCGCCCGCCTCGCGACGCTCGCCGGACCCCCACGGGACGACGACGCGGGGGCCGCGTTGCCGCTGGTGCGCGCCTGGGCGGACGCCGGGGTGCGGGTGGCGTTGGTCGGCGATCCCGGCTACCCGCCGCGCGTCGCCGAGGGGTGGCCAGAGGTCGACGCCCCGGCGTGGCTCGCCTGGCGCGGCCATCCTGACTGGCAGGCGCCGGCCGTTGCGATCGTCGGCGCCCGTCGGGCCAGCGGGTACGGCACGGCCGTCGCCGCCTGGCTCGCCGATGCCGTCGCACGCGCCGGGGTCCGCGTCGTCTCCGGGGGCGCACTCGGCATCGACGCGGCCGCCCATCGCGCCGCCCTCGAGCAGCCAGGCGGCACGACGGTGGTGCTCGGCTGTGGCCACGCCGTCGCGTACCCGCGTCCGCACGCGACGCCCGGCCGGCTGTTCGACCGGATCGTCGCCCACGGTGGCGCCGTCGTGAGCGAGGCACTGCCCCACCAGCCGCCTCGCGCCGGCCCCGTCCGAGCCCGCAACCGCATCGTCGCGGCGCTGGCCGACGTGGTGGTCGTCGTCGAGGGCGGTGCCCGCTCGGGGTCGTTGTTGACCGCCGGTGCCAGCGCGGAGCGTGGACGGACCGTGCTCGCGGTCCCCGGCGACGTGCGCGCGACGGGGTCGGCCGCCCCGCACCGGCTGCTCGCGGAGGGGGTCGCGCCGTGCACGGGTCCGGACGACCTCCTGGCCGCCCTCGCTGCGGTCGGCGTCCCCCGACGTCACCCGGACGGCGACGGTACGGCCGGGGGAGCGCCTCCGGGTGTGGCCGCGGCGCCCGGGCCCCCGAGCACCCTCCCACCCGCCGCCCGCGCGGTGCTCGCGCGGCACTGGCCCCGGCCGGTCCGTCTGGAGGACCTCGCGATCGAGGCGGCGCTGCCGATCCCGACACTGCTGGCGGCGACGACCCGCGCCGCGGTCGCCGGCGAGGTGGTCGAGACCGTCGAGGGCCTCCGGCTCCGGCGGGCGCCGGCGCCGGGCCGGTGAGGCGTGGAGCGGGAGGCGGTCGAGGCGACCGTCGGGTCGGGGCCGGCCGCCCGGCACCGGCGGCGCGGCCGGGCGTGCTTGACAGCAGGACCGCCCGGCGCCGAGGCTGCGGACGTGCCTCCACCACCGCCCGACCGATCCGCCACCGCGGACCCGCCCGCGTTGCCGGCGGCGTGGGCGGAGGCGCTGACCGCCTTCACGTCCCACCTCGCGCTCGAGCAGGGCCGCAGCCCTCACACCGTGGCGGCGTACCGACGGGACGTGACCGACCTCGCCCGGACGTGTGCCGCGTGGGGGTACGCCCACCCCGGCGCGGTCGATCGGCGAGCCCTGCGCCGCTACCTCGCCGACCTCGACGAGCGGGGCTACGCGCGCAGCACGATCGCGCGTCGCGTCGCGAGCCTGCGTGGCTTCTACGCCCTGCTCGAGCGCCGAGGCATGGTCGCCGAGGACCCCGCCGTGCTCCTGACGGCACCCCGTCAGGGCCGCCACCTGCCGCGGGTGCTCCGCGTCGACGAGGTCGACCGGCTGCTCGCGGCCCCGGCCGCCGGCACCCCGGTCGGCGGACGGGACCGGGCCCTGCTGGAGTTCCTCTACGCGAGCGGCGCACGCATCGCGGAGGCCTGCGGGCTGGACCTCGACGCGCTGGATCTGCGTCAGGAGGTCGTGCTGCTGGCCGGCAAGGGCGGCAAGGAGCGCATCGTGCCGCTCGGCGAGCCGGCGGTGGACGCGGTCCAGGACTACCTGACCACGGGACGACCCGCGCTGGCGGCGGCGCGGCGCCCCGGCGAGCCGACGACCGCCGCCGTGTTCCTCAACGGCCGGGGCGCGCGCCTCGGGACCCGTGACGCCCGCACGGCCGTGCAGCGGGCGGCGACCGCTGCCGGGCTCGGGCACGTCACCCCGCACACGCTGCGCCACACCGTCGCCACCCACCTGCTGGAGAGCGGCGCGGACCTCCGGATGGTCCAGGAGCTGCTCGGGCACGCCTCGCTCGCGACCACCCAGCGCTACACCCACCTGTCGCGCGGCCGACTCCGCGAGGTGCACGCGATGGCCCACCCGCGCGCCCGCCAGCCCCGCTGATCGCCGTCGTCCACAGCCCGGCGGTCCGACGGCCTGCGCCGATGATCGCGTCGTAGGCTCCGGTCGTCCTCCGGGGGCGGTGGTCAGGAGTCGTCGATGGCTCGCACCCCCGTGTGCCCGTTGCGCCCCCCGGCGGTCGCGTTCGTGCTCGTGGCACTGCTCCTCGCGCTGCTCGGGTCCGCCGGCCCCGCCGCCGCGCGGACGGCACCGCAGGACGCCGGCATCGACCACGGCGTCCCGTGGTGGACCCTGCACCCGCCGGCCCACCTGGACGACCGCGAGGCGCGGACGCAGGCGGCCGACCGGCGCGTGCGCTACGGCCGGCCCGTCCCGGGCGGGGTCGTGCGGCGCTTCGAGGCCCCCACGACCGCGTTCGGCGCGGGCCACCGCGGCGCCGACCTCGCCGCCGCCGACGGCGACCCGATCCGCGCCGCCGCCGACGGCACGGTGACCTTCGCCGGCGTCGTCGCCGGGGTCCGCTGGGTCTCGGTCGCCCACGCCGACGGGGTGCTCACGAGCTACGGCCCGGTCGGGCGGCTGGTGGTCGCGAAGGGCGAGCAGGTCGCACGTGGCGCCCTGCTCGGCGCCCTGGCCCCGGGTGGGCACGGTGACGGGGCGGCCGACCGCGGCCTGCACTGGGGTGCGCGCCGTGACGGTCGCTACGTCGATCCGCTGTCGCTGCTCGACGAGGGCGTCCCCCGGCCGTCGCTCGTCGACGCCGGCGCCTGGCGGGGGATCGACCACGCCGTCACGCCGTACACCGGATGGGCGGGAGGTCGGTGGGGCGGGCTCGGGGTGCACGGGAGCCCCGTGGCCGACCGGCCCGGCTTCCCGGTCCCGCCCGGACCGAACCGGCTCGTGCTGCTGTCGGGGCTCAACTCGAGCTCGGCCTCGCAGCCGTTCGACCCGTACCACCTCGGGTATGGCGACGACAGCGTCTCGCGGTTCGTCTACCCGGGCGCCGACCCGTCCCGGCTCCTGGAGCGCCACGGGCCGGAGGACACCTGGACCGACATCGACACCGCCGCCCGTGGGTTGCGGGAGCAACTCCGCCGGCTCGCCGCCGCCGAACCCGGCCGGGCGGTGGACCTCGTCGGCCACTCCCTCGGTGGTGTCGTGGTGCTCGTCTACCTCAGCCGCTACCACGACCCTTACGACCGCACGCTGCCGCCGATCGGCAGCGTCGTCACCATCGCCTCGCCCCACCGGGGCTCGGACCTCGCCAACGTCGGCGTCGCGCTCCGCGACCACCTGGTGATCGGGCTCGGGCTGCTCGGCGCCCGGCAGCTGTTCGACCGGGTCGACGGCGCGCCGCGCTTCCCCCTGCGCGACCCGGTCCTCGACGACCTGCGTGTCGGGTCCGCGCTGACCGACCGGCTGGCGGCCGACTGGGCCGAGGCCCTCGCCGCCGGGCCGGCCGGGCCGTTCGCGACGGGCACCCGGGTGCTGACGATCGGCGCCGCCGGCGACCAGGTGGTGCCCATCGTGCGGACCGGGCAGCCGACGCCGCGCGGGGTGGTGAGCCGCCTCGACCTGGATCTCACCGCCGACGACGTGGTCGACCACCGGGTGCTGCCGGGCGGCCATGAGGCCGTCCTGCGCACCGAGGCGCTCCGCGAGGTCGTGTGGCGGTTCCTGGCCGGCGAGGAGGTCGTTGCCAGCCCCGGACACGGGCGGACGTGGTCGTCGGCGCTCCAGGCCGGTTCGCTGTACCTCCTCGCCGGCGGCATCCAGGCGCAGGACCTGCGCGGCACCGTGCGCGGCGTGGCGCAGGGTGCCCGGACGCTGGTCGACCCGCCGGCGACCGGGGCGGGGGACGTCGACGACCCGCCCGGTCACGAGGAGGAGCTGCGTGGACCGGTGAGAGGGCCGTGGCCGTGACGTCCGTCCGGCGCCGCACCTCCGAGGTGGCACGGTGCCGGCTCGCTAGCCTGACCGGCAGCCCAGGTGCAGGAGATTGCGACGGTGAGCGACGACCGGACCGCGGAGGTCCGGCCGCAGGGGCAGGCGGCAGGCGGCCGCTCCGCCCGTGTGGCCGTGCTCGTGGTGGTCGCGCTCCTCGCGGTCGGGGTCGGGGCGTGGCTGCTCGCGGCCGCCTTCGGGGACGACGGCGAGCAGGTGACCGCCGGCGCCACGGCCGACGACGGGGACGCGGACGGCACGGGGGCCGAGCCGGACGCCGATCCACCCGCGGCGGACGATGCGGCGTCCCCGGCCGAGGAGTCCGAGGCGACCGAGGAGGCGACGGAACCGGAGCCGGAGCCGGAACCGGAACCCGTCGCCGTCACCCACCGCGTCGACCTCGCGACCGATCCGGCGGGCGCGGCGGTCACGGTCACCACCGCCGACGGTGAGGTCCTGCGCGGCGAGACGCCGTTCCGCGAGGAGGTCACGACCGGCGCAGCGGAGGTCGAGGTCGTTGCCGACGGCTTCCAGACGATCACCGACACGTTCGAGGTCGACGAGGACGTCCGCTTCACCTGGGAGCTCGGGCCCCCGGGCCTGCTGCACCGGAAGGTCGGTGCGTTCGAGGTGGGCTCGCAACCGAAGCAGGTCGCCTACACCCCGGACGGGACGCAGCTGTGGGTGACGTTGCTCGGAGCGCGTGGGGTCGAGGTGTACGACGCCGAGAGCTTCGAGCGTCTGGCCGAGATCACGCTCGGGACCCAGGGTGGTGCGGTCGAGCTCATCTTCGGCTCCGACGGCGACACCGCCTACGCGAGCCAGATGGAGAGCGCGTCGGTGTTCGAGATCGACACGGGGAGCTTCGAGGTCCTGCGCCAGTTGCCGACCGGCGGGACCTGGAGCAAGGTCATGGCGCTCGCGCCCGACGGTTCGTCGCTGTACGTCGCGAACTGGGTCAGCAACGACGTCTCGGAGATCGACCTGGCGTCCGGCGAGGTCCGTCGGCGGCTGCCGACCGTCTCGACCCCCCGGGGTCTGTACGCGACCGAGGACGGCGAGCGGCTGTACGTCGCCGGCTACGGCAACGGCGACCTCGCCCGGATCGACCTCGCCAGCGGGGCCACCGAGGTGCTGTTCTCGACGGGCCGCGCGATGCGCCATCTCGTCGGCGACGGCGATCGACTCTACGCGAGCGACATGGGGACCAACGGGGTCTACGTGCTCGACCTCGCCACCGAGGAGGTGGCCGAGCTCGCCGCCACGGACATCAACCCGAACACCATCGACCTGTCGCCCGACGGCCAGGTGCTCTACGTGTCCAACCGTGGTGCCAACAACCCGGAGACCTACTACCTGCCCGGCCCGGAGTGGGGTTCGGTGCTGGCCTTCGACACCGCGACGGGGACGCCGCTCGACGCGATGATCGGCGGGAACCAGACCACCGGGCTGGACGTGGCCCCGGATGGCCGCTCGGTGGCGTTCTCGGACTTCCTCGACAACCGTGTGCAGGTCTACGAGATCCCGAGTCCGGCGGTGCTCGAGGCCGGCGACGGGGGACGCTACGGGGCACACCGGGCGGACCTCGCCAAGTAGAGCGGCCGAGGGCCGCCTCGGCCGGGGTGCGCGATGCGCACCGTGCGCGGTCGAGGGCCGGTCGCGGTACGCTGCCGCGATCCCCGCCGGTCCGGCGGGGGCAGCAGCACGTCCATCATCCCGCACGCCCGTCGACGGGCGACCCCGGTGCCCCGCGTCCAGCGCGGGGTGGGTCGACGCGAACGTTCCGGTGCCACGCCGGCGACGCTCCCCGGAGGACACGGGCGGAGGTCCAACCGAACCACGAGAGGAACCAACTGTGGCCGTCGTCAGCATGCGCCAGCTCCTGGAGGCCGGGGTCCACTTCGGGCACCAGACCCGCCGCTGGAACCCCAAGATGCGCCGCTTCATCTACGGGGAGCGCAACGGCATCTACGTCATCGACCTGCGCCAGACCGTCGGGTACATCGAGCAGGCCTACACCTTCACGCGAGACCTCGTCGCCAAGGGCGGCACGGTGCTGTTCGTCGGCACCAAGAAGCAGGCCCGTGAGACCATCGAGTGGCAGGCGGGCCGGGTGGGGATGCCCTACGTCACCGAGCGGTGGATGGGCGGCATGCTCACCAACTTCCAGACGATCAAGGGACGGGTGAGCCGGCTGAAGGAGCTCGAGGCCATGGAGGCCGGCGGCACCTTCGAGCTGCTGCCCAAGAAGGAGGTCCTCCAGCTGCAGCGCGAGCGCGAGAAGCTGCAGACCAACCTCGGCGGCATCCGCGAGATGCAGAAGCTGCCGGACGCCGTCTGGGTCGTCGACACCGTCATCGAGGAGATCGCGGTCAAGGAGGCGAACCGCCTCAAGATCCCGGTCATCGCGATCCTGGACACCAACTGCGACCCGGACCTCGTCCAGTTCCCGATCCCCGGCAACGACGACGCGATCCGCAGCTCCGCACTGCTGACGCGCATCATCGCCGACGCCTGCGCCGACGGGCTGCTGCTGCGGGCTTCGCGTTCCCCCGACGAGGAGCTGCGTGTCCAGGCCATGCAGGCGGCCGCGTCCGCCGGCGGCGGCCTCGACGTCTCCGAGCCCAAGGCCGAGTGGGAGATCGAGCTCGAACGCCAGCAGGCCGCGGAGCAGGCCACCCGCGCCGCGGGGGAGCCGTCGTCACCCGCCTCGTCCACGCCGCCGCCCGCGAGCGACGAGGCG
>SLMP01000003.1 GCA_007133465.1 Nitriliruptoraceae bacterium | reverse complement strand
AGTGCCAGGTCGACACCGAGGTGCCAGCCACGTCCGTGCGCACGTCGTCCACGGTCGCTCCGAGGTCAGGCGTTCGAGGGCAGGGGTTCGAGGGTGTCGGGCGGGCGAGGTCGAGAGACGACCTCAGTGGAACGGCAGGTACTCCGCGAGCTCCCAATCGGTCACGGAACGGGAGAAGCGGTGCCACTCCGCCCGCTTGATCACGACGAAGTGTTCGACCAGCTCGCGGCCGACCGCTTCGATCAGTCGCTCGTCGGCCTCCAGAGCATCGAGCGCCAATCGCAGCGACGGGGGCGCGGTCCGCTCCGCGTCGCTGTTCTCCAGGCAGTCCCCGGTCTCCGCTGGCCCGAGCTCGAGCTCATCGACCACGCCGAGCCGAGCCGCCTGCAGGACCGTCGCGGCCGCGGTGTAGATGTTGGCGGAGCCGTCGGCGGTGCGGTGCTCGAGGCGGAGCGCCGAGCCGCGCTCCGGGCTCACCCGCACGGTGACCCCGCGATGGTCGTAGCCCCAGTTGGCCCAGTAGCCGGTCAGCGTGCCGGGCCCGAGCCGCTTGTAGGCGTTGACCGTCGGCGCGAGCAGGGCGGTCATGCCCTCGTGGTGGTCGAGCATGCCCGCGATCATCTGCCGTGCGACGGTGGACAGCCCGTCCTCCGTGCTCGGGTCGTTGAGGATGTTGTTGCCGGCGTCGTCCGCGAGACTGACGTTGACGTGCACACCACTCCCGCCGCGGTCACCGAGCGGCTTGCCGAGGAAGGTGAGCAGCAGACCGTGGCGGTGGGCGATCTCCCGCGCGAGGACCTTGAACAGGAAGGCGTCGTCGACGGCCTTGAGCGCGTCGTCGTAGTGCAGCGTGAGTTCGAACTGCGGGATGTCGTACTCGGAGTTGATCGACTCGATCGGCAGGTTGGCGTCCTCGGCCTCTCGCATGATCTCGTCGAGCAGCCCGATCGGGTCGACGGCCGTGCCGGTGCCGTAGACGTACCCGCCGGGGGTCTCCCAGGGCACCCACTGGTCCTGGGCGTTGCGCTGCAGGATGTAGGCCTCGAGCTCGATGCCGAGCTTCGGCGTGTGGCCGAGCTCCTCCCAGGCCGCGACGGCCCGGCGCAGCGCGTGCCGCGACGACATCGGGACCGGCTCGCCCTGGAAGGAGATGTCGGCGACCGCGACGCCGGTGTTCGGTTCCCAGCCGGCCCGCACGTTCTCGAGGTCGAACGTCGCGTGCAGGTCGGGCAGCCCCTCGAGCATCCGCGTGCCCGGCGCCGGGATCATCTCCTTGTCGTACCCGAGCGCGAACAGCGCGAGGCAGTGGAAGGCGCCGCGCTCGGCGTAGCGGATCGGCAGGTACTTGCCGCGAGCCAGCCCGAGGTGGTCGGGCCACAGGACGCGGATGCGGTCGTAGTCGGGCATGAGGCGCTCCCAGGGTGGTCGGGTCCGCGAGCGGGACGGTTGGGCGTCGGCGCTACGCGAGCGTGGCGCGGACGGGCAGGTGCTTGATGCCGGAGATGAAGTTCGAGCGAAGCCGGCGGATCGGCCCGTCGACGCGGAGGTCGGCGACCCGAGGCAGCAGTTCCCGCAGGGTCACCTCGATCTCCACGCGCGCGAGCCATTCACCGATGCAGCGGTGGGGGCCGCCCCGGCCGAAGGCGAGGTGCTCGTTGGGGTCACGGGTGATGTCGAAGCGGAACGGGTCCTCGAACTGTCGCTCGTCGTAGTCGCCGGAGATCCACCACAGCACGACCTTGTCGCCCTCACGGATGGTCGTGCCGTGCACCTCGACGTCACGGGTGGCTGTGCGTCGGAAGTGCATCGTCACCGACGTCCAGCGCAGGATCTCCTCCACCGCGGTCGGCAGCAGCTCCGGCCGGTCCCGCAGCATCGCGAGCTGGTCCGGGTGGTCGAGCAGCGCCAGCAGGCCGCCCGCCAGCGTGTAGCGGGTCGTGTCGTTGCCGGCGGCGACCATCAGGGTGAAGAAGTTCTTGAACTCGAGATCGGTCAGCGGCTCGCCGTCCATCGTCGGCGCGAGCATCTTGGAGACCACGTCGTTGGTGGGGTTCGTGCGCCGATCGTCGGCCAGCCGCTGCGCGTACTCGAACAGCTCGATGCCGGCGGGGCTGCGGAACGGCAGCAACCGGAACTCCGCCGTGTCGTCGCGGTCGACGACATGCTCGGTGAACTCCGGGTCGGTGTTGCCGATCATCGAGTCCCCGAGGCCGACGAGCCGGTCGTAGTCCTCCTCCGGCGCGCCGAGGAGCCGGCCGAGCATCCGCATCGGCAACTGCCGGGCGACGTCGGTGACGAAGTCGAAGCTGCCCTTCGGCAGGGCCTCGTCGAGGACCTCGCCCGCCAGCTCCTGGATCGCCGACTCGTACGAGCGGACCATCCGGCGGGTGAACCCACCCTGCACCAGCCGCCGCAGCCGGGTGTGTTCGGGGGGGTCCATCTCCATCAACGTACGGCGCGCCGCGGTCTCCTCCTCGTCCATCTCCTCGAGCCGGATGCCGCGCTCGCTGGTGAAGGTCTTGAAGTCACGGTTCAGGTCGACGATGTCGCGGTAGCGCGTCACCGACCAGAAGCCGCTGCCGTCACGCTCCTCACACCAGGCGATCGGGTCCTCGTCCCGCAGCCGCTGGAACGTCGCGTGCGGCACGCCGGCGGTGTGGACGTCCGGGTCGGTCAGGTCCAGCCAACGGTCCCCGGCGACCTGGAACGCCGTCATCGTCGTGTCACCCATCGCACAAGCTCCCTCCCGCCGCGGAGCTCCCCTCCGCGCGACCGTCGGCAAACGTAGCAGGACCGTTCGGGTCCGAACAGTCTCGGCTACGGTGTGCGCACGTCACGACCCCGTCCCCTCCCGAGGCCCGCGATGCGCGTGATGTTCCTGCAGCACGATCCCGGCTCCCGGCCCGCGCTGGTCGGTGAGCACCTCGCCGCCCGCGGTGCGGAACTGACGATCGTGCGCATGTCGCAGGACCTGACCGACGGCACCTGGCACGGGCAGTTCCCGGACCCAGATGGATTCGACCTCGTCGTCTCGCTCGGCGCGATCTGGTCGCTCTACGACCGCGCGCAGGTCGGCAGCTGGATCGACCGCGAACTCGACCTGCTGCGTCGCGCGGACGAGCACGACATCCCCGTGCTCGGCATCTGCTTCGGCGCCCAGGCGCTCGCCGCCGCCCACGGGGGCCAGGTGGTGCCGTCGGAACAGGCGGAGCTCGGCTGGTCCTCGGTCGCGTCCGACGACCCGGACCGGATCCCGCCCGGCCCGTGGATGCAGTGGCACTCCGACCGCGTCGTGTTGCCCCCGGGCTCGGAGGAGCTCGCCCGCAACGAGGTCTGCTCGCAGGCGTTCGTGCTGCGGCGCAACCTCGGCGTGCAGTTCCACCCCGAGGTGGACGCGGCCACCGTCCGCGCATGGATCGAGCTCGGCGGCCCGCCGGCGGAGGCGATCCTGGAGGCGGCCGGGACCGGCGCCGCCGAGGTGCTGGCCGACAGCGCCCGTCACGAGGACCGCGCCCGCGCAGACGTGGGGCGGCTGGTCGACCGCTTCCTCGTCGACGTCGGGCTCGAGTGACCCGCGCCGCAGACGCTCCGGCGGGCAGGCCGTCACCGTCAGATGCCGACGCGCTCGTGGGCAGCGCTGGCGAGGAGCCGCAGCGCGAGGTCCACGGTCTCCTCGGTCGTACGATGCGAGAGGATCGCGAGCCGCAGGGCCACCCGCCCGTCGATCACGGTGGAGGACAGACGCACGCGCCCATCGGCGTTGACGGCCGCGAGCACCGCGTCCTGGTCGCTGTCGTCGCCGTCCACCCGGAAGGTCACGATCGACAGGTCCGGGTGACCGATCACCTCGATGTTCGGGCCGGCGTCCAGTCGCTCGACCGCCATCGCCGTCAGATCGAGGGTGGCGTCGAGCGCGTCGCGGAAGGCGGCCACGCCATGCAGTTGCAGCGGCAGCCACAACCGGAGGCCTCGCCACGCCCGTGACAACTCCGGGGTGATCGAGCTGAAGTCCGGCAGGGCGTCGAGGTCCCCGGCGTGGTCTCGCAGGTAATCGGCATCCTCGGCGAAGGCACGGGCGAGATCGTCGCGCTCGCGGACGAGCAGCGCGCCGGTGCCGAACGGCAGGAACAGCGACTTGTGCGGGTCGAGGGTGATCGAGTCGGCCAACTCGATGCCGGCGAGGCGCTGCCGTCCCCGGGCCGTCAGCTGGAAGAACCCGCCGTAGGCCGCGTCCACGTGGAACCACACCCCGAGCTCGCGTGCCAGGTGGGCGAGCTGCCCGAGCGGATCGATCGCGCCGGCGTTGGTGGTCCCCGCCGCCCCAACGATCGCGATCGGGATGAGGTCGTCGGCGAGGTCCTGCTTGATCGCGACCCGGACGGCCTCCGGGTCGAGCCGCGCCCCGTCGAGCGAGCCGCAGACCCGGACGTTCGCGCCAGGGATGCCGGCGATCCGGGCGGCCTTGCGGACCGAGGCGTGGGCGTGCTCGCCGACGTAGACGGTGGCCCGGTCGGCGCGTCCGCCCGCGTGCTTCTCGCGGGCGGCGACGAGCGCGCTGAGGTTGGCCGCGGACCCGCCGGACAGCAGCACCCCCTGTGCGCGTTCCGGCAGGTCGAACAGCTCGGTCAACCACCGCAGGACGCTCTGCTCCAGGGCGACCGCGGCGGGTGTGAACCCGGCGAGTCCGGTGTAGCGGTTGCTGACGTTCGCGATCAGCTCGCCGAGCGCGGCGGTCAGCAGCCCCGAGCCGGGGATGTAGGCCAGCTCGCCGGGAGCGGCGTTGTCGACGCCCGTGGCGAGGACGGCCTGCAGGGTGCCGAGAACGTCGTGGAGCTCCCCCGGCAGCTCGTCGGGCCGGTCCTCGCGCAGCGTCGCCACGAGGTCGTCCCCGCGTGGGTGACCGAGCACGCGACGGTCCGCGGCGTGCACGACCAGCTGCTCGACGATCGCGCCGACCTCGGCCAGCAGCGCGCTGGTCTGGTCGGCGGGCGGGTCGAACGCGGTGATCGTGACCATCGGTTCCTCGTCGGGACGGGCGCGCGTGCGGCACGCGGGGGTCGGCGCACGGACCGTGCGGGGTCGCTGGCCGGTGCGGCCGTCCAGCTGCCCGGGGCTCGCGGCACCAGGCACGTGCACCAAGAGAACGGTAGCCAGCGCATCAGACCTGTCCAGTGACCGCCTGCCGTTCCCGACGTTCTGACGCGTAGACTGCCCTTGCGGCGGCGAACCGTAGCCAACGACTCCACTGGAGGGACGAGGTGTCGTTCACCCCGGACGAGGTGGATATGGCGCTCTTGCGTGCCCTTCGGGCCGACGGGCGACGATCGGTCACCGCGCTCGCGGGTGACCTCCACCTCTCGCGCAGCGCCGTGCACCAGCGGCTGGACACGCTGACCCAGGCCGGCGCGCTGCAGGGCTTCTCGCCCCGGGTCGACGCGTCACGGCTCGGCGCCGGCATCGCCGCCTTCGTGCTGCTCTCCGCTGGACCCGGAGCACGGCTGGAGCTCGAGCCGCTCCGCAAGCAACTGCACGCGCTCCCCCACGTCGAGTACGCGGCGCTGGTGACCGGTGAGGCCGACGTCCTGCTGCTGGTCCGCGTCGCCGACCTGGCCCAGCTGCGCGTGTTCCTGCTCGACGAACTGCGCGGCGTGTCCGGGCTCCGCGGCACGCTGACGCTGCTCGTCCTCGACGAGGTGATCCGCCGGCCGTTCCTGCTGCCCGGCGAGTGAGCCGCTCGGACGCGTGCGTGGCCACGCTCAGCCGAGCTGGATCCAGGTGGTCTTGAGGTCCGTGTACTCGTCGAAGGCGTGCAGCGACTTGTCCCGTCCGTTGCCGGAGCGCTTCATCCCGCCGAAGGGCACGGTCAGGTCGCCTTCCTCGAAGCAGTTGACCCAGACCGTGCCGGCCTTGATGCGACGAGCGGCGAGGTGGGCCGTCGTCAGGTCCCTGGTCCACACCGACGCGGCCAGCCCGTAGACGGTGTCGTTGGCGATCCGCACGGCGTCGTCCAGGTCGTCGAAGGTCAGCACCGACAGGACCGGGCCGAAGATCTCCTCCTGCGCGATCCGCATCGAGCTGTCGACGCCGGTGAACACGGTCGGCTCGACGTAGGTGCCGCCCGTGTCGGTCAACGCCTGGTTGCCGCCGAGGGCCAGCGACGCACCCGCCTCGCGCCCAGCCTCGACGTAGCCGAGCACCCGTCGCATCGCCGTGTCGTCGACCACCGGGCCGACCTGGGTCGCCTCGTCGAGCGGGTCGCCGACGGTCTTGCTCTTCGCGGCCTCGACGACCTGGCCGACGAACTCGTCGGCGACGTCGCGCTGCACCAGCAGCCGCGACGCCGCGGTGCACATCTCGCCCTGGTTGAAGGTGATCCCCCAGGCCGCCTTCCTCGCGGCCCGTGCGAGGTTCGGGGCGTCGGCGAAGACGACGTTCGGGGTCTTGCCACCGAGCTCGAGGTAGACCCGCTTGAGGTTCGAGTCCGCGCTGTAGCGCAGTAGCTCCGCCCCGACCTCACCGGAGCCGGTGAACGTCAGCACGTCGACGTCGAGGTGGCGTCCGAGGGCCTGGCCAGCGACCGGTCCGAGGCCCGGCACGACGTTGAGCACGCCCTCGGGCAGCCCGGCCTCCAGCGCCAGCTCTCCCAGCCGCAGGGCGGACAGCGGTGACTGCTCTGCCGGCTTCAGCACGACGCAGTTGCCGGCGGCGAGCGCCGGGCCGAGCTTCCAGCCCGCCATCGTCAGCGGGAAGTTCCACGGCACGATCGCGCCGACCACCCCGACCGGCTCGCGGGTGACCATCGCGAGCGCCGACGGGTCGACGTGGGGCAGCTGGTCCACCAGCTTGTCCGCGGCCTCCGCGAACCACCGCAGGGTCGTCACCAGCGCCGGCACCTCGATCCGGCGCGCGTCACCGATCGGCTTGCCCATCTCGAGCGAGATCGTCAACGCCAGCTCGTCCGCGTGGTCCTCGACGACGTCCGCGAAGCGCAGCAGCCGGGTCTTGCGTGCCGCGGGCGCGAGACCGGACCAGCGGCCGTCCTCGAACGCCGCCCGCGCCGCCCGGACCGCGGCGTCGACGTCGCGCTCGCCGCCCGCGGCGACCTCGGCGAGCAGCTGCCCGTCACGCGGGGAGATCCGCTCGAAGGTGGCACCGTCTGCCGCGTCGACGAGCTGCCCGTCGATCACCGCCCGGGTCGTGAAGCGCAGCTCGGTCACGCGGGCGTGCCAGTCGGTCCTGGGTGCGGTCACGTCGGCCTCCGAGGCAGATGGTCGGGACGGGGGGTCGGGGTGCCGCCCGTGGCCGGCGCCGCCTCCGGCGCTTCGTCCTTCGGCAACGGCGCCACGCGCGGCAGGATGCCGGGGAGCCGGGCGTGCAGCACGGCGACGGTCGCGAGCAGCGCGTCGCGCTGGTCCGGGTGCAACCGCACGTACCGCGCGCTCGGCGGCAGGGTCGTGCGGACGTGGCTCGCACCCATCAGCTCCAGGGTCACCCGCCAGGCGCCGTCGACGACGGCCACCTCGAAGCTCGTGAAGTCGAGCGTGAGGCTCGCCGCCTCGAGCGCACCGTCGACGAGCAACCGGTCGCGGACCGTCACGACCTCCGGCGGCACCTCACCCGACCAGCGCCGGCCGCGCCCCGCAGGACGGACGGAGGCGGCGAGGCCAGTGCGCCGGACCTGCCCGGTGTGGTGGAACACCAGCTTCGCGGGCTGTCCCGCCGGCGAGCTCGGGCCGTCGACGTGGACCAGCAGCGTCTGCAGGTGCAGCAGCCGGCGGCGCTCCGAGCGTACGGTCAGCCGGAACGGCGGGGTCCCGGCGCGGGGGGTGACGACCGCCGTGCCGGGCGCGGCACGTTCCACCTCGCACCCCGTGAGGTCGGCGGTGACGTGCGCGATCAGGTCGGCGGGGATCGCCATCAGACGGGCTCGGCCTCCTCGCGGGCGAGCACCTCGGGCTCGACCGGCTCGAACAGCTTGGCCTTGGTCTTGACGATCGTCTGCCAGACCGCGAACGCCGCCACCAGTGCGAGCATCGCGAAGAAACGGATGTAGACGTCGCTGCGCTCGATGCCGGGTGGCGCGATGTACCAGATCGTGATCAGCATGCCGAGGCTCGCGAGGACCTGGGGGACGGGGAACCACGGCGTGCGGAACGGGCGCGCGAGGTCGGGACGCCGCCGACGCAGGACGATCACCGAGATGTTGACCAGGATGTAGGCGAACAGCCACGCGCACACCGCCGCGAGGATCAGCACGATGATCGAGTCGATGTCGCCCTGGATGATGATCGCGTGCACGGCCGGGATCACGACCGCCAGCGCGATGCCGGCCCACGGCGCCTTGTAGCGCGGGTGCAGCCACGCGAAGATCGGTGGGAAGGCGGTGTCCTTCGCCATGCCGTACAGGATGCGAGGGATCCCGGCGAGCAGCGTGTTGATGGTCGCGGCCGCCGCGAACAGCACCGCGATCGCGAGCCACCAGCGGCCGAAGGTGCCGAGGACGCTCTCCGCGAAGATCGGGATCGGCACGGGGGTGTCGAACATCAGCACACCGGGCTCGAGCTCGACGTTCTCGACGTGGCGCAGCACGCCGACGCCGTAGAGCACCATCGACCCCGCGACCGCCGTCAGCCCGAGGAACATCGCCCGCGGGATCACCTTGGCCGGCTCCCGCAGCTCGGACGCGAGCGGGGTGACGAACTCCACGCCGACGAAGAGGAACATGGCGAGGCCGACCATCGACAGCACCGCGGTGAGGTCCTCGCCCACGATCGAACCGCCGAAGAAGCCATCGGTCGCGACCGTCGCCGTGCGCAGCACGCCGAGCAGCCCGAAGACCACCAGCGTGCCCCACATCACGGCGGTGAGCACGACCTCGACGGCGCCGTAGACCCGGATGCCGAGCATGTTGATGACCCCGAAGATCACCAGCAGCCCGACCCCGACGACCCACGAGTTCTCGGGCGTGAGCCCCTCGAGGAACGGGAAGTTGACCGACGCGAACAGCCCGGCCGCCGCCGTCTCCGCCGTGCCCGCGAAGACGTGGACGACGAGGTAGGCGACGAGCGTGCCGGTGACGGCGAGGAAGCGGCCGAGCCCGGCGGCGATGTAGTCGTAGACCGACCCCGCCAGCGGCATCATGCCGGCCGCCTCGGAGAAGCTCATCGACTGGAAGATCATCAGCACGTACGCGATCAGGATCGCGATCGCGAAGACCCAGCCCCCGACCCCGAACCCGGTCGTCGCGGTGAGCAGCACCGACGAGGCGATGATCAGCCCCACCGCCGTCGCGAGCGCCGTCGGGAACCCGACGGCGTCGTGCTCCAGCTGCGTCGAGCCTGCCGGCAGGTGGTGTCCGCCCTCGTGTGCCGTCGACATGCGTGCGTCCTCCCCGCCGCCCACCGGCGGCGCTCCGCTCCGCAGCCGCCCCGCCGGCGGCCCGGTCTCCCTCGCGGGCGCAGCCTAGGAACGCACATCGTTCGGAAGCAAACGTTTCTTCCACGTCGTCCTGCGGCCGGATGCAGAAGCTGGTGCCCTTGGGCGTGACCAGGGCACGCGTCCGGACGCTGCCCGGTCCGCGGGTCAGCTCTCCGCGAGTCCCCTCACCATCGCACGCAGGCCGCCCGCCATGGCCCGGCGCTGGCGCGACGAGAGGTGACCGGCCACCTCGACCTCGGTGGCGTTGACGTTCGGGAACACCCGGGCGATGACCTCGGCGCCCTCGTCGGTGAGCGCGACCATCACCAGGCGCCGGTCGCTCGTGCGCCGGCGTCGCGTGATGAGCCCACGCCCCTCGAGCGTGTCGAGCACCCCCGTCAGCGTGCCCTTGGTGACGTTCGCCTCCGCGGCGAGGTGGCGCGACTCCATCTCGCCCCAGATCCACAGCACCCACAGCGTCGTGAACGCGGTCCACGACAACCGCTCGGGCGCGAGCGCGACCTGCTCGATCCGCCGGCGGGCCATCGCGGCGACCCGGAAGATGTTGGAGACCACCGCGAGCGCGTCGTAGTCGACGTCGAGGTCGACCTCCGCGAGTCTCGCGACGATGTCCCGCTCCGCGCCGATGAGGTCGCCGAGGTGGGGCTGGTGCGGCGGTCGCGCGCTCATCGTCGTGCGGTCCGTGCGGTCCGCGCGGTCTCGGCGAGCCAGGCGAACAGCGGCTCGTCCTGCCCGTCGGCCTTCTCCGGGTGCCACTGCACGGCCAGCAGCGGCCAGGCGTCGTCGTCGGGCTCGATCGCCTCGATCACCCCGTCCGGGGCGGTTGCGGTCACGTGGAAACCGTCGGCGAGGCGGTCGATCGCCTGGTGGTGGATCGTGTTCACGACCCGCTCCCCCGGGCCGACCACCTCGGCCAGCCGGGAGCCGGCGACCACCTCGATCGGGTGGGTCGCGTCGAGCACCTCCTGCGGGATGTGGCTGATCGGCTCGTGCGCCCCGCCGGGGACGCCGATGTCCTGGTGCAGCGTGCCGCCGTAGGCGACGTTGACCAACTGCATGCCCCGGCAGATCGCGAGCGTCGGCATCCCACGGTCCCGCGCCGCGCGCAGCAGCGCGAGCTCCGAGGCGTCGGCTGCGGCGTCGTGGTCGTAGCTGCCGGCGTTCGGCGCGCCGTAGCTGGCCGGGTCGACGTCACCACCGCCCGCGACCACCAGCCCGTCGACCCCGTCGAGGACAGCATCGGCCTGGTCCGGCGCGAGGTGCGGCAACAGCAGCGGGAGCGTGCCGGGCCGCGCGACGCAGTCGACGTACTCCTCCCCCAGGGTGTAGAGCAGCGTGCGCTCGCCGAGGAAGGTCGGCAGGTGCCGCTTCCAGCTGGTGATCGCGATGCGTGGCCGCACGGGACGGGCCTCTTCCGACGACACGGCGGGATGGCCCGCACCTTACCGTTCGGACCCGAACAGTAGGCGGTCACCCGCCGCGGCTGCCAGCCGCGGTGCGCCCCCGGGGGCGACGGATCTGTCCGGCACCGTCCACCGCACGCACCACGTGGACCGATCGGTGTCAGCAGACGGACACATCGGTCCGGCGACGACCACCGGAACGCGCAGCACCGACGCCGGGGAGCATCGGGTCAGGACCTCGCTCCACTCGGCGGGAACAGCACGCCGGGGTTGAGCCGCCCGTCGGGGTCGAGCCCTCGCTTGACGGCGCGCATCGCCGCCCGGTCGGCGTCGTTGCGGCCGAGGTGAAGGTAGGCCGCCTTCTGCCGGCCGATGCCGTGTTCGGAGCTGATCGAGCCGCCGTGCTCGGCGACCAGTTCGAGGACCTCCCGGTCGAGCCGGTCGTCGTGCGGTTCCGCCCCGCCCGGGTCCGCTCCGAGGACGTTGATGTGCAGGTTGCCGTCGGCCAGATGGCCGAACACGATCAGCCGCGTCTCGGGCCACCGCACCGCCAGCAGCGCGTCGAGCGCGTCCCGGAACGCGACGATCCGCCTCAAGGGCAGCGTGACGTCGAGCTTGTGGGGCACACCGGTGGCGGCGATCGCCTCCGTGTGGGCCTCGCGGACGGCCCACAGCCGGGACCGACCTGGCCCGTCATCGGCCACGGCGACGTCGCGGACGTCGGGCGCGTCGGTGACCGCGGCGGCCAGGGGTTCCGTCGGCGGGTCCTGGCCGGCCACCTCGACGACGAGGTGGGCGGGATGGTGGCTGCCGGGGAACGGGTCGGTGACGCCGGCGCGCTCGACGACGAGGTCGACGCCGGCCCGCTCGACGTACTCGACGGCAGTGAGGCCGGCCACACGCGGCCGCAGGTGGGCGGTGAGCGCGACCGCTGCAGCGAGATCGTCGACCGCGAGCAGCGCGACCACCCGGTGCGCCGGGCGGGGGACCAACCGCAGGCGCGCCCGCGTGACGATCGCGAGCGTCCCCTCGCTGCCGACGAACAGCCCCGGCAGGTCGTAGCCGACGTTGTCCTTCACGAGTCCGCCCAGCCGCGACACCACCGAACCGTCCGCGAGCACCGCCTCCAGCCCGACCACCTGCGCACGGGTCGTGCCGTGAGCGACGACGTGCATCCCGCCGGCGTTGGTGGCGATGGTCCCACCGACGGTCGCGGTGTCGCGGGCGGCCAGATCGATGCCGTAGGCGAGGCCGGCGGCCGCCACGTGCTCCTGCAGGCGGGCGAGCGTGACACCGGCGCCGGCGGTGACCTGACCGGCCAGGAGGTCCACCGGCTCCAGGTCGTCGAGCCGGGTCAGGGACACGACCACCTCCCCCGCGGCGGGCACCGACCCGCCGACGAGGCCGGTGTTCCCACCCTGCGGGACGATCGCCGCACCGTGGTCGGCGCAGACCCGGACGACCGCCGCCACCTCGGCGGTGTCGCGCGGCCGGACGACGCAGCGTGCCCGGCCCGACCAGCGACGGGTCCAATCCGTCTCGTACGGCGCGGTGAGCGCAGGGTCGCTCAGCACGTGGGCGTCCCCGACGGCCGCGGCGAGGTCACGCCGCAGCGCGCCGTCGTCCCGCGGCGCCCCGGCGTGGGCGTCCCGCGCTCCCCCGGCATCGGCGTCCCGCGCTCCGCCGGCATCGTCGTTGGCCGCGGTCACGGCAGCAGCCGGGTGACCGCGTCGTCGAGCAGGAACCACCCGGTCTCGGTGCACCGCAGCCGTCCGCAAGCGGTCTCGACCAACCCGACGGCCATCGCGTCCGCGAGCGCGAGCGGCTCGATCCGCGGCACGTCGTTCGGGTGCAGCCCGTCGCGCAGCCGCAGGCCGAGCAGCAGCCGCTCCTCAGCGCGCTCGGTGTCGGTGAGCTCCTCGCTTCCCGCGATCGGGGACGCGCCGTCCTCCACCGCTGCGAGGTAGCGGTCGGTGGACCGGGTCGTCCACCAGCGCCGGCCGGTGAGGTGGGCGTGCGCGCCGACACCGACGCCGAGGTAGTCGCCGTGTCGCCAGTACAGGAGGTTGTGTCGCGAGCGACGCGCCGGGCCGAGCGACCAGTTCGACACCTCGTAGTGCTCGAACCCGCCGGCGCCGAGCACCTCGCGTGCCACCTCGAAGCGGTCGCGCTGGACGTCTTCGTCGACCGTCGGGAGCCGGCCGGCAGCGACCGCCCGGCCGAAGGCGGTGTTGTCGTGGATCGTCAGTGCATAGGCGGAGACGTGGTCGGTGCCGGCGGCGAGCACCGTCTCGAGCGTCCGACGCCAATCGGCGGCCGTCTCCCCCGGCGTGCCGTAGATCAGATCGAGGTTGAGTTCGGCGATCCCCGCCTCACGCGCCTGCGCGATCGCCTCGACCGGCCGCTGCGGGGTGTGTCCCCGCTCGAGGGTCGCCAGCACGTGCGGAGCGAACGACTGTGCCCCCATCGACACGCGGGTCACGCCGGCGTCGACCAGCGCCGCGAACAGCTCGACGGAGGCGGTCTCCGGATTGCACTCGACCGTGACCTCCGCCCCGGGTGCGACGTCGAGCTCCCGACCGACGGCCCGGACCACGTCCGCCAGCAGCGGCCCGCCGAGCAGGGTGGGCGTCCCACCGCCGACGAACACCGAGGTGACCTCGGGCCACCTCGGATCGAGGGCGTCCCGATCCGCGGCGGCAGCGTGGGCACGTCGGCCGGCAGCGACCTGGTGGCCGAGGTCGGTGGTGAGCGCCGTGACGTACCGGACGAACAGCGCCTGCTGGTCGTCCGCGCCCCGGTCGCCGACCGCCGCGGTGGCGAAGTCGCAGTACCCGCATCGGTGGTGACAGAACGGCACGTGCAGGTACACGCCGAACCCGGCCGACGGCCCGCTCTCCACGGGCTCGGTCAACCAGGCGCGGGGCGCACGTGCGGGGAGCGGCGACATCGCCCGCGACGGTACCTGCGCGCGGGACGCCGGACGGGGCTACGACGGGTTCGGTGCCGGGAGCTCCACCGCGACCAGCCCGGCGTCGACCTGGAGCAGCAGCTGACCATCCTCCGCTCCCCGGCCGTCGGCGCCCGTCACCGGCTGCGCGAACTCGCCGAGGACCGTCACCGCATGCCCGCCCCGCGCGGCGCGCACCGTCGTCTGCTGTCCGGAGGAGGTATGCGCGACGACCAGGTCGCGCCCCAGAGCCCACTCCTGGCGTACCGCCGACCCAGCAATGCGCTCAATGCGCTCGACCTGGCCCGATCGGACGTCGAGGTAGATCGCGGCGACCCCCGGTCCAGCCGCGACCCGGACCATGCCCTGTCCGGCGTCCAGGACGGAGGCGCAGCAGGACGCCGGCGCGCGACCCTCGAGCGGCACCCTCCAGACGATGGCGCCGGCGGGGTCGACAGCGATGGCCTCGGCCTCGTGCTGCGCGACGGCGGCGTGGCCGTCGTCGGCAGGACTCGCGAGGGCGACCACGACCAGGAGGTCGTCGACCACCAGCGCCGCGTCGATGGCCCGCTCCGGGAGAACCAGCAGCTCACGACCGTCATCCGCGGCGTGGATCACGACCTGGAGCGCATCACGGCCGGCCATGGGCGTGGCTCGGACCAGGAACCCGCCGATGTGGGCCACCTCCTCGGCGTCGGCGTCCTCCAACCGGTAGCGCTCCGCACCGTCCACCACGTCCAACGCCACGGTGGCGCGGCCCTCCTGGACGAGCAGGACCTCCTGCTCCGCCGCGTCGTGGAACCACGGCGGGAAGACCATCGGTGAGCCATCGCGCCGCCACCGCACCTCGCCCGTGCCGAGCTCGAAGGCGACGACGCCGAGCTCGGTGGTGTGGATGCCCGGTGGTTCCTCGTCGGGCTCGACGGACGGGTCGGGCGCTGGTCCGTCGGTCATGTCCTCGTCGGTGGGGAGCAACGGGGGCGCGGGCGCTTCCGTGACGACCAGCAACAGGTCGCCGGCCACGGTGGCCAGGATCGGGATCCCACCGTCGGGGAGGAGCGAGGTCCACCGCTCCTCGCCGGAGGGGGTCAGGACCTGGACGCCTCCCGGACCGACCACGACGAGCCACCTGGCGTCGCCGGTGACGTACGGCGGTCGCCACGTTCCACCGTCCAGCTCATGAGGGCCGAGCGCCAGCTCGCTCGGGACCGGACGTTCCCACCGATCCTCGCCCGTCCGCGCATCCCAGGCCACCAGACGGCCACCAGCGACGAAGACCACCTCCTGGTCACCGCGCCAGGCCGAGTACACCGGCGGGTGATCGAAGGAGCGCCGCCAGCGTTCGCAGTCGTCCCCGCCACAGTCGACGTCGGGCCCTACGGCCGCATCGCCGGACTCATCGCGGTCGTCGGCTTCCGGCTCGCCGGCCGCCCCGTCCGCGGATGGGAGCTCGCGCGGCTCCGGCAGCGCCACCTCCTCGGCGCCGGGACCGAGCTGCGGGGATGCGAGGCGGGGGGCCGTCGACGGCCACGACGACGCGAAGACCGCCAGCCCACCCAGCACCACGAGCGCCCCGACCGCGGCAGCCGCCCGCCGGGCCCGCCCTCCCGTGCGAGCTCGGCGTGGTCCTGCGAGCTGCCCGCCGACCGCGCCGGCGCCACAGGTGCCGCAGTAGCGGACCGCGGCGCCCCACGCGGCACCACAGGCCTCGCAGGTCCACCGCCCGCCGCGTGCCACGCGCCCCCCGATCCGTTCAGCCCGAAGGGTAGGCCCAGCGGCACCGGCTACGGTGCCGTCATGACCGCCGCGACCGACGCGCTTGCACGTCTCCGGACAGCCGCCGCCTCCGGCGCGCTCGACGCGCTCTGCGACGAGCTCGGGATCGCGCTGGTCGTCGCCTTCGGCAGCACCACCGCGACCGATCGCCTCCGTGAGCCTCGCGACCTGGACGTCGCCGTTCGCTTCCGTCCCGACGCCGACACGTCCCGCGTCGACGTGATCAACGCCCTCATCGACTCACCGGCTACACCGAGGTGGACGTCGTCGACCTCGCTGCCGCCGGACCGGTCCTGCGGGCACGGGCGCTCGGCCCAACGGGCGAGCCGCTGTACGAGTCCACCTCGGGCCTGTACGCGACCGCGCAGATGGCAGCGTTGACGGAGGCGATGGAGATCGCCTGGCTCCGCCGGCTGGACCTCGAACTGCTGGCCGAGCGATGAGCCCCCGGCGCCTCGACCTGGAACGGGTAGCCGCAGCCGTACCGCTCGCCATCGACGTGTACGGCCGGTACGTCGGCGCCGTTGCCCGCGCGATCCTCGCCGGCGAGGGGCACGCCGAGACCTGACACGGTGGCCGGCTCCACCGCCGCCGTCAGCTGTCGCTCTTCGCGCTCCCGGAGCGCAGGGCGGAGACGAAGGCTTCCTGCGGGACCTCGACGGACCCGACGGACTTCATCTTCTTCTTGCCTTCCTTCTGCTTCTCCAGCAGCTTGCGCTTCCGAGAGACGTCGCCGCCGTAGCACTTGGCGAGCACGTCCTTGCGCTTCGCCTTGATGGTCTCCCGCGCGATGATCTTCGCGCCGATCGCCGCCTGCACCGGCACGTCGAACATCTGCCGCGGGATCAGCTCCTTGAGCGTCTCCACCATCGACCGGCCGAACGCGTAGGCGTCGTCGCGGTGCACGATCGCGGAGAACGCATCGACCGGCTCGCCGTTGAGCAGCAGATCGACCCGGACCAGGTCGGCGGCCACGTAGTCGCCGATCTCGTAGTCGAGCGACGCGTACCCACGGCTGATCGACTTCAGGGTGTCGAAGAAGTCGGTGATGATGCTCGCGAGCGGGAGCAGGTAGCGCAGCTCGACCCGCTCCTCCGTGGGGTAGTCCATCGCGATCATGGTCCCGCGCCGGCCCTCGCACAGCTGCATGACCTTGCCGACGTACTCCGACGGGGTCAGGATCATCGCGAGGACGGTCGGCTCCTCGATGGCGCGGATCTGGTTGGGCTCGGGCAGGTCCTGCGGGTTGGACACCGACAGCACGCGCGGCTCGCCGGTCTCCGGGTCGTCGCGTTCCATCACGACCCGGTAGCGCACGGACGGTGCCGTCGTGATCAGCGGGATGTCGAACTCCCGGTCGAGCCGCTCGATGACGATCTCCAGGTGCAACAGGCCGAGGAAGCCGCAGCGGAACCCGAAGCCGAGCGCCGCCGAGGTCTCCGGCTCGAACGAGAACGACGCGTCGTTGAGCCGCAGCTTGTCGAGCGCCTCACGCAGCTGCGGGAAGTCGTCGGAATCGATCGGATACACCCCGGAGAAGACCATCGGCAGCGGCTCGCGGTAGCCGGGCAGCCGTGGGACGGCCTCCCAGCCCTTGCCCGCCAGCGTGATGGTGTCACCGACCTTCGCCTGCGCGACGTCCTTGATCGCCGCGGACAGCACCCCCACCTCGCCGACCCCGAGCGCGTCGATCGGGGTCTCCTCCGGCGAGTGGACGCCGAGGTCGTCGATCTCCCCCTCGAAGCCCGTGGCCATGAGGTGGATCTTGTCACCCGGCCGGAAGGAGCCGTCGACGACCCGGAAGTAGACGAGCGTGCCCCGGTAGGGGTCGTAGATCGAGTCGAAGATCAGCGCACGTGGCGGCCCGTCGAGGTCGCCCTTCGGGGGCGGGACGCGGTCGACGATCGCGTCGAGGACCTCGCGCACCCCCTCCCCCGTCTTCGCGCTGATCCGCAGGACGTCCTCGGGCTCGCCACCGATGATCGACGCGATCTCGCGCGCGACCTCGTCGGGACGGGCCGCCGGCAGGTCGATCTTGTTCAGGACGGGGATGATCTCCAGGTCCGCCTCGACCGCGAGGTAGAGGTTCGCGATCGTCTGCGCCTCCATGCCCTGCGCCGCGTCGACCAGTAGCACGGCCCCCTCGCAGGCGTTGAGCGCCCGGGACACCTCGTAGGAGAAGTCGACGTGGCCCGGGGTGTCGATGAGGTTGAGCAGGTACTCCCCGCCGGCCTCGCCGAGCGGCAGGTAGGGAAGGCGGGCCGCCTGGGCCTTGATCGTGATGCCCCGCTCGCGCTCGATGTCCATCTTGTCGAGGTACTGGTCGCGCATCTTGCGCGGGTCGACGAGCTCCGTGAGCTGCAGCATCCGGTCGGCCAACGTCGACTTGCCGTGGTCGACGTGCGCCACGATGCAGAAGTTGCGGATGCGGTCGATCGCGTAGGTCACAGCGGTGGGGGCCTCGGAACGCGGCGAGCAGGGGATGCGCGCGGTGGGCGAGCGGCCGGTGGGCGACGACGGTGCGGACGTCTCGCCCCCGGGGAACCGGCAGCGTACCGGTGGGGGTCGACGCCGCCCCGGCCCCGCCGCTGCCGACGCGGGGCCGCCGGTCGTCGGTCGTGCGGCACGGCGTGCGCCGGCTGCCCGCCAGCCCACACACCCTGGACGCCGCTAGCGTCGCGCCGGCGACGAGGTGAGCCGATGCGAGGACTGGTCCTGGAGGCGGTCGGCGGGGTGGCGCTGCGCCACGACCTGCCCGACCCCACCATCACGGCGCACGACGACGCCATCGTCGCGGTCCGCGCCGCAGGCTTGTGCGGCTCGGACCTGCACCCCTACCTCGGCCGGGAGCCGGCGCGGCTCGAGGTCGTGCCGGGCCACGAGGCCGTCGGTGAGGTCGTCGCCGTCGGCAGCCACCTCACCGAGGTGGCGGTCGGTGATCGGGTGCTCGCGCCGTTCACCACCTCCTGCGGCACCTGTCCGCCGTGCCTGCGGAGGCTGACCGCGCGATGCCTGCGCGGGCAGCTGTTCGGCTGGGGCGACCCGAACGACCTGGACGCTCCGGCACTGCACGGCTGCCAGGCGGAGCTGCTGCGCGTCCCGCTCGCCGGCTCGACGCTCGTGCGCGTTCCGGACGGCGTCGACGACGCGGCCGCCGTGCTGCTGACCGACAACCTCCCGACCGCGTGGGAGGCGGTCGCCCGGGCCGCCCCGCGACCGGGCGCACCGTTGCTGGTGGTCGGGCTCGGGTCGGTCGGCCTCTGCGCGATCGTGGCCGCCACGCACGCCGGCGCCGCCCCGATCGT
>SLMP01000021.1 GCA_007133465.1 Nitriliruptoraceae bacterium | reverse complement strand
GCCGGCGGTCAGGGCCGGCGCAGGACGGCCGGGCCGAGCGCGAACGCCAGGGGGTCGGCTTCCAGTGCGACCGCGTCCGCCATCCGCTGGACCCCCTCGGCGCTGATGTGCCGCACGTCGGGGGTCGCCGCGTCGTGGCGACGGATGATGTCCGGGTCGACGTAGCCGAGCCGCACGATGATGGCGTGCTGGGCGTCGGTCTCCTTGTACTGCAGGTAGGCGCGGTTGATCGCCTCCGACGCCCCGTCACGGACGTCCGCCACGACGACGATGGCCGTGTCGTCCAGCCGGACGAGGTTGCCGTGCAGCTCGGGTTGCTCGCCTCCGGCGACCAGGATCGCGCGGATCACGTCGGCCGGGCGCTCCGGGTCACGCACGGCGGCCAGGGCCGCGGGCGGCAGGTCGAAGCGGTCGACCCACGTCCGCGGGGCGACGCCGACCGGCCCCTGCTCGTGTTCCATCTGGGGCGTGGCGCCGCCTTCCTGCGGCACCGCGCTGGGCCCGCGGGAGCGTTTCGCGTGCGGTTCGTGCAGCGTCGCCGGGACCTCGAGTTCGCGGGGCAGAGGGGCGTCGCGCTCGACCGTGCCGAGGTGCATGCCGTTGCGGTCCAACACCTCGACGGAGCCGACGTCGGGCGAGGAAGCCAGCGCCTGCCGCGCGGCGGCGTGGACGAGCCGCTGCACCGAGGGATGCTGGGGGTCGTCCACGATGAGGTCGAGCACGATCCGCTCGCCGGCCGCCGCCGTGTCCTGCCACGGCTCGGGTGAGGTCGGGGTGGGCCCGCTCCCGCCGATCTGCCTCAGACCCCAGACGATGACGCCGACGACGAGCGCCGCAAGCACCAGCAGGATGACCGCTTCCATCATGTTCGTTCGTCCTCGTCGCTGAGGCGCGAGTCTGCCGCCGTCGGTCACGTTTCGCCAGGGACCATAGGGCCCGAGGTGGGGCCGAACGAAACGCCGGCGCGGGCTCCGTGCTGACGACGGTCGACGGAGGTCGCGCCCGGCTCGGACCGGGGCCCCACCCGGCCGGAGGAGCCGTGTCGATGGGCCTGCTCGGCAACCTGGTGCTCGTGGTCGCCTTCGCGTGGGTCGTCCGTGGGCTGCTCGGCGCCCGCTCGGTCACGTGGCCCCGCCTCCTGCTCGCGGTGGTGGTCGGCAGTCTGCTGGGCGCGACCCTCGCGGGGCTGCTGCTGATCGACGCCGCGGACCTCGTCGACCCGACCGGGCTCGACATCGCGGCCGGGGAGCTGGCGACGTTGGCGCTGCCGTTCCAGGTCGTCGCCACGATGCTGTTCGTGGTCGTGCTCGAACTCGTCCGGGCGGCACCCGCCCGTCCGCAGCGGGGTTGGCGCCCCTGGCGGCCGATCACGGCGCTGCGCGGGTGGGCCGGGGTCGTCGCCCGGGCCTTCCAGGTCTCCCGCGTGCTCACCCGTCACGGGCTCGCCCCGCTCCTCGGGCTGCGCCGCGGTGAGGTCGCCAGCCGCGACCCGGCAGAACTGGCGCGCCGGGCCCGGCAGGCCCTGGAGGACGCCGGCGGGATGTTCGTCAAGCTCGGGCAGCTGCTCGTGACCCGGCCGGACCTGCTGGCACCGGCGGCGCTCGAGGAGCTCGCGCGGTTGCACGCCGCCGCACAACCACTCGCGGGCGAGGTGATCCGGGCGGAGCTCGCGGCGGCGTTCGGGCGGCCGGTGGACGCGGTCTTCGCCTCGCTGGAGGAACCGCCGCTCGGGTCCGCCTCGATCGCCCAGGCGCACCGCGCGCGGCTGACCGACGGGCGGGCCGTGGTCGTCAAGGTCCAGCGGCCGGGCCTCGAGCGCGTGGTGGCACGCGACCTCGCGATCGTGCGTTGGCTCGCCCGCACCGCCGAACGGCGCACCAGTTGGGGGCGCGTCTACGGGGCGGTCGGACTCGCCGAGGAGTTCGCGGACGCGCTGCGCACCGAGCTCGACTTCGTCACCGAGGCCCGCAACGCGGTCGAGCTCGCCGCCGCCATGGCGGCGCAGCCCGACGTGCACGTCCCCGCGATCGTCACCGAGCTGACCACCAGCCGGGTGCTCGTGATGGAGCATCTCGACGGCCACACCCTGGCGGGGCTCGCGCAGGAGCCGACCGCCACGACCGCCCGCGAGCTCGCCGATGCGCTGTGCGCCTCGCAGATCGCCGCGATGCTCGAGGGCGAGCGGTTCCACGGCGATCCGCACCCGGGCAACGTCCTGCTGCTCGCGGACGGCCGGCTCGGACTGATCGACTTCGGCATCACCGGCAAGCTCGACGCCTTCGAACGCGCGTCGGTGTTCCAGCTGCTCGTGGCGATCCACCTCGGGTCGCCGACGCTGCTCGTCGAGTCGCTCGTCGCGGTCGGGGCCGTGCACCCCGCCCAGGACCGCGACGAGCTCGAGCGTCGGCTCGCGCGGTTCCTGGCCGCCCACCTCGGGCCGGGCCTGCCGCCGGCCGACGCGCTCGCCGAACTCCTCCGGCTGACCGGGGAGCTCGGGATCCGGCTGCCGCCGCAGACCTCGGTGATGTTCCGGGCCCTCGCCACCCTCGCGGGCACGCTCGAGCGGCTCGTCCCCGGCTACCCGTTGAGCGACCGCGTCGCGGAGCTCGGGGGCGCGGAGCTGGAGGACCGCCTGGCGCCGAGCTCGGCCCGGGAGTTCGTGACCCGGGAGTGGGCCGAGCTCGGGCCGGTCCTCCGCCGGGCGCCGCGTCACCTCGACCGGCTGGCGACCGCGCTCGAGCACGGCCGCTTCACCACCCGGGTCCGGCTGTTCGACGACCCGACCGACGCCGGGGTGCTGGAGCGGCTGCTCAACCGGGCGATCCTGACCGCGCTGTCGCTCGGGGTCGGGTTGCTGGCGGTGCTGATGCTCGGGACCGAGGTCGGTCCCGTCCTCGCGGGCACCGAGGTGCGGTTGCTCGAGGTCCTCGGGTGGCTCGGGCTGTTCGGTGCGAGCGTCCTGCTGCTGCGGGTCCTGCTCGACGTCCTGCGCAGCGAGGCCCACGACCGTCAGGACGGGCGGCAGTCCCGCAGGTAGGCCTCCTCGTCCCAGTCGGCGAGGAACCGGCGCATCGCCTCGGCCCCCTCCTCGACGAGGTCGCGTTCCTCGTCGATGTCGACGTCGAGCGGGCCGACGTCGCTGACGTCGAGTCGCACGGTGCGGCGCTCGTCGCAGGCGGTGAGCGGCTCGAGCAGGTCGCTCGCGTCGAGCAGTGCCTGGATCACCATGCCCGCGAGCTCGAGCTCGCTGGCGGGCAGGTCGCCCGCGCCCGCGGGGCGGGGCAGCAGCCGGATGCCGTAGGTCGGCCAGCGGGCCGGGCCGCCGTCCCGACGGTCGAGGATGTCCACGGGGAAGCCGGAGGTCAGACCGCCGTCGATCAGCAGGCCGAGCGGTTCCCCGTCGCGCTCGCCGATCGGGACGGGGTCGTAGACGAACGGGATCGACATCGACGCGCGGACGGCCTGCGCGACCGGCTGCTCGTCGGGGTCGAGGCCGTAGTGCTCGTAGTCCCAGGGCAGGCGCACCACCCGCCGCTGGACCACGTCGAGGCAGCGGACGACCAGCCGGTAGCGGCGCTCCGGCGGACCCTCCGGGTCGGGGTCGTCGACCGCGAGGTCCCGGAAGGTCTTCACGCCGTACTCGGCCAGGACCCCCTCGATCCAGGCCAGCGGGTCGGTCGGGTCGGGTGACCAGCGGGCGACGAGCCGGCCGAACGCGCGGGTGCTGCTGAAGCGCTCCACGACGTCGGCCAGCACGAACCCGGCGAAGTCGAGCTCCTCGAACCGTTCGTGCACCGCCGCGGCGGGGACGCCCGCGACCGCGAGCGCGCCGACGACCGCGCCGGCGGACGACCCGGCGACGCGCACGACGTCGTACCCGGCCTCCTCGAGCGCGATGAGCACGCCGATGTGCGCGAGGCCCTTGACCCCGCCACCACCGAGGACCAGGTCGCAGCGGCGACCGTCGGCGACGGCCTCGTCCTCGCTCATCGTGACCCGCTCCCGGGGGCCAGCACCACCGCGTGGTCCCGCGCCAGTCGACCCGAGAAGGTCGCGCCCTCGCCGGCACCGTCGCTCGCCACCGCGATCGTCCACGGTGCTCCCGGGTCGTTCGCCGGGTCGGGCAGGTCCACCTCGAGGTCGTCGTCGCCGAGGTTGCACAGCACCAGGCGCTCGTCGGCAGCGAACGTCCGGTGGAAGGCCAGCACCTCCGGGTGGAGATCGAGCAGGCCTTGGTCGCCCCGGACCAGCGCGGGGCTGTCCCGGCGGTGCGCGAGCAGCCGCCGGTGCAGGTGGAGGACGGAGCTGGGGTCGTCGCGCTGGACCGCGACCGCGCGGGCCGCCGCGTCCGGCGCGAAGGGCAGCCATGGCTCGCCCGCCCACCCGTGCCCCTCGTCCGGCACCCAGGGCAGCGGCGCGCGGCACCCGTCCCGGCCGCCGGGGTCGACCACGCGGTCGTCGGGTACCTCGGCGTCCTCCAGACCCAGTTCGTCGCCGGCGTAGACGAAGGGCACCCCCCGCAGGGTCAGCAGGACGACGGCGGCGCTGCGGGCGCGGGCCTCGCTGCCGCCGAAGCGGGTGCGGGGGCGGGGACTGTCGTGGTTGCCGAGGACCCAGGTGGGCCAGGCGCCCTGCGCGAGGAAGGCGGCGTCGGCGTCGCCGATCACCTCGCGCCACGCGGCGGCATCCCAGGGCGCGCCGATCAGGCCGAAGTAGAAGCCGAGGTGGAGCGCCTCCGGCCCGACGTGCGCGGCGACCCGCGAGGGGTCGGGGAGGTTGACCTCACCGACCATGAGCCCGCCGTGGGCCTCCATCACCGCCCGGATCCCACGGAGGTGCTCCAGCGTGCGAGGGTGGTCGTGGTAGCCGGCGCGGCCGGCCGGGAGCAGGTGCTCGGGGTCGTCGGGGTAGTCCGGGTCGCGTCCGATCAGGTGGACGACGTCGGCGCGGAACCCGTCGACCCCACGCTCGAGCCAGAAGCGCAGCACGTCGTGCATGGCCGCTGCGAGCTCGGGTTCGTCCCAGTCGACGTCCGGCTGCTGCGGGAGGAACTGGTGGAGGTAGTACTGGCCCGTCGGCTCGTCGTAGGTCCAGGCCGGACGGTCGGGCGGGAAGTGCGCCATCCAGTTGTTCGGCGGGCCCCCGTCCGGTGCCGGGTCGCGCCAGACGTACCAGGAGCGCTTCGGGTCGTCGCGCGACGAGCGCGACGCCTGGAACCAGGGGTGCTGGTCCGAGGTGTGGTTCGGGACGAAGTCGAGCCAGACCTGCAGGCCACGCTCGTGCGCCTCGGCGATCAGCCGGTCGGCGTCCTCGAGGGTGCCGAACAGCGGGTCGACGTCGGTGTGGTCGGCGACGTCGTAGCCGAAGTCGGCCATCGGGGAGCGGTAGATCGGCGACAGCCAGACCGCGTCGACGCCGAGCCACGCCAGGTGGTCGAGGTGGCGCCGGATGCCCTCCAGGTCACCGACGCCGTCACCGTCGGTGTCGCGGAACGAACGGGGGTAGATCTGGTAGACGACCCCATCGAACGGCGGCTGCACGCGGTCGCTCACGATGACCTCACCTCGCCCGGGACGGACGCGCGCCGGTCCGAGCGTTCCGACGGACGCGGAAGGGCCGCCGGGGCCACCGACGAGGCTAGTCGAGCACCTCGAAGCGGATGCCCTGCGCCACGAGGCGGTCGTGGTACGGGGCCCCGAGCGCCACGGCCGGGGTGAGCGCGCCGACGACGTCCGGCCCGTCGTCCTGCGCGAGCGACAGCGCGGCCTCGCCGAGCATGCGGGAGGTCTCGCCGTACCCGGGGTCGCCGCCAGCGACCCGGGTCGTGACGCGCACGCCGCCGCCCTCGCCGAGGAACGTCACGTCGAAGCGGCTGCGGGCACGCGTGGCCTCGTCCGGGCCCTCACCCGACGCCGGCAGCAGCCGTTCGAGCACCGCGCGGGTCGGGCGGAGGCTCGCCATCGCCGCGAGCGTGCCCACGCCGGCCACGCCGGCGGCCACCATCGGCAGGTTGCCCACCCGGACGTAGTGGCCGTACCGGAAGCTCGTGCCGTACCCGTCCAGCACCCGCGCCGAGCGCAGCACGATCGCCGGGTCGATCGTCGGTAGCGGGACGCCCCAGGCGTCCAGCATGGCGACGCGGTGGATCCGCACGGGCAGCGACCGCGCCTCGCGCCGCTCCTGGTCCGACCCGCGGGGCGCTGCCAGCTTCGGCACCTTCCCCGAGGCGATCGCCCCGACCGCGGAGCGCAACGTGCCACCCGACGCGCGCCCCTGGCCGCGCACGTAGCCGCGGACGGTCAGCGGCGCGTCGTCGGGCAGGTGCGCCACGGTGAAGCGCACCCCGAGGTCGTGCGGGACCGAGTCGAAGCCGCAGCAGGACACCAGCTTGACCCCCTGGCGGACGGCGTCGGCGTCGTAGCGGGCGCGGACCAGGTCGACGAAGCCCGGTTCGCCGGTGATGTCCGCGTAGTGGGTGCCCTGCCGGACGCACGCCTGGACGACCAGTTCGCCGTGCTGCGCGTACGGCCCGACCGTGGTGGCGAGCACCCGGGTGCTCCCGGCGAGGTCCAGCAGCCCGACCAGGTCGGAGGTGTCGGCCACCTCGACGCCCACGTCGCCCGGGAGCGAGGCGGCGAGGTCCTCCAGCGCGTCGCGGCGCCGGCCGGCGATCGCCAGGCGCAGGTCGGTGCCGGCGGTGCGCGCTGCCAGGTGTGCGGCGGTCAGGCGGCCGGTGAAGCCGGTCGCGCCGAGCAGGACGACGTCGTACGGGCGGGAGGTGGGCACGGGGGCTCCGAGGTGGTGGGGGCGGCGGGTCGTCGGCGAGCCGGCCGGTCGCGCGGAGCAGGGTAGGGCGCGCCGCCGGTGCGGCCGGTGGCCGGTGGTGGCCGTCGGCGCTCCGGCCGATCCCGGTGGTGGCCGTCCGGCGGTCCGGGCGCTGCCCTGGGCGTGCCACGCGGGGTCTACCTTCTCCCGCGCCGGCGGGTCGCGCCGGGTCCTTCCGTGCCTGCGAGCCGCTCGTGGAACTGGCGCTGGCCGCCGTCGCCGTCCTGGTCGGCCTCGTCGTCCTCGTCCTCGCCGCCGACGCGTTCGTGGTCGGGGCGGAGGGCCTCGCCCTCCGGCTCCGGTGGCCGCCCGTGGTGATCGGCGCGGTCGTGGTCGGGTTCGGGACGTCGCTGCCGGAGCTGACCACCTCCGTTCTGGCGGCGGTGGCCGGCGAGCCCGACCTCGCGCTCGGCAACGCCGCCGGGTCGAACGTCGCGAACCTGCTGCTGGTGCTCGGCATCGCGGCCCTGGTGCGGCCGCTGCGGACGCCCACGTCACGGCGAGCGGGACGCGACACCCTCATCGCCGTCGCGGCCGGGTTCCTTCTGCTGGCGTTCGCGGCCGACGGGGCCATCCGGGTCGGACAGGGCGTGCTGCTGGTGGCGGCGCTGTTGGCCGGGGTCGCCTGGCAGGTCCGGGCTGGTGCGGGCCAACGACTGGAGGTCGCCCCGGCGGCAACGTTCACGGCTCGCCGTTCCCTGGGGGTGCGTCTGGTCGTCGGCCTGGTGGGGGTGATCGGCGGCGCGCAGGCGCTCGTCTGGGGCGCGTCCATGCTGGCGACCGAGCTCGGGGTCCCGAGCATCGTCATCGGCTCCGTGCTCGTCGCCATCGGCACCTCGCTGCCGGAGCTCGCGACGGCGGTGGCGTCCGCTCGTCGCGGCCAGCCGGACCTGCTGCTCGGCAACCTGCTCGGGAGCAACGCCTTCAACGCCCTCGGGGTCGTCGGCGCGGCCGCGGTGGCCGGCAGCCTCGGCGGCGACCCGATGGAGGTGGCGTCCTCCGCGCTCGCGGTCGTCGCCGCCGCGGCGGTCGTCACCGCGGCCGTCGGTGGCCTGGTCTGGTGGCGAGGCGCCGTCGGGCGGGTCGCCGCGGCGATCCTGGTGCTGCTCTACGTGGGGTCGGTGCCGCTCCTGCTCGCCATCAGCTGAGCGCTGGGGGCGCCGTCAGCGCCGCGACCGCCTCGCCGGCGGTGCCGAGGGTCGGGAGAAGGCGACCATGGTCGACGCGCCGTCCGGGGCGTGCCGGAGGCGGACGTCCACGTGGGTGACGATCCCGTGCGTGCCCGCGGAACCGACGAACAGCCCCGTCAGGTCGAGGCCCGCGACCCCTTGATCGTGTCGTGCCCGGCCTCGATGCCCCGTCCGTCGGCCAGCACCACCTCGAGGCGGGCGACGTCGTCGCGCGTCACCCCGTACGTCACACAGCAGAGCCCGCCCGCGTTGGTGGCGACGTTGCCGCCGATCGAGCAGAACGCCTTGCTGGCCGGGTCCGGCGGGTAGAACAACCCGTGCTCCAGCGTCGCGACGGACACCTCCGCGTTGAGGACGCCCGGCTCCACGCGTGCGAGCTGATCGACGGGATCGATCGCGAGCACCGGTCCATGCGTTCGAAGCAGAGGGTCAGGGCGCCGCCGATCGCCTGCGACCCGCCGCAGGCTGCTCCCCGCGCCGCGCGGCACGATGGGCACACGATGCCCTGCGGCCGACGTCGGCACCGTCGCCCGCGGGGTCAGGGCGCACAGGGGAACGGGCCGCCCGAAGGCGGCCCGTTGCCGATCGATCGTGAGGCGTGGTCGGCGGTCAGCCTTCCTCGTCCTCGTCGTCGTCGATGATCTCACCCTCGATGCCGTTGTCCTCGCCCTCGGCGTCTTCCTCGGCGTCGACCTGGGCGGCCTCGTCATCTGCGCAGTACCAGGTGTCCTCGTACTGGATGCAGTCGCGACCCTCGTGCTCCTCGACGGCGACGCCGTAGCCGATGCCGGCGCCGAGGACCAGGCCGATCAGGACGCCGATGGCGATCATCGACCAGATCAGGATCTGGGTTGAGTTGGACAGGCCCTCGTACTCGCGCTTGACCTGTTCGGTGTCTTCCTTGAAACCTGCCACGATCCCTCCTCTTGCGTCGTGGTGGGGGACGGGTGGATCAGAAGAAGATGATGATCAGGATGATGATCAGCAGCAGGGTTCCGAGTCCGATGTACATGGGTTCTCCTCTGGTCGTTGGGATTCCTGCGGTGCGCCGAGCCGTCCGCCCGCGGGGTCCCGTGCGGCCTTGCTCAACGCCCTACGAACAGGTCTACCCGTTCTGGGCACGCCAGGGAACGAACCGGGGTTGTCCGAACGTCCCGCAGGTCGTGCCGTCCCGGTCCCGTGGCCAGGTGACCGTTCGGGCATGCGCCCGTCCCCCCGGCACCCGAAGCCCGACGGCCCGCCCGTCTCCGTCGCCGAGGCCCGACGGCCGGCATCCACGCGCTAGCGTCCGCTGGGCGGTCCGCTCGGAGGGATGCCATGTCAGGGACGACCTCGCCTTCGGCGTCGGCGCCGCCGCCCTTCGGAACGGTCCCCGCGCCGCACATGGTCGTCGCGGACGCGGTCGGCGCAACCTACGGTCCGCCGCGGACCGAGCCGGTCGCGCCCCTGACCCTGCACCCGTTCGCGCACGTCCTGCACTACGGCAGCGCCTGCTTCGAGGGGCTCAAGGCGCACCGCGGGATCGACGGGGTCGTCCGTCTCTTCCGACCCGACCGGCACGTGGCCCGGATGCAACGCACGGCCGAGCTGTTGTGCCTGCCCGTCCCCGACGAGGCGCTGTTGACCGAGATGTTGCACACCGCGGTCGCCGCGAACCTCGAGGTGGTCCCCGACCCGCCCGGCGCGCTGTACCTCCGGCCGCTGTTGATCGGGACCGAGCCGAACATCGGGGCGGCCGCGGCGCCGTCGGCCGAAGCGCTGCTGACGGTGCTCGCGAGCCCGGTCGGCGACTACTTCACCGGTGGTGGTCGCGCGCTGCGCCTGCTCGTGGAGACGCAACTGCCGCGCACCACCCCGCAGTTCGGCGAGGCGAAGGCGGGGGCCAACTACGTCATGGCCCTCGGCGTCACCCGCCGGGCGAAGGCGGCGCACGACGTGGACCAGGTCCTGTTCGCCCCGGGCGGCGACGTCCAGGAGACCGGGGCGGCCAACTTCCTGCTGCTCGACGAGACGCGCGTGGTGACCCGCGCGCTGGACCGTTCGTTCCTGCACGGCATCACGCGGGACGCGGTGCTGACGCTGGCGCGCGACCTCGGGTACGCGGTTGAGGAACGCACGATCACGCTCGACGAGCTGCTCGGTTGGCAGGGGGAGGCCGCGCTGTCGGGGACGGCCGCGGTGCTCTCGGGCGTCGGGACCCTCGTGCACGACGGTCGGGAGCACGCCGTCAACGGCGGCGAGGTGGGTGCGACCACCACCCGGCTGCGCGCCGCGCTGGTCGCGGTGCAACGCGCCGAGGCCGCGGACGACCACGGGTGGACCGTGCCGGTGGCGACCTGACGGGACCGACGGCCGGCGGTGCCCCGGCCCCTCACGGTTCAGTCGGTGGACGCGAGCTCGAAGCGGACGCCGGTGAGCTCTTCCGAGGCGAGGAAGAGTGCGGCGGCGAGCGAGCCGTCCATGGCGTCCGCGGAGCGCGTGGCCGGGGCGGAGTGCCCTTGGCGCTCGCCGATGCCGTCGGGCCCCCAGTAGGAACCGCCGGTGACCTGCGGGGCAGCGGTCGCGTAGAGCTGCGGCAGGGCGCCCTGAGCCGCCGGTTGGGCGGCGATCGCCGTGGCGCCACGGTTCAGCAGGGCGGTGACGGCGCCGCTGAGCCCGCCCTGCATCGCGGGGCCGGCGGTCTGCAGCCCCGTGGCCGCGTAGCCGGGGTGCGCGCCGACGGCGATCGCGCCGGCGCGGGCGGCGCGGAACCGCCGGTCGAGCTCCAGCACGAACAGCAGGTTCGCGAGCTTCGAGCGGCCGTAGGCCAGCCAGCGCTGGTAGCGGGTGCGCTCCCAGTTGAGGTCGTCGAGGTCGATGCGCCCGATCCGGTGGGCGGCGGAGGACACGACCACGACGCGTGCGGCGTCGGCCGCGAGCAGCGCGGGCAGCAGGCGGCCGACCAGCGCGTGGTGTCCGAGGTGGTTCACGCCGAGCTGCAGCTCGAAGCCGTCCACGGTTCGCCGCAAGGGGGTGGCCATGACCCCGGCGTTGGCGACCAGCCGGTCGAGCCGGTCGTGGCGGGCCAGGAAGGTGTCGGCGGCGCGGGCCACGCTCGCGAGGTCCGCGAGATCCACCGGGAGGTGCTCGAGCGACGCCGCGGGAGCGCGCTCGCGGATGCTGCGCAGGAGCGCCTCGGTCTTGGCGGCGTCGCGCGTCGCAACGACCACGTGGGCCCCGCGGGTCGCGAGCGCGATCGTGGTCGCTTCACCGAGTCCGGACGTCGCCCCGGTGACGAGGACGGTCTTCCCGGTGAGATCGGGCAGGTCCGCGGCGGTCCAGGGCACGTGCGCTCCTCGGGAAGGGGTGGCGGTGGCCGAGGGTACGGCCGCCGGGGACGGAGCCAGCGCGGCGATCCCGACGCGCGCGTGGCGTTTCGGCCGACGAACGGCAGCCGTGACCGGGTAGCGTCGGCGGCCACGACCTGTGGAGGGCGCCCGGTGGCCAACCCGATCTACGCGAGCGCGATCGCTGCGTCCCTGACGTCCTTCCGCGCCTTCCGCTGGGACGTCCGCACCTTCGGTGTCGAGCACGTCCCCGTCGCCGGTCCGGGGATCGTGGCGACCAACCACGTCGGCTACCTCGACTTCGTCTTCGCGGGGTACGGGGTCCTCCACCAGGGTCGGCGCCGCCTGCGGTTCGTCGCCAAGCGGGAGGTCTTCGACCAGCCGTTCGTCGGGGCGTTGATGCGCGGCATGGGGCACATCTCGGTGGACCGCGGCGGCGACACGGCGCTCGCGATGCGGGAGGTCTCGGCCGCGCTCGCCGGCGGTGACCTCGTCGGGATGTTCCCGGAGGGCACGATCAGCCGCTCGTTCGTCCCGTTGGCCGGTCGCCCCGGCGCCGCCAGGATGGCCATGGTCGCCGGGGTGCCCTTGATCCCGGGTGCGGTGTGGGGCACCCAGCGGATCTTCACGAAGGGCCGCACCTTCCGTGCCAGCCCGGGGACCGCGGTGCTCGTCGGGTTCGGTCCCGCGATCGCCTACGAGCCGGACGAGGACCCGCTGGAGGTCCACATCCGGCTGATGACCGCGATCGGCGAGCTGCTCGTCGAGCTGCAGCTGCGCTACCCGCAGCGGCCGGCCGGTCCCGGTGATGACTGGTGGCTACCGGCGCACCTCGGTGGCTCCGCCCCGACGGCCGAGGAGGCGGAGCGGATGGCGCGCGAGGACCGCGAGGCACGCAAGGGGACCCGCCCCGTGTGAGCGTCGCCTAGCGCTGGCGGGCTCGGCGCCGGGCAGGTGCGCGCTGGCGTGCACGTGCGGGCGGCTCGGCGGTGTCGAGCAGCCGGAGGTCCCGGGGGTGCAGGCCGTGGGACAGGCCGAGCTGACGCTGGATCGCCTCGGCGTCCGCGCGCTGCTCGTCGCCGACGAGGGTGACCACCAGGCCGCGGTTGCCGGCCCGGCCCGTGCGGCCCGACCGGTGCACGTAGTCCTTGTCCGTCGCCGGGAGGTCGTGGTGCACGACCACGGCCACGCCGTCGACGTGGATGCCGCGGGCGGCGACGTCGGTCGCGACGAGCGCCGTGACCTGCCCCTGGTGGAACGCCGCGAGGGCGCGCTCACGCTGTCCCTGGGAACGGTTGCCGTGGATCGCGGCCGTCCGGATGCCGTCCTGGGCCAGCTGCTTCGCGAGGCGGTCGGCGCCGTGCTTCGTGCGCGTGAAGACGATGGCGGGACCGCGTTCGCGCACGATGTCGCCGGTCAGCCGGCGCCGTTCCGGTCGCTCCGCTTGGAAGAAGACGTGGCGGACATCGCCGCGCTCGTCCTCGGGCAGCTCCACCTCGTGGCGGACGGGGTCGCGCTGGTAGCGGCGGACGAGCACGTCGACGTCACCGTCCAACGTGGCGGAGAACAGCAGCGTCTGCCGGTCGTCGCTCGTCCGGTCGAGCAGCCGGGTGACCTCCGGGAGGAAGCCCATGTCGGCCATGCGGTCGGCTTCGTCGAGCACGACGAGGTCGACGTCGCCGAGCGAGACGTCACCGCGCTGCACCAGGTCGGCCAGCCGCCCCGGGGTCGCCACGACGATGTCGACCCCCTCCCGCAGGCGTCGCTGGTCGCGGCGGATGTCGGTCCCGCCGTAGACCGTGGCGACGCGGCGCCCGCGCTGGGCGGCGAGGGGCTGCAGGGTCTCGCGCACCTGGGCCGCCAGCTCGCGGGTCGGGACCAGGACGAGCCCACGCGGCCGGCCGGGGCGCCCCCGGCCGGTGCGCATGGCGAGCGGCAGGCCGAACGCCAGGGTCTTGCCGGAGCCCGTGGGGGCGCGGCCGGCGACGTCGCGGCCCCGCAACGCGTCGGGCAATGCCGCCACCTGGATCGGGAAGGGCGTCGTCCGCTCCAGCCGCGCGAGCACCGCGACGAGCTCGGCGGGGACACCGAGGTCGGCGAAGCCAGCAGCGGCGACCGCCGTCGTCGAGGTGGTGGCCGGCGGGGAGGTGGTCGGAGCGGTCGGTGTCGAGCCGGGCGGCGACGAGGGGGTCGGCGTCGTGCGGCGAGCCGACCTCGGGTGGCTGGTGCGGGTGGTGCGGGAGGGGTGGGGACGGGTGGTGCGGTTCGAGCGTGACAACTGGTGGCCTTCGTGGGCCCGCCGAGCGGGCCGGTGCGTGGTGAACACGCGGCTGGCGAGCGGCGGCCAGCGCACGAGGCGGCGGCGTGAGCCCTCGTTCGCGCCAGGACCGCAGGGCCCGCGAGGGGGCGTGGAGCGGCGGCCGGCGCACGTGTTCCGCGACACGGGGTGGTGTCGTGTGCCGCGCACCGTACCCGGTCGGTGCGCGGACCGGCGGGGGCCGGTCAGGCGGCCGTCGCCAGACGGTGCTCGAGGACGGCGATCTCCCGGCGGAGCTCGTCGAGGTCCCTGGCGGCGAGCACCTCGCGGTCGAGCGGCAGCATCGTGTCCACGGCGACCCCGCTCGGCCGCATGCCGGTGCCGGCGCCGAGCCTCGTCAGGCGGCCCGTCAGCGTCCGACCGCTCCGGTCCGCCAGGCGGTGGCGGAGCTGCGCGAGCCGTGTCTCGAGGTGACGCCGCTGCGCGCTGCTGACCGGCAGCCGGCGCGCGAGGTCGGCCGCTTCGTCGCGGAGCCCGTCCTGACGCAGGTGCAGCTCGTGACGAGCCGCCAGGTCACCGGGCGGGAGCGCGAGCAGCAGGTCCTGGACCTCGGCGAGCTGCGCCACGACCCGGCGCAGTGCCTCTGCTCGCAGCGGTCGGTCGGACTCCATGATGGCCCACCTCACAAGCTGCAACCACCGCGCCGGAGCCCGGTGGACGTACACGCCGTTGTGCACATCCACCACGGTAGAGGGCACGATGCGACCGCGACCAGGGCCGGAAGAGGTGACCGAGGAGGGGGAAGGGCCGTATGACGACCGGCATCCGGCTCGACGACCCCGCGGATCCGCGACTGGCGGACTACGCCGCCCTGACCGATGCCGAGCTGCGCAAGCGCTACGAGCGCGACGCCGGCGTCCTGATCGCCGAGGGGCCGCATGTCGTGCGGGAGCTCGTCCGCTCCCCCTACCCGGTGCGCTCGTTGCTGCTCGCCGAGGAACGGCTGCCGGCGATGGCGGAGGTCGTCGGCCACCTCGGCGTCCACGCCCCCGAGGTGCCGGTCTACGTCGTGACCCGCGAGGTGCTCGTCGAGGTGGTCCGGTTCCCGCTGCACCAGGGGGTGCTCGGCTGTGGGCGGCGGCTGCCGCCGCGCGCCGTCGCCGACCTCGTCGCCACCGCTGGTCGGCTCGTGTTGCTCGAGGGCCTCAACGACCACGAGAACCTCGGCACGCTGTTCCGCACGATCCGGGCGCTCGGTGGCGACGGCGTCCTGCTCGGGCCGGGCTGTGCCGATCCGCTCTACCGGCGCAGCGTGCGGGTCTCGATGGGGCACGTGCTGCACGTGCCGTTCGCGCCGGCGCCGGCGACGGCCGTGGCGCTCGACCTCCTGCACGCCGCCGGTTTCCGGACGCTCGCGCTCACCCCGACCGCCGATGCGACCGACCTGCGGGACCTCGCGGTCACGGCCGAGGATCGCGTCGCCGTCCTCCTGGGTGCCGAGGGCCCGGGCCTGAGCGACGCGGCCCTCGGTGGCGCGCACGAGCGCGTCAGGATCGCGATGGATCCGGCGGTCGACTCCCTCAACGTCGCGGCCGCCGGGGCGATCGCGCTGCACACGCTGCCGCGCCGGTGACGCCCGTCAGCTCGGCTGCTCGATCAGGTCCGCGAGATCGGTCACCGTGCGGGTCCGTCCGGCCTCGGTGATGCGGATCGCGTAGGTCCGTGCGCGGAGGTCCACCCGCAGTTCGGCGAGTGCCTCCCCGGCCGTCCAGCGCATCGCCAGCCCGCCCTCCCCGCGGCCCTCGTCCAGCAGCTCCCAGTCACCGTCGAAGGCCGGGTGGGTGTTGCGCACCTCGAGCAGCGCCGCGAGCCGTTGCACCACCGGGCGCGTGAGCCCCTGGTCGAGCTCCTCGCGGGTGTAGTGGTGGCGGTTGATGTCGCGCCCGACGCCGGTGCGGTGGAGCAGTTCCACGTCGTTGTGGCCGGCGAGCAGGCCCACGTAGTAGACCTGGGGCACCCCGGGGATCCACACCTGCAGCAGGCGGGCGATCAGGTAGGCGGTCTCGTCCGCGCCGAGCGCGTCGTAGTACGTGCTGTTGACCTGGTAGAGGTCGACGTTCGACGCGGCGGCACCGGTCGCGAGCCGGGAGGCGCCGTGGCTGTGCTCGTGGATCCCCTCGACGAGCTCGTCGATCTCGGCCGCGTCGAGCAGGCCCAGATGGTCGGCGTCGCTCGCCGACGGGCCGACGTCGACCACCCCGATGCCGTCGTGGGTGTCGAGCACGGTCACGGCGTTGCGTGGTCGCACCTCGAACCAGTGGCGCAGCCGTTCCGCGTTGCCCGTGTACAGCCCGTGCAGGACCAGCGGCGGCAGCGCGAAGTCGTAGACCCAGTCGACCCGCTGCGCGATCTGCAGCTGCTTCTGCCAGTACGAGTGGACCTCGACGAGCACCTCGATGTCGCGCCGGTGGGCGCTGGCGGTCAGCTCGTCGATGAAGGCGAAGGTCTCCGGGGTCATGAACGACGAGGTGCCAGCGGTCTTCACGGCGTAGCCGACGGCGTCGAGCCGGACCATGCGGATGCCGTTGGCGGCGAAGTTGTCGAGGATGCTCTCGAGGTAGCCCCGCCCCTGGGGGCTCGCGACGTCGATGTCGAGCTGGGTGGCCGTGAAGGTCGTCCACATGATGCGCCGGCTGCGGTCGCCGAGCGTCACCCGGGTGAGCGGTAGACCGGGACGCGGCCGGTACAGCGCCAGGAGCTCGGCTTCGCGGGCCCCGTTCGGGAAGACCCGGTCGAAGGTGAGGAACAGCCCGGCGTGCTCGGACGCGTCGCCGTGCGCGAGGAAGTCCTGGAACTGCGGGGAGCCGGTGGCGACGTGGTTGACGATCAGGTCCGCCATGATCGGCAACGTCTCGCCGAGCCGGCCGACGTCCTCCCAGGTGCCGAGCCGCGGGTCGACCTCGCGGTGGTCGTTGGGGTCGAACCCGGCGTCCGCGCCGTCGATCGGGTCGAAGAACGGCAGGACGTGGATGCCCCCGAACAGGCCGGCGAGCGGCCCCCGCAGCAGCTCCGTCAAGCCCTCGAAGGTACCGCCGAGCCGGTCGACGTAGGTGATCAGCTGGGCTTGGTTGCGCACGGCGGTGGTTCGCTCCGGGTCGGCCACGCCGAGCCTAGACGGGTCAGCGCGCCCCACGGACGGCCTCGGAGCAGCGGCCGAGCAGGTCCACGGTCTCCTCCCAGCCGACGCACGCGTCCGTGATCGACACGCCCGGCAGCAGGGGGCGGTCGGGGGCCCAGTCCTGCCGTCCGGGGGCGAGGTTGCTCTCCAGCATCAACCCGAGCAGGCCCTGGTCGGGCGCGCCCCAGCGCCGCAGCACGTCCGTGACGACCCCGCCCTGCCGGCGGTGGTCCTTGCCCGAGTTGCCGTGCGAGCAGTCCACGACGACCGGCCGGGCATGCCCGGTGACCGCCTGGGCCTGCTCGGCGGTCGCCCGGACGGTCCCTTCGTCGTGGTTGGGGCCGGCGTTGCCGCCGCGGAGCACCACGTGCACGTCCGGGTTCCCGGTCGTGCGCACCACGGCGCTGCGGCCCTGGCCGTCGACGCCGAAGAAGGCGTGGGGCGCGACCGCGGCCTCGAGTGCGTTGATCGCGCCGCCGAGCGACCCGTCGGTGCCGTTCTTGAACCCGATCGGCATGGACAGGCCCGACGCGAGCTGCCGGTGCACCTGGCTCTCCACGGTCCGTGCCCCGATCGCGGCCCAGGCCACGAGGTCCGTCTGGTACTGCGGCGTGATGGTGTCGAGCACCTCGACCGCGCAGGGCAGGCCGAGGCCGGTCACGTCGAGCAACACCTGGCGGGCGGAGCGCAGGCCGCGGGCGGCGTCGGAGCTGCCGTCGAGCCCCGGGTCGTAGATCAGCCCCTTCCAGCCGACCGACGTGCGCGGCTTCTCGAAGTAGGTCCGCATGACCACGATCAGGTCGCCGGCGAGCGCGTCGCGCTGCTCCCGGAGGCGCGCCGCGTACTCGAGCGCCGCCTCCGGGTCGTGGATCGAGCAGGGCCCGACGAGCACGACCATCCGGTCGTCCTGGCCCCGCAGGGCGGCGGCGATCTCCTGCCGGCCGGTCTCGACGGTCGCCCGGTGCGTGGCGGTGGCCGCGAGGTCGGCGCGCAGCTCCGCGGGCGTCGGGATCGCTTCATAGCTGGCGACGTGCCGGTCGTCGTACCGGTGGGTCGGGTCGGCGGCGATCGGACGGTCGGCGCTCGCCGCGGCGAGGCTGTCCTCAAAGGGCGACATCGATGGCGGCTCCTGCCCGCCGGAGGTCTGGCGGGCGTTGGCTGGGGGTCGGTCGCCAACGCTACCGACCGTGCGCAGCGGGCTCCTACCCGCGGTCGTGACGGGAGTACGGTCCGGGTGTCCGGCACCGACCACGAGGCACGCATGACGGACGCGTCCGGGTCCTCATCGCCCTCCGGGGTGGGTCGTGCGCTGCTCGCGCTGCGAGGGCGTCGCGGGCTCCAGCTGGTCGCGGGCGTCGGGCTGGTCCTGCTCGCCTGGGTGCAGGTCCTCGCAGGCACCTCGGGCGTCGAGGTGACCACCGTCACCCACGAGGGGGTCCCCGTCACCCTGCTCGTCCCCGCCGGGGCGCAGGACGCGCCGGGCGTGGTCGTCGCGCACGGGTTCGCCGGGTCGGCGGTCCTGATGCGCAGCTTCGGGTCGGCGCTGGCGAGTGCCGGGCAGGTGGTCGTCCTGCCCGACCTCCCCGGTCACGGGGCGAACCCGGTCGGGCTGGACCGGTCCGGCGAGGGGGACGACCTCGTGATCGCCGTCGCGGCGAGTGCGGACCTGCTGCGCGGCCGGCCGGAGGTCGGCGCGGACGCGATCGTCCTGCTGGGGCACTCGATGGGGTCCGGCGCGGTGCTGCAGGCCGGGATCGACGACCACCAGCGGATCGCCGGGGTGGTGGCGGTCTCTCCGACCGACGCGCCGGTGGCCCCGTCGCTGCCACCGAATCTGCTGCTGCTCGCGGGCGAGCGCGAGCCCCGGTTCGTCGCCAACGCGCGGGACCTGTTGGCGCGGGCGGGCGGCGCCTCGGCCGACGTGCCGGCGGCCATGGTCGACGGGTCGGCCCGGGCGCTGGAGGTCGTGCCCGGGGTGGAGCACGTCTCGATCCTCTTCAGCGCCGTGACGCACCGGGCCAGCGCCGCGTGGGTCCAGCAAGCGACCGGACGGCCGGGTCCCGCGCCCGCGACGTCCCCCGCCATCGCCTGGTGGCTGGTCCATTTGGTGGGTGTGCTGCTGGCGTGGCGAGCCGTGGTGCCGCTGCTGGCGCCGGCGGGGCCGGCGGGGCCGGCGAAGCCGGCGCGTGGCGCGGACCGAGCCGGCTCCCGACGGGCGGGCGGCAGGATCTCGTGGTGGCGGGAACGCCCCGCGGTCGGGGCCGTGGCGG
>SLMP01000009.1 GCA_007133465.1 Nitriliruptoraceae bacterium | reverse complement strand
GGCACGGTGTGGGTGAACACGTTCCTCGTCCGGGACCTCACGGCGCCGTTCGGGGGCTGTGGCATCTCCGGGATCGGGCGCGAGGGTGGCGACTACGCCCTGGAGTTCCACGCCGACCTCAAGACCCTGCAGATCCTCGACGACTCGACCAGCTGACCACACGAGCGGATCGGCTGATCTGGAGGCCGACCGGTCTCCGACCAGCTCCCCGGACGTCACGGCCGACGGACCGCAGACCTCAGCTCGCGACCCGCAACAGAGGACCCGTCTCGTCAGCGCCGCTGCGCCACTCACCGGTGTAGAGCCCCGTCACGGCGAGCCCACGCGCCTCGAGCTGCCCCTCCCCGAAGTCGAGCGCGTCGTGGTTCGGGCTCGGCCGGCACGGCCGCTCCCCAGCTCTCGACCGTGCGCCGTGATCTGATGGCCGCGCCGTAACGCGCCGAACTCCCCGTTGTGCTCGGGTCGCTGGTCGGGAGGAGCGATCCACAGGCGCGCACGACTGCCAGTCCCCGACGCTGGCCAGGACGTACGCTGCTGTGGCGAGGAGGATCGCCATGACGTTCGAGCGGATCACGACCGATCCCGAGGTGCTGGGAGGTGTGCCCTGCATCCGTGGCCTGCGCGTGCCGGTGGCAACCGTGGTTGGCATGGTCGCCGAGGGCATGACCGTCGAAGAGATGCTGGCCGACTTCCCCTACCTGGAAACCGACGACATCAGCGCGGCTCTGCGCTACGCCGCCGAGGCGGTCCGGGAGCGTGAGCTGCCCCTGCGTCCGGTGGGATGAGGTTCTTGGTCGACGCGAGTATGTCCCCGGTGGTGGTGCTGAGCTACGCGCGGTCGGCCACGATGCGGTTCACGTCGGTGAGGTGCTGCGCCTGGAGGCCCCGGATGCGGAGATCCTCGAGTACGCGAGCTCGGATGCTCGGGTGATCGTGGCGGCTGACACGGACTTCGGCGAGCTGCTGGCCTCGCGGCAGGCGGCGAAGCCGTCGGTTGTGCTGTTCCACCGTCAGACCGGCCGTCGGCCCCGGGAGCAGGCGGCGCTGCTGCTCGCCAACCTTCCCTCGGTCGAGGCGGATCTGCGCGACGGTGCCATCGTGGTCGTCGAGGAGCGACGGGTTCGGGTCCTGGCGTTACCGATCACCGAGCCAGGAGCAGGTCAGCACACCTCGTCGGTTTCCGAACGCCTCTCGCAGCCCTGTCCCAGCCCTGCCCGTCAGGGCTTCCCGATCTCCTCCGCCCGTCGGGATCGCGGACAGCGGAGGACGGAACTCCGGGCCGAGGTCCGCACCCGATCCCGACATCGGCAATGCGCGTGATCCGACGCGTCTGGTCGTGGGCCCCGGTCTGGTTGGGCGCTGGCGCGGGTCCTTGGACCTTGCCGTCAGATGCAGGTCCGGGGGCGAATGAGCTCGACGGCGTCCCAGCCCCGCGCCTCGTCGCGGGTGGGAACCTCGAAGCGCTCCCGCCACACCCGAAGCTGGTCTTGGGAGATCGGAGGCTGTTCGCGTCCTCGCCCGTGGACACGCGATGGTGATGTCGTCGAACCGTCGCGGAGTCGATGCTCGGGTGGTCGGCAAGGACATTGCGGCGCATCTCGGCGATGATCCAGCCGAAAGCTCTCCGCGAAGTGCGGAAGGCGAGGTACCGATAGCGACGCCTCTCTCCCGGTTGCGACAGGCCCTCTGGGCCCCCGGGACGGGATGCCGCTCCGGCGGGGCGAGGGCCACCCTGGCCATCAGACAGCAGGCTCACGTCGGGGGTGGTGCGCCGTTTCGTTAGCGTGGCGGCGCCCGCCGGTCCAGGCATGTGCTCTGCCACCCGGTCTCACGCTGGCTGCCGTGGCAGGGACCCCCCGACGCGCGAACGAACGGGCGGGTGGTGCAGCACGACGGGTCCGGATGCACCGTGCTGGATGTCACGGAAGGATCGTCATGCGCCTCAGCCAGAGCTCCCGTGTCGGGGGTGTCGGCCTGCTGACACTGGTGGCGACGTACGGCATCGGCCGGCAGGCGTACGGGTTGTTCGTGCCGACCTTCCGGGAGGAGTTCGGCCTGTCACTGGACGTGCTGGGCTTCTATGCCAGCGCAGCCCAGGCTGGCTACCTGGTGGCCACCGTCGTCACTGGTGTCCTCACCGCCCGCTTCGGGCCTCGCGTGCCGGTGGTGTCGGGGTGTGTGCTGCTGGCGGTCGGTGCGGCCATGACCGCGTCTGCGCCTGGTCCGATGCTGTTGGCCGTGGGGATCACCGCGGCGGGTACGAGCGCCGGCGGGGCGTGGGGGCCCTTCTCGGACGTGGTCGACAACCAGGTCCCCTCATCTGGCAGCCGGCGCGCGCTGGCGTTGGTCAACGCCGGCTCCCCGGTCGGCCTGGTGGTCGCCAGCCTGCTCGTGCTGGTGGCCGGTGCCCGGTGGCGGGCCGCGTGGTGGGCGTTCGCGCTGATCGGGCTGGTGGCGGCCACGGCAGCCTGGAGGGTGCTGGCACCGAGCGCGGCGGGGCCGGTCCTCGACCGCGCACGGCCTGAGCTCGGGTGGTTCTTCAACGGCCGATCGGTGCGGCTGTTCGTCGTCACGCTGGGAATATCGATCACCTCGGGTGCCTACTTCGCGTACGCACCCGACACCGCACAGGACGCCGGACTGAGCAGCTGGATCGGTCCCGCGATGTGGGCGGCCCTGGGTATCGCCGGTGCCGCGGTGGGCGTCTTCGGCGGCGGGATCGCCAACCGGTACGGCCTGCGCGCGCCGTTGGCGGTGATGCTCGTCCTGGTCGGTGGATCGACCGCGATGTTGCTGGTCGCGCCCGGATCGGTGGTCGCCGCGCTCGGGTCGGCTGCCCTGTTCGGGGTGGGCTTCACCACCGGCTTCGCCCTCGTGGTGATGTGGAGCCAACAGGTCTTCCACGACCGCCCCACCACCGGGTTCACGCTGGTCATCGTGTTCAGCGCGGCCGGGTTCATCGTGGGGCCGAGCCTGTTCGGCCTGCTGGCCACCCACGTCGGCCGTCCCGTAGCACTCCTCACCTCGGCCGCCCCTGCCCTGCTGGTCGCGCTGGTGCCCCCGTCGCGCAGCGACCGTCTCGAGGCTCACGACCCGGACGGACACGGCGACGCGGCGCCCGCGTGAGCCGACCGACGGCGGCCGGACGTCGCCGGGCCCGGCCGCGGATCGCTCCGGCGAGCGAGCAGCGGCCTGGATCCCGATGAGGGAACCCCACGAGTGGCCGAGGAGGAGGACCTTCTCCTGGTCGGAACGGGAAGGATCAGCGACGCGGGCCTCGCACGCCGCGGAACTCCCAGTCGCCGCCCAGTGCGGTCGACAGGACCTCCTCCGACACGGTCGGCTGCGCGCCGACGTCGTCGCGGATCGGCGTTGGCCCGGCGACGATCGTGTTGCGCAGCGTGCCGAGCCCCTCCACCTGCACCTCGACGACGTCGCCGGGTTGGACCGGACGGGAGTTCGCCGGCGTCCCGGACAGGATCACGTCACCGGGTTCGAGCGTGATCGTGCGCGCCAGGTCGGCGACGAGGTAGGCCATGTCCCACTGCATCTCCGCGGTCGAGCCGTCCTGGCGGACCTCGCCGTTGACGAGCGTGCGGATGCGCTTGCCATCACGCGGGTCCCAGCTGTCCGCGAAGATGAGCCCCGGGCCGAGCGGGCAGAGGGTGTCGGAGCCCTTCACCCGCAGCATCGACCCGGCGTCGGTGTCGCGGAAGTCGTGCAGCCCGTAGTCGTTGGCGATGGTGTACCCGGCGATGTGCTCCCAGGCCTGGTCCTGGCTCACGTTGCGGGTGGTGCGACCGATCACGATCGCGATCTCGCCCTCGTAGTTCAGCCACTCGCAGCGGTCGGGTCGCACGACGTGACCTTCGTGGGCGTTGAGCGAACTGACCGGCTTGTGGAAGTAGGTCGGGGCAGGCGGCAGCGAGGTCTGGAACTCCTCGACCCGGCTGCGGTGGTTGAGGTGGACGCACAGGATCTTGGAGGGCACGACCGGCGGGAGGTGGATCGCATCGACGATCGCGATCCGGCGGCCGTCGCCGGCGACGAGCTGCTCGCCGTCGCGTACCACGGGCGTCACCGCGCCCTCGAGCAGGATCCTGCGGGTCTCCATGGGTGCCTCCTCGGTCTTCGCCAGGCCTGGTCGCGGACGCGGTCTCGTGGACGTGCTGGCGCGAGCCGGCACTGAGCCTCGTTCGGGTCCGAACGGTAGTCGAGCTGGATGGTCCGTCCACCGTCCGCACGGCAGGGTGGTCAGCGGCGCGACATGACGGTATCGTTCGGCCCCGAACGGTTGGAGGGAGACGGCGACACGTGAGCGACCTCGAGGGTTTCCTGTTCCCACGGACGGCGACGGGACGCTCGTCGCTGCTGCCGCCGCCACCCTGGCACTACTCCGGGGACCTGCTCACGATCGAGTACCGGACGGATCCCGACCACGTGATCGAGTTGCTTCCGGAACCGCTGGAGCCTGCGGACGATCCCGGTGCCGTCGCGCTCGTGTGGGCCGACTGGCAGTCGTGCAGCGACGGCGGGGAGGAGCTGCTCGACCCCGTGCGGTCGCAGTACAAGGAGGTCTTCTTCGTCATCCGCGGCCGGTACCGCGGGGAGCACGTCTCCCGCTGCGCGTACATCTGGGTCGACACCGACTTCGCCATGGCCCGTGGGCACTATCAGGGCTACCCGAAGAAGCTCGGTGCGATCCGCATGACCCGTCCGGTGCCGTTCGGCAAGGCGGGGCCACGGCTCCAGCCGGGCGGACGCTTCGGTGCGACGCTCGCCGCCTACGACCGTCGGCTGGCGCAGGCGACGTTCACGATCACCGGGACGAGCGAGACCGGCGGGTTCGTCAACGCGCATGCCATGGCGCACACGCGGTTCGTGCCGTCGATCGAAGGGCCCGACGCCCCGCCATCGTTGCACGAGCTCGTGTCGCTGAAGACGACCGACGTCGAGGCCGGCCCGATCTTCGTCGGTGACGCCGACCTCGAGCTGTTCGCGAGCCCGACCGAGGAGTTCGACCGGCTCGCGCCCCGCGAGCTGCTCGGTGCCTACTACCGGCAGGTCGGCGCGACCTTCGCCGGCGGCACCACCCTCGAGACCTACCGCGACGGCGCCTAGGCCGTCCGGTCCCGTCACCACCGCCAGCACCCCGACCACGACAGGAGCTTGACCATGGGAGAGATCGTCGGAGCGGGCCTCGTCTCGCACGCGCCCACCATCATGTTCGACGAGCCGATTCGCCGGGGGCTCAACGAGGGCGAGGAGATCTCCCTCGTCCCCGGCATGATCCGGCTCCGTGACGAGGTGCTCGACCGCCTGCAGCCGGACACCATCGTGATCCTCGACACCCACTGGTTCACGACCGTCGAGCACATCGTGTCGTCGCACGAGCACCGCGAGGGCAAGATGACCTCGTCGGAGCTGCCACGGGGCATGCGCCAGGTGCCCTACGACTACGACGGCGATCCGGAGCTCGCTCGGCTGATCGAGAAGCACGGCAACGAGCTCGGCACCCCGACCACGGCGATCGACGACCCGTACCTGCCCGTCTACTACGCCACCGTGAACCTGGTGCACTACCTGCACCGTGGGGAGCGGTTCGTGTCGTGCTCGATCGTGCAGACCGGTGACGACGACGACTTCCTGACCTTCGGCCGGGCGATCGGCGAGGCCGTGGCGGCGTCCGACCGGCGGGTCGTGGTCCTCGCCAGCGGCGGCATGAGCCACACCTTCCACCGGCTCAAGGAGCTGCCCAAGCACGAGGCCTCCGACCCGAGCCACATCATCACCCCGGAGGCCCGCGCCGCCGACGAGGAGCGCCTCGCGTGGATGCAGGCCGGCGACCACGCGCGCATCATCGACGGGATGGACGCCTACCACCCCCACAACCCGGAGGGCGGGTTCGGGCACGTCCTCGCCATGAGCGCCGCGATCGGTGGTCGTGACTGCACGGCCAAGGGCGAGCTGTTCTCCGACTACGAGAACGCCACCGGCACCGGGCAGGTCCACGTCTGGTTCGAGCGTCCCGAGGGCGGCTGGACCGCGTAGTGGTCGAGCCGTTGGCGCGGCGGCCCCGAGAGGCCCGGGGCCGGCCGGGCGAGCGGCTGCTGTGCCAGGTGGCCCGTGTCGAGCGTGGCGCTCTGGCCAGGTGCACGAAGCCGGCGCGGGCCGTAGGTGCTTGGCTGCGCCAGCCGGCGCGACGGCCCCCCGGGGTGCCACACGGTGGCGCCCGGTCGCACGGAGTCACCGGCGGACCTCGCGCACGCAGGCGCCGCCCACCGAGGAGCAACGATGGACACCCACCTCGCGGACGTCTGGTTCGAGTTGACGGACCTGCAGGTCAGCCACGGCGCCGGCGCGGTCGTCACGACCACCGACGGGGTCGACCACCTCGACCTCACGTCCGGGATCGGCGTGGTCAACACCGGTCACTGCCACCCGCACGTCGTCGAGGCGATCCGCGAGCAGGCGGGCCGGTTCCTGCACGCGCAGGTGAACTGCTACCGCCACGACCGCCTCGAGCCGCTGGCCGCGCGGCTCGCGGAGATCACCCCGGATCCGATCGAGCGCTTCTTCCTCGCCAACTCCGGCGCGGAAGCCACCGAGGCAGCGGTCAAGCTCGCGAAGCAGGCGACCGGCCGCCCGCACGTCATCGTCTTCCAGGGCTCGTTCCACGGCCGCACGCACCTGACGATGGCGATGACCACCTCGAAGACCGTCTACCGGGCAGGGCACGCGCCACTACCGTCGGGGGTGTTCGTGGCGCCGTTCCCGTACACCTTCCTCACCGGCGAGGACGAGGACGCCGCGATCGACCGCTGCCTCAGGGAGTTCGACCTGCTGCTGCGCACCCAGACGGCCCCGAGCGAGGTCGCCTGCGTGATGATCGAGCCGGTCCTCGGCGAGGGCGGCTACGTCCCGGCGCCGACCCGGTTCCTCCACGGCCTGCGGGACCGGTGCCGCGACCTCGGCATCCTGTTCGTCGCCGACGAGGTGCAGACCGGCTTCGGGCGCACCGGACGGTTGTTCGCGATCGAGCACCACGACCTGCAGCCCGACGTCCTCGTGATGGCCAAGGGCATCGCCTCGGGCTTCCCGGTCTCGGCCGTCGGCTCGTCCGCGGAGCTGATGCGTCGCTGGCCGACCGGCTCGCACGGCGGGACCTACGGCGGCAACCCGATGGGCTGCGCGGCGGCGCTCGCCACCATCGACGTGATGACCGAGCCCGGCTTCCTCGAGCGGGCAGCTGCGGTCGGGGACCGGTTCCGCGCCGGCCTGGACGACCTGGCGGCGAGGCATCCCGCGATCGGTGAGAACCGCAACCTCGGCGCCATGCTGGCGACGGAGATCGTGGACGCGGAGGGGACCCCGGATGCGTCCCGGACGGCGGCGATCCTGGCGCACCTGCTCCGCGAGGAGCGGGTCATCGTGATGAGTTGTGGTCCGTTCGGTTCGACCGTGCGGTGGATCCCGCCGCTGGTCATCGGCGACGACCAGGTCGAGGCCGCGCTCGCCGCCTTCGACCGCGCGCTCGCCGCCACCGGCTGACGCGGCGCTCGGCCGCGCTCGGCCGCACTCGGCCGCGCTCGACCGCCCGACCAGACGACCGACGACCGACGACCGACCCGCGAGGAGCGTCCCATGAGCCAGCACCCCGCTCGCATCGACGGCGAGCACGTCACGACCGACACGTCGATGGAGATCCGCGCGCCCTACGACGACCGCCTCATCGGCGAGGTGCCCCGCTGCTCGCGTGAGGACGTCGACCGCGCCGTGGCGGCGGCGCAGCGGACGATGCGCGACGACCCGCTGCCGGCCTGGCGGCGCGCGGAGATCCTCGACCGGGCGGCGGAGCTGCTCGGCGACGAGGAGGTGTTCGAGGACCTCGCGCGCACGATCGCGCTGGAGGCGGCCAAGCCGATCACGACGGCCCGCGCCGAGGTGTCACGCTGCGTCTCGACCTTCCGGTTCTCCGCGGCGGCGTGTCGCTCCCTCGCCGGCGAGGTCCTGCCGCTGGACGCGGCGCAGGCGGGGGAGGGCCGGCTCGGCTTCACGCTGCGCGTGCCCGTCGGAGTGGTCGGAGCGATCACGCCCTTCAACTTCCCGCTCAACCTCGTCGCCCACAAGCTCGCGCCGGCGATCGCCGCCGGTTGCGCGGTGGTGCTCAAGCCCGCGGGGCAGACCCCGTTCTCCGGCATCAAGCTCGCCGAGCTGCTGCTCGACCGCTGCGGGCTCCCCGCCGGGTACCTGCACGTGGTCACCGGGTCCGGCAGCGAGGTCGGCGCGGCCCTGGTCGAGCACGACGACGTCGCGATGATCACCTTCACCGGCTCCCCGGAGGTCGGTTGGGGCATCCGCGCCCAGGCGCCGAGGAAGAAGGTGTCGCTCGAGCTCGGCAACAACGCGCCGGTCATCATCCAGCCGGACGGCGACTGGCGGACGGCCGCCAGCAAGATCGCCGTCGCCGGCACCGCGCACGCCGGGCAGTCGTGCATCTCCGTCCAGCGCGTGCTGGTGCACGAGGACGTCGCGGAGGACTTCACCGCTGCCCTCGCCGAGGCGGTCGACGCGCTGGTGGTCGGCGATCCGCTCGACGACGCGACCCAGGTCTCCGCGTTGATCGACCGCGAGAACCGCGACCGGGTCACGAGCTGGATCGACGACGCGGTCGGCGACGGCGCTCGGGTGGTCGCCGGGGGTGAGGTCGGTGGCGACGGGGTGCTGAAGCCCACCGTGCTCGTCGACGTCGAGCCGGACATGAAGGTGTGCAGCCAGGAGGTCTTCGGGCCGGTCCTCGGCGTGCAGACCTACGCGGACGTCGAGGACGCGTTCGCGCTGGCCAACGACACCCGCTACGGGCTGCACGCCGGGATCTTCACCTCCGACCTCGCCGTCGCGAAGCGTGCGATCGAGGTCCTCGACTTCGGTGGGGTGATCGTCAACGACGTCCCGACGTGGCGCGCCGACCAGATGCCCTACGGTGGGCTGCGCGACTCCGGCAACACCCGCGAGGGGCCGGCCTACGCCGTCCAGGAGATGACCGAGATCCGCTCGGCCGTGATCAGCTGAGCGGGGCCAGGTGCCGATGATGCCCACGCGACGTCCCCGGCGGGTCTACGAGGTGGGGGAGGAGCCCGATCCGCGTTTCACCCTCGCCAACGAGCGGACGTTGCTCGCCTGGTTGCGAACGGCGCTCGCGCTGGTGGTCGCCGGTGTCGCGGTCGTGGCCCTCTCGGACCTCGTCAGCCCCGCCTGGCTGGTCGAGGTGATCGCCGTGGTCGCGTTCGTCGGAGGCGGGATGACCGTGATCCTGGCCTACGTGCAGTGGGGCCGGGTCGAGCGGGCGATGCGCCTGGGTGCGCCCATGCCGGCCGGGGCGGGTGGCCTGGTCGTGATCGCGACGATCCTCGGCATCGCACTGATCAGCGCGTTCGCGCTCGTGCGATCGTTCCCGTGAGTGCGGACCCGGGGCTCCAGCCCGAACGCACGAGCTTGGCGTGGTCGCGGACGGGGTTGTCCTCGACGGGTGCCGCGCTGGTGCTCGCACGGGTCGCGGTGACCCGCGACGCGCCGGCGCTGGCGGCCCTGTGCGCCTGCATGGCGATCGTGGCGGTGGGCGCCGTCCTCGAGGGGACGCAGCGCAACGTGGCCAGGCGGCGATGGTTCGAGGGCGACGCCGAGGCCGGTGGTCTGCCCCTGGTCGCTCGCGCCGCCATCGCCGTGGTCGTCGCGCTCGCCGCGACGGGGACCGTGCTGGTGCTCGGGACCTGAATGGCCGGGTACTGGCCCCCCGGGGGTCGGTGGTCGTACGCTGTCGCCCGCAGTGACACCGCCCCGGGCACCGCGACGGACGGATATGGACGATGCCCCGTTACGACGCCGAGGTCGACTCGCGGGTGTGTACCGGCGCCCGGCTGTGCACCGCGATCGCCCCGATGGCCTTCACCTTCGACGAGGCGATGTTCGCCTCGGTCGTGCGTGGCGGTCCGTTCGCGGACGACGAGGCCGTCGTCCACGCCGCGCAGACCTGCCCCGTGGAGGCCATCACCGTCACGGACGCGGACACGGGCGAGCACGTCGCGCCCTGACGACGAGCCGGCCGCCGACGACGTCGACGGCCGGCGGGGACGGGTTGCTAGTTCGCGTAGGTCGCGACCATCCGGTTCTGCTCGACGATGGCGTCGCCGTAGGTGTCGAGGAACTCCTGCCGCGTCGGCGTCCCCTCGACGGGCCGGGACAGCGCGTAGACCCAGAAGTAGTAGTGGTGGTCACCGTGGCCCGGCGGCGGGTACGGGCCTCCCCACCCCTGCTCGCCGTAGTCGTTCGGGCCGGCTCGGTAGGTCTCGTCGGCGTCGGTGCCGAGCTCCGTGACCTCCGCGGGGATGCCGTAGAGGGTCCAGTGGGTCCAGCCGTGCGGCAGCGGCGCGTCCGGGTCGTGACAGATCACCGCGAGCTCGACGGCCTCCTCCGGGACGCCGGCGATCGTCAGCCGCGGCACCTCGTTGCCCTTGTCATAGGCGAAGCGGTCGTCGAAGCGTGCGTCGACGTCGGGACTGGCGATGGACAGGTCCTTGATGTTCAGGCCCACAGGCGGTGCTCCTCGGTCGGGTACGGCTGATGGCCTCACGCTAGGCGCGGGAGGCGCCCCGCGGGGTGGCCGCCCGACGGGGGTCAGGGGAGTTGGCCGCAGTGGGCCAGTGCCCGGCGCACCAGCCGGCCGTGTCCGGAGGACATCTCCGCGGCGATGGTGGGGCTGGTGGCCTCGGCGGGGGACAGCCAGGCCAGGTCGAGGGCGTCCTGCGCGGGGGCGCACTCGCCGGCGACCGGTACGACGTAGCCCAGCGCGACGGCATGCTGACGCGGATCGTGGAAGCCGCTGCGGTCCGGGTCGGGGAAGTACTCCGCGACGGTGAAGGGCGCGACCCCCGGCGGCAGCTGCGGTGCGGCCTCCGGGCCGAGGTCGGTCGCGCAGTGGCGCCACAGGGCGTCACGCAGCGTCTCGTTGTAGAGCACCCGGCCGGAGACGACGGCGCGCGAGATGGTCCCGTCCGGCTGTGCCCGGAGGAGCAGCCCGACCTTCTCGACCCGGCCGAGGTGGTCCAGGCGGACCGGGACGGCCTCCACGTACACGATCGGCACCTGGCCGCGGACCGACGCGATGGTGTCCTCGTCGAGCCAGCCGGGCCGGGTGTCCAGGGTGTCGTTCGTCACGGATCGCTCCTGCGGGCGGCAGCGTCGGGGGGCCGACGGCAGGGACGCAGTGTTCCAGACGTGACGCGTGGCGCGTGACGTACCGTTGGGGAATGGGGATGGCGGTGCTGCTGACGGTCGCGACGCTCGGCTGGAGCCTGGTCGCGAACCTGGTCGTGGGCGACCGGGGGTACGTGCTCCGCAACCTCGCGGCGACGGCGCTGCTGGTGTGGCTCGCGTCGGCTGCCGCGCTGTCGCCGGCGGACCTGGGGCTCGCGCCGGAGGCGCTTGCCGACGGGTGGCGCTGGGGGCGGCTCGTCGTGGTGGCCGTGGCCGTGGCGGTGGCGTTCGCCGCAGGGTTCGCGGACCGACTCCCTCCCGTGGCGGCGCTGCTGGCCGATCGCCGGGCGGCACTGCCCTTCCGCGACCTGGTGACGGCCGTGCTCGTACGGATCCCGCTCGGCACCGCCTTGTTCGAGGAGGTGCTCTTCCGCGGGGTCCTGCTCGGCGCGTTGCTGCAGCACGGCTCGGTGCCCTTCGCGGTGGGGTGGTCGAGCCTCGCGTTCGGCTTGTGGCACGTGGCGCCGGCCGTCGTGGCGTTGCGGGAGAACGACGTGGAGCCGAGGTCGCGCGCAGGGCAGCGAGCCGTGCTCGGCGCCGTGCTGGTCACGACCGTCGCCGGCGTCGGCTTCGCGGCCCTGACCCTCGCCTCGGGTAGCCTGCTGGTGTCGTTCCTCGCCCACTGGGCCGTCAACGCTTTCGGGCTGCTCGCGGCCGCGACGAGCCAAGCGTCCCCGACGTCGGAGGTCGGTCGCTGAGTCGCTCCTGCGGCCCCGACCGGTCGCTCGGCAGCGGACACCGCTCGCTCGGCCACCTCCGACGGTCACGGTGCGTGGTGTGATGCGGTCACCTGCCGCTACCCCGGCCCGCTCCCCGCCTTCCTGACCACCTCGAGGTCACCTGTGGAAAGCTTGCTCCCCTTCATCATCGTCGCTGTCGTGCTGGTCGTGGCGGTCATCGCGTTCAGCCGCCGCCAGCGAGACACGGCCGACCTCGCCGGCCCGGTGCGGCTCGGACCGAGTTGGTCGCCCCCCGAGGAGGAGTTGGTCGACGACCCGTCGGCAGCGGCGCTTCGCGACCGCGACCTGGCGGCTGCCAAGGGGGCGGCCGATCTGGACGAGCGCTCGATCGCCACCGCCCTGGAGGCATGGTGGGAGTACCTGTCGGTCCTGCGGGTCCGCCCCCTGTCCCGGGGCCACCGCTACCGCTTCTACGACCCCTACGACCCGCCGGTCACCGAGCTCGGTCCCGACGGACCGGTCCCCGACCCGGTGCGCGTCGCCCGTGACGTCGCCCAGCGCACGTCGGTCGCCGAGATCGACGCCGTCGCGGTGCTCAACGCCGTGCTGCGCGATGATCGGCCGGTCGCGTCCGAGCGGCGCCGCGACCACCTGGTCGACGGTCAGGAGACCGACGCCGACCACCCGACCCGGGACGACGACGCTGGGTACGACGCGCTGCCCGTCCGCGACGCGGCCCCGGCGGGCCAGGGCGGGTCCTACGACGACGTGCTCGACGACCCGGACAGCGTCATCGAGGACCTGGACGACCCGGACGACGTGCTCGAGGACCCAAACGACGACCCGCGGCGCTGACCAACGACCCGCGACGCTGACCGCGTCCCGGACGGGGACGGTGGCTGGTACGTGGACCGGCCACCGTCATGCGCGCCGGTGAGATGCTCAGTACAGGAACATCGGCTTGCCGGCGACCTGCCGCACCTTCGGGCGGTACGCCTCGACGTCGTAGAGCGCATCGACGTCGACCCGCTTGGCGCCCTCGCCGGTCCGGCTGATCGGCACGTTCGTGTAGGTGCCCTCGCGGAGCGACACCAGCCGTCCCTTGTTGCCCGCCACCGCCAGGTCCGCAGCCATCACCGCGTAGTTGGTCGCGACCATCAGGTCGAGCGAGTCGGGCCGGCCCGAACGCATCAGGTAGCCGAGCTGCTGGGTGATGATGTCCTCGCCGGTCAGCTCCTTGATGATCGCGCCGGTGGTCTCGCCGATACCGCCGAGCTTCCGGTGGCCGAAGGCGTCCGCCTCACCGGAGAGATGCACCTCCCCGCCGGTGTGGGTCGCGCCCTCGGACACGGTCACCATCGCGTAGTTCGACGGGTTGCGGCGCTTGTCCTCCATCAGCAGCGCCGACAACCGCTCCGGGTCGAACGGCACCTCGGAGATGATCGCGCGGTCCACGGAGGCGAGGTACGCGGCGATCAGCGAGGTCTCGCCCGAGTAGCGCCCGAACAGCTCGATCACCGCGATCCGCTCGTGCGAACCGGTCGAGGTCCGCAGCTGATGGATGAACTCGACCGATCGGGTGACGGCCGTGGAGAACCCGATGCAGTAGTCGGTCCCGTGGACGTCGTTGTCCATCGTCTTCGGGATCGCGATGACCGGCACGTTCTCCTCGTGCAGCCGCAGCGCGTAGGAGAGGGTGTCGTCACCGCCGATCGGGATCATCGCGTCGAGCTCGAGGTCCTCGATGACCTTGAGGGCATGGTCGGTGAAGTCGAACGGACCGTCGCCTTCCGCCTGGTCGGCGAGGAAGCGGGGCACCTCCTTCGGCCGCACCCGCTGCGGGTTGGTCCGCGAGGTGTGCAGGAACGTGCCACCGGTCCGGTCGATGGTGCGCACGACGTCGCGGGTCAGCTCGATGGTGTGCTTGGCCCGTGATACCGCGGGGTCACCGAGGTCGTACTCGAGCAGGCCGGCCCAGCCTCGGCGCAGGCCCACCACCTCGTGCCCGTCGTGGATCACGCGTTCCACGACCGCCTTGATACACGGGTTGAGACCAGGGACGTCGCCGCCGCCGGTCAGGATCCCGATCCGCATGGTTGTCGTCCTCGTCTGTCGTTCCCGGGCTCGGAACCTAGTCGTTGGACGGGGCCCGTGGGAGCGGTGCGCACCGCTTGCCCACCGCGGGCGCCGAGGTGGCAGGCTGTCGGAGACCGCGCCCGGGGATGATCGTCCCGTCGCGCGGTGCCGACCGCGGTGACGGCGGCTGAGTGACGACCTCGACCACCGGAGGTGGCGCGCATGACCGTCCGCTGGGGCATCCTCGGGACCGGCACCATCGCCGAGGCCCTGACGCACGCGATCCGGGCCGAGGGTGGTGAGGTGGTCGCCGTCGGCTCCGCGAGTCCCACGCGGGCGGAGACCTTCGCGCGGAACCACGACATCGGACGGTCCCACGCCCCACACCACGAACTGCTCGCGGCCGGCGGGATCGACGTGGTCTACGTCGCGACCACCAACGACCGGCACCGTGACGACGCGATCGCCTGCCTCGAGGCAGGGGTCCCGGTCCTGCTCGAGAAGCCCTTCGCCCTGTCGACGGCGCAGGCCGAGGAGGTCGTCGGCGTCGCTCGGCGCACCGGGGTGTTCCTGATGGAGGCGATGTGGATGCGCTTCCAGCCGGGCATGCTCGAGCTCGAGCGGCGGATCGCCGCCGGTGAGATCGGCGAGCTGCGCTCGGTCACCATCGACTTCGGCATCGTCGCCGAGCCCGACCCGACCCGCCGGTGGTTCGACCGGGCCCAGGGCGGCGGCGCGCTGCTCGACATCGGCGTCTACCCGCTCACCTTCGCGCTGTCCCTGCTGGGGCCCGCCACCACCGGTGTCGCGGTGGGTGACCTCGCCCCGACCGGTGTCGACGAGCAGGTCGCCGTCGCCATGCGCCACGAACGCGGAGTGGCGGCCTGGACCGCGTCGTTCGTCGCCGACGGGCCGGTGGAGGCGTTCCTGGCCGGCACGGAGGGCTCGTTCCACATCCCGCGGGTCTTCCACGAGGTGCCGCACCTCACGCGCCTCGTACGCGGCGAGCCGGTGGAACAGATCGCGATCGACGGCGCCGGCCTCGGCTACCGGCCGGAGGTGCGCGAGGTCCACCGCTGCCTCGCCGATGGCCTCGCCGAGTCGCCACGCATGCCGTTGGACCTGTCACTGACCGTGATGCGCTGGCTCGACCACCTGCGGGACCAGGTCGGAGTCGTCTACTCCACGGAGGCGGCCGGCCGGTGACCGCGCTGCTCGACCCGCTGCTCGGCCTCGACCTCGGTACCTGGGGGCTGCTGCTGGCGCTCGCGGCCGCCATCGCCGGCGGGGCCGCCCAGTCCGCCCTCGGTTTCGGAGCCGCCTTCACGACGGTGCCGGCGCTCGCGATCGTGGCGCCCGAGCTGCTGCCCGGCGCCGTGCTCGTCGCGCTGCTGCCCCTGTCGCTCGTGATGCTCGCCCAGGGCTTCTCGGGCACCGACATCCGCGCCGCGACCCGGCTCACGATCGGCCGGTTGCCGGGGATCGCCGTCGGCGCCGTGGCGGTCGCCCTGCTGCCCACCCGCGGGTTGACCGTCGCCACGGGCCTGGTGCTGCTGCTCGCCGTCGTGGTCTCGGTCGCGGGCTGGACGGTCGCGGTCACCCCGAGCTCGGAGCTGGTCGCGGGCTTCCTGTCCGGCGTGACCGGCACCGCCGCGGCGCTCGGCGGACCGCCGATCGCGCTGCTCTACCGCGGACGTGGCGCGTCCACCCTGCGGCCGACGCTCGCGCTGGTGTGGGCGGTCGGGCTGGTGCCGATCATCGGGTCGCTGTGGGTCGCGGGGGAGTTCACCGCCGACCAGGCGCGAGCGGGCGCGGTGCTCGGTTTCGCGATGCTGGCGGGCCTGGTGGGGGCGGCGCCGCTGGTGCGACGGTGGCCGGACGAGGTGATCCGCCGGGGCGTGCTCGCGTGGGCGGCCGTCGGGGCGGTGGGGGCGCTCGCCCGCGCCCTCGTCGGTTGACTACCGTCACCGAGAGCCCACCGAGGGAGCGCACCGTGGCCACCGACCCCCGTGCCGGCACGCTGGCCGGCCCGTCCGAACTGGTCGACGTCGACGCGTTGCTCGCCGCCTACCACGACCTGGTCCCGGATCCGACCGAACCGAGCCAGCGGGTCGCGTTCGGCACCTCCGGCCACCGTGGTTCCGCGCTGACCACCTCGTTCAACGAGGCGCACATCCTCGCCACCACGCAGGCGATCTGCGACCACCGGCGGGCGGCGGGGATCGACGGGCCGCTGTTCCTCGGGGCCGACACCCACGCCCTGTCGGGCCCGGCGTTGCGGACCGCCGCCGAGGTGCTGGTCGCCAACGGTGTCGAGGTGGTCGTCGACGTCGCCGACCGGCCGGTCCCGACACCGGGTATCAGCCATGCGATCCTCGCCTGGAACACCGGACGCAGCAGCGGTCTGGCCGACGGCATCGTCGTGACCCCGTCCCACAACCCGCCGGCCGACGGCGGGTTCAAGTACAACCCGCCGCACGGCGGCCCCGCCGACAGCGAGATCACCAGAGCCGTCGAGGCAGCGGCCAACGACCTGCTGGGCGACCTCGGTGCGGTCCGCCGGGAGGGCTACGACCAGGCACGCGGACGGTGCGGGACCTACGACTTCGTCGCGCGCTACGTCGAGGACCTGCCGAACGTCGTCGACATCACGGCGATCCGTGACGCGGGGGTCCGGATCGGGGTCAACCCGCTGGCCGGCGCGGGGATGCCGTTCTGGGTCGCGATCGGCGAGCACCACGACCTCGACCTCGAGGTGGTCGACACCCGCGCCGACCCGACCTACGCGAACGTCCCCCGTGACCACGACGGCATCATCCGGACCGACTGCTCGTCGCCCTATGCGATGGCGGCACTGGTGTCGATGGCCGACCGGTTCGACGTCGCGGTCGGCAACGACGCGGACGCCGACCGCCACGGGATCGTCACCCCCGGGGCGGGGCTGCTGAACCCCAACCGCTACCTCGCCGTCTGCATCGAGTACCTGTTCGGTGGGGCCCGCCCCGGCTGGCCCCCGACCACGGCGATCGGCAAGACGCTGGTGAGTTCGTCCTTGATCGACCGGGTGGCGGCCGACCTCGGACGGCGGCTCGTCGAGGTGCCGGTCGGCTTCAAGTGGTTCGTCGACGGGCTCCGCAGCGGCGAGCTCGGGTTCGGCGGCGAGGAGTCGGCGGGCTCGTCGTTCCTGCGTTTCGACGGCACGACCTGGACCACCGACAAGGACGGGCTCGTCGCGGGGTTGCTGGCGGCCGAGATGACCGCCCGGGGCGGTGACCCGGGGGAGCGGGCCGCGGCGCTGAACGAGCGGCTCGGCGCGCCGGTCTACCGGCGCGTTGACGCGCCGGCGACGCCGGAGCAGAAGGACGTCCTGGCGCGGTTGACCCCCGCGGCGGTGAGCGCGGAGCAACTCGCTGGCGATCCGATCACGGCGGTGCTCACCGAGGCACCCGGCAACGGCGCCGCGATCGGGGGGCTCAAGGTGGTCACCGGCCAGGGGTGGTTCGCTGCCCGACCGTCGGGGACCGAGGACCTCTACAAGATCTACGCGGAGAGCTTCCAGGGCGACGAGCACCTGGAGCGCATCCTCGCGGAGGCGCGCGAGGTGGTTGCGGCGGCGCTCGCCACCGGCTGAGCGATGGGAGCACCCCCTCCCCGTCGCGGACCGACGCTGCGCCGGGGTGGTCGCGGTCGCCGCGGAGCTGGCCGTCGCGTGCGGCGCAGGTGCGTGAACGCAACGATGCCCCGGGCGCCCTCGCGGGCCTCCGGGGCATCGCGCTTCGTGGAGCGGGGCACTTCTCAGGACCCGTCCCACCGGCCATCGACACCGCCCTCGCGGGCGCTGACGACCGTCGGTCCGGCGACCCACCCACGAGGGGCGGAGCGCTGGCCCGGCGCCCGAACCGGCACCGCCGAAGCGGGACCGGCCGAGGGGCCGTCGCCACCGTCTCGGCCGCGTCGGAACGCGGTGGGTCAGGTGGCTGCACCGATCCGCTGAACACGTCCGAGCGTGTCCGTCGAGCCGGCGTCGGCGGTCATCGACCTCCACGGGGGAGGCGGCGACACGTCGACCGTCACGACCGGTCCCTCGCGGGACCAGCTGGTCGGGTCGGCGCCAGGGAGCGCCCTCGCGAGCGTTCCCTCCGCCCGGTACGAGACCCGCTACGCCGGGTCGTACCACCCGTGACGCCCGGTACAGCAACGTCGTGGGCTCGACGCGCGGACCTCGCGGCCCGTGCGCCCGGTGGTGGGTCGGGACCCAGCCTCCCAGGTCGCCATGCTGCAGGCCGGCGGCCCGGGCGGTGGACCACCGAGGTGGTCCCCACCGTGTCCGCGGCCCCCTCCTGTACCGGTGGGAGCTGCGGGCCGATCGTGGGTTCGTAGGTCGTTCCCGACCGGCGCTGCGGACAGTACGCGGCGGTGCCGAAGCGACGCAAGGGGTCGAGCGAAGTTCACCGCCAAGTCACAGGATGTCCACCGGTCATCCCCAACCTGTCCACCGAAGTTGCCTTGCCACGCGCACGGTGCGCTCGTGCTGGCGCGCTGTGGAGTCCGTGTGGACGGGGTGTGGACGCGCTGGATACTGCTCGCGGACCTCGCGGGGGAGCCGCCGCACGGCGACCGACGACGTGCGACCATCATGCACCGTCGTGCACCGGCGTCCGCTGGTTGCCGAGTCCGAGAGTGCGCCATGCCCCGTCTGCTGGTCGTCCACCACACCCCGTCCCCGAGCCTGCAGGCGTTGCTCGAAGCGGTCCTCGCCGGTGCGGGCGACGACGCGATCGAGGGTGTGGAGGTGCTGGTGCGCCCGGCGTTGACGGCACCGGAGGTCGACGCGCTCGAGGCGGACGCCTACCTGCTCGGCACACCGGCGAACATCGGCACGATGTCGGGGGCGCTGAAGCACTTCTTCGACCGCATCTACTACCCCTGCTCGACCCACACGCGCGGTCGTCCCTACGGCCTCTACGTCCACGGCAACGACGACGTGACCGGCGCGATCCGCGACGTCCGGCGGATCGCCACCGGGCTCGGCTGGGAGCTGGCCCGGGACCCCGTCACCGTCGTGGGTCCGCCGGCGCGGGCCGACCTCGACGCCTGCTGGGAGCTCGGGGCCAGCCTCGCGGCGGGGCTCACGCTCCGCTAGCCACTGGTCACAGCCGGTCGGCGCTCCAGGTGTCGCAGGCCTCCAGTTCGCCGACGTCGAGCCCTCGGGTGAACCAGCGGGTGCGCTGTTCGCTGGAACCGTGGCTGAAGGTCTCCGGGGTCACGTTGCCCTGGGTCCGGCTCTGGATGTAGTCGTCGCCGATCACGCCCGCCGCGTCGAGCGCGATCGCGATGTCCCGCTCGGAGATCTCGCTGATGATCGGCTCGTCCGTGCCGGGGACGGGAGTGCGGGTCGCGTGGTGCGCCCACACCCCGGCGAGACAGTCGGCCTGCAACTCGAGGCGGACCCCGTCGGACTCCGGGCCCTGCCGCGTGCGGACCTGGTCGTTCACCCCGGTGATGTTCTGGATGTGGTGGGCGACCTCGTGGGCCACCACGTAGGCCTCGGCGAAGTCGCCGCCCTGGGCGCCGAGCTGCGTCTCCAGCACCTGGAAGAACCCCATGTCGAGGTAGATGCCCTCGTCCGCGGGGCAGTAGAAGGGGCCCATCGCGCTCGAGGCGGAGCCGCAGCCGGTGGTCACCCCACCGGTGAAGACGTTGAAGCTCGCGAATTCGTACGTGACGTCGCGGCGGGCGAACTCGGCGTCCCAGTAGTCCTGGACGGAGTTCTCGTACGCGACGAAGCGGCACTCGCGCCGCTCCTCGATGTCCGCCCCGGATGCGCAGGCCTCGAGACCGCCGTCAGCCGGCGCCTGGGACGCGCTGCCGCCAGACAGCTCGGCCGCCGGCAGGAGTGCCGCGGGGTCCACTCCGAGCAGCGAGGCCACCACCACGACCACGAGGACGCCGAGCCCGCCTCCGACCGCGACCCGCCCACCGGACGCACCGCGACGGTCCCGCACACGCGAGGTGTCGAGGGTGCCGCGCTGGTTGTACCTGACCACGGTCGTGCTCCCGCCGCGCCGCTGGGCCGTCGGTCGGCGGCCTCCGCAGTCTACGCCCGACCTCCGCCGGGCTGCCCGGAGCGGGACCCCGCCGGCACGTGCATCCCGCCGTCGTGGCCCCGTCACGGGGACCATCGGACGCTGCGGTGGGCCGAACGCCACTTCCACACCGGCAGCGCCGCGGGCAGGGTGGGCGGCAGCTGTGGACCCGCCGGCCTCCGACTCCCGCCGCCGGCGAGGGACACGTCTCCCGCATGCCCCTGGCGGGGTGCAGGAACGGATCACTGCATGGGACGCACGCTCGCCCACGACGTCGTCGTGATCGGCGGGGGCGTCGTGGGCGTGACGCTCGCCCGGGTCCTGTCGCGCTACCACCTCGACGTCGTCGTGTTGGAGCGCGACGCGGAGGTCGGCTTCGGGGTCAGCAAGGCCAACAGCGGCATCATCCACTCCGGCATCCACGGGGACCCGGCGACCGTCAAGGGCGCGCTCGAGTGGCCCGGCAACGTCGGGTGGCTGCGGCTGCGCGACGACCTCGGGTTCGGCTTCGCCCAGGTCGGCGAGCTGCTGGTCGCCCTCGCCGAGGACGAGCTGCCGACGATCGAGACGATCGAGGCGCAGGGGCGGCGCAAGGGGGTGCCCGGCCTCACGCGCTGGGAGCCCGAACGCATCCGCCGGGCGCAGCCGAACCTGTCTCGCGAGGTCATCGCCGCCCTCTGGGCGCCGACCGCCGGCGTCGTCAACCCCTACGAGGCGGTCCTGCTGATCGCCGACAACGCCGTGCGCAACGGGGTGACGATCGCGACCGAGCAGCCGGTGATCGCCATCGACCCGCCGGATCCGGCGGACCCGGGTGGTCCGCTGGTGCTGCGGACCCCGACCCGCGCCCTGGCGGCGAGGTACGTCGTCAACGCCGCCGGCCTCTACGCCGACGAGGTGGCCCGGATGGCGGGCGTGGGGACGTTCACGATCACCGGCCGCAAGGGCGAGGAGTACCTGCTCGACAAGCGGCTCGCCGGGCTGGTCACGAGCATCATCTTCCCGTGCCCGACCGCGACCTCGAAGGGGACGCTGGTCACCCCCACCTTCGACGGCACGATCATGGTCGGTCCCACGGCTGAGGCCACCGACGACAAGGACGACACGACCACCACCCCGGAGGGCGCCGCCCAGGTGTTCGCCGCGGCGAAGCGGCTCGTCCCGGCCATCAGCGAGCGCGACGTGATCGCGGAGTTCGCCGGCGTGCGTGCCGTCGCCGACACGGAGGACTTCGTCCTGGGTGCCACGGCGCGGCGAGGGTTCATCAACGCCGCCGGGATCCAGTCGCCCGGGCTGACCGCGGCGCCGGCGATCGCCGACCACCTCGTCGAGGTGCTGCACGACGAGGGGCTCGCCCTGCGCGAGAAGCGCGACTGGCGACCTCGCGCCGAGCACCCCGTGCGGTTCGCCGTGCTGTCGACCGAGGAGCAGGCGGAACTGGCGGCGCGTGACCCCCGGTTCGCGCAGCTCGTCTGCCGGTGCGAGCTGATCACCGAAGCGGAGATCGTCGACGCGATCGACCGCGGCGCGAGGACCCTCGACGGGGTGAAGTTCCGCACCCGCGCCGGCATGGGCCGCTGCCAGGGCGGGTTCTGCACCTGGCGTTGTCTGGAACTGCTCGCGGAACGGTGTGGGCTGCCGATCACGGCCGTCACCAAGCGGGGCGGGGACTCCTGGATCGTCTGCGACCGCAGCGACGCCGCCGAGGCCCCCGACCCGACCGCCGAGGCCCCTGGCACGACGGCCTCGGGCATCGAGCTCGCGGCTGCCGGCGTCCCGGCCGACGGAGGCTGAGCGACCATGGTGCTCACCGCCGAACCGCGCAACCTCGCCTCGCGCTACGACGTGGTCATCGTGGGGGCCGGGCCCGCGGGGATGGCCGCCGCGCTCGGTGCTCGCGATCGCGGTGCGGCACGGGTCCTGCTGGTCGACCGCGAGGTGGAGGCCGGGGGGATCCTGCTGCAGTGCATCCACGCCGGCTTCGGGCTGCACGCCTTCGACGAGGAGATCACCGGGCCGGAGTACGCCCAGCGGTTCTTCGAGCAGGTGCTCGAGCAGGACGTCGACGTGCTCACCGACGGCTACGTGATGGACGTCGCGTCGGGCGGGCGGGTCAAGCTGATGTCGCCGTCGGTCGGCGTGACCGGCGTCGACGCCGGTGCCGTCGTACTGGCGATGGGGGCCCGCGAGCGCACCCGGGGCGCGATCCGCATCCCGGGCGACCGGCCGTCCGGGGTCATGACGGCCGGGCTCGCGCAGAAGCTGGTCAATCTCGACGGCTACCTCCCCGGGAGGCGTGCGGTGATCCTCGGGTCCGGGGACATCGGGCTGATCATGGCCCGCCGGCTGGTCCTGGAGGGGGTCGAGGTCGTCGGGGTGTTCGAGCTGCTGTCCCACCCGTCGGGGCTGACCCGCAACGTCGTCCAGTGCCTCGACGACTTCGACATCCCGCTGCACCTGTCGACCACGGTGGTCGGCATCCACGGCCGCGATCGTCTGGAGCGCGTCACGGTGGCCCCGGTCGACGACGACCGGGTGCCGATCATGGCGAAGGCGTGGGACGTCGACTGCGACACGCTGCTGCTGTCGATCGGGCTGATCCCGGACGCCGAGCTCGCGCGGACCGTCGGTGCGCAGATGGACCCGCTGACCGGCGGGCCGGTCGTGTCCGGCACGATGGAGACGACCGTGCCCGGCGTGTTCGCCGCCGGCAACGTCGTGCACGTCAACGACCTGGCCGACTGGGTCAGCATGGAGGCGCGGGTCGCGGGCGACGGCGCGGGGGCGCTGGCGACCGGTGCCAGGCGTCCGGAGCAGGACATCCGGCTGCTGCCCGGCGACAACGTCGCCTACGTCGTGCCGCACACGATCTCGAGCGACCGGCCGCACACGGTCTCGTTCCGGGTCCGGCGCCCGATCCACGGCCCCACCCTGCTGCGGTTGAGCGACGTGCACCAGCGCAAGGTCCGGGCCGTGGTGCCGGCCGAGATGGTGACGCTCAAGGTGGCACCGCGGCTGCTCGAGGGGTTCCACGGCGACGTGTTGCGTGTCGACGCGATCCCGGCGACCGACGACCGGGCGGGGGAGGACCCGTCATGACCGCCGTGCCCGAGCCCTTCGACGTCGCCGGCGCCGGCCTCCACGACCCCCGCGAGCCGGGCGCCGAGGTGACGACCCACGCGTACCTGTGCACGGGCTGTCCGCTCGGCTGCCGCCTCGAGGTGGATGCGCGCGACGGGGACGTCCTGGAGGTCCGCGGCTTCAGTTGCAGGCGGGGGGAGCGCTACGGGCGACAGGAGCACGTCGATCCGCGCCGGCCGCTGTCGACGACCGTGTGGGTCGAGGGTGCCACGATCCGGCGGGTGCCGGTCCGCACCGCGGAGCCGATCCCGAAGGCGCAGGTCGTCACGGTCGCGGAGGCGCTGCGCGGTCTGCGCATCCGTGCGCCCGTCCGGCGCGGCGACGTCGTGCTGGCCGACGCGCTCGGCACGGGGACCGACGTGATCGTCACCCGCGACCTCGACCGTGTGGCCGGGTGACGTGGGTGCCCGGGGCCGGGGCGGTGGTCGGCGTCGTCACGGGTGATGGTGGCCGGGGTGACGGGCCTCCGCGCGACGCCTTCCCGCGGGCGCGCGTAGGGTCCCGGGGTCGATCCACCCCTGCCGGTCGATCCACCCCTGCCGATCGACCCACGGCGATCTCGCACCCCTCGCGGTACCTCCCCCGCTCGACGCGCCTGCTCGGGCGCACCTTCTGAGGAGCCCTTCTGATGGCCACGACCACCGATGCCGGCCGGCACTTCCCCCCCGACTTCCTGTGGGGCGCCGCGACCGCCGCGTACCAGATCGAGGGGGCGGCGGACGAGGGCGGGCGCGGACCGTCGATCTGGGACACCTTCAGCCACACGCCCGGCCGGGTCCTCGACGGCGACACCGGCGACGTCGCCGACGACCACTACCACCGCTGGGAGGACGACCTCGACCTGATGGTGCGACTCGGCCTGCCGGCGTACCGCTTCTCGATCGCGTGGCCGCGGATCCAGCCGGACGGACGGGGCGCCGCGAACCAGTTCGGCCTGGACCACTACCGGCGGCTGGTCGACGGGCTCCTCGAGCGCGGTATCGAGCCGATCGTGACCCTGTACCACTGGGACCTGCCCCAGGCGCTCGAGGACGCCGGCGGCTGGCCGGCGCGGGACACCGCGATGCGCTTCGGGGACTACGCGGAGCTCGTGGGCGCCGCGTTGGGGGACCGGGTCGACCGGTGGATCACGCTGAACGAGCCGTGGTGCTCGGCCTTCCTCGGGTACGCCTCGGGGGTCCACGCGCCGGGCCGTACCGAGCCCGCCGCCGCCCTCGCGGCGGCTCACCACCTCAATCTCGCGCACGGGCTCGGCGTCCAGGCGCTGCGCTCGGTCCTCCCGGCGGGCAGCTCGGTGTCGATCACCCTGAACCTGCACCTCGTGCGGCCGGCGACGGACGAGCCGGAGGACCAGGACGCGGCGCGGCAGATCGACGCGATCGGCAACCGCATCTGGCTCGGCCCGATCCTCGACGGGGGGTACCCCGACGATCTCCAGGACGACACGGCCGGACGCACCGACTGGTCGTTCGTGCGTGACGGTGACGTCGCGATGATCGCCGAGCCGCTCGACCTGCTGGGCGTCAACTACTACCAGCCGACGGTCGTGCGGCGCCGGCGAGACGGCGAGGAACCGCAGGTCTCCCACGGTCACGGGGAGAGCGCCGAGAGCCCGTTCGTCGGCGCCGACACGGTCGCCTTCGTCGAGCAGCCGGGACCGGTCACCGCGATGGGCTGGCCGATCGACGCCTCCGGCATGGAGGAACTGCTGCTGCAGGTCCACGCGGCCTACCCGAACCTGCCGCTGATGGTCACGGAGAACGGGGCGGCCTTCGACGACGAGGTGAGTGACGACGGGCAGGTGCACGACCCCCGCCGGATCGCCTACGTCGACGACCACCTGCGGGCGGTCGGCCGGGCGATCGACGCGGGCGCCGACGTCCGCGGCTACCTGCTGTGGTCGCTGCTCGACAACTTCGAGTGGGCCTACGGCTACTCGCGGCGCTTCGGGATCGCCCACGTCGACTACGACACCCAGACGCGCACCGTCAAGGACAGCGGGTGGTGGTACCGCGACGTGATCGCCGCCGGTGGGCTCGCCGCGCACGACGGGTGAGCGCGCACGACGGGTGAGCGCGCACGTCGGTGAGCGCGCATGTCGGTGAGCGCGCACGACGGGTGAGCGCGCACGACGGCTGAGCGTGCCGGACGGCCCGGTGGGTCGCCCCCGTGCGTGCGCGCCGAGGCCCATCGGCCCTGCCCTCGCGCCGGCGCCCCCACTACGGTCTGGAAGGCCGGGTCGTCGTGCGCCAGCGCCAGCGGGCGCCCCGCAGCGATCGTCCCGCGCGGGAGGTGACGGTCGTGCGCTCGGGCGTGATGACCCCGACAGCTCTCGAGTCGCTCGTCCTGCTGCTGCGCGACCGCGGCTACCGGGTCGTCGGTCCGCAGGTGCGTGACGGGACGATCGTCTACGACGAGCTCGCGTCCACCGCCGCCCTGCCACGGGGGTGGCGCGACGTGCAGGCCCCGGGCCGAGCCGGCCTCGAACGACGCGACGACGACGCGCTGTTCGGCTACGCCGTCGGCGCCAGCGGGTGGAAGCGGGAGCTCTTCCCGCCTCGGCAACGCCTCTGGGAGGCGGTCAGCGACGGCGACGCGAGCTTCCACGTCGTCGAGGCCCCGGAGCCGGACCAGCCGCTCGCCTTCCTCGGCGTGCGTCCGTGCGAGCTGGCGGCGATCGGCATCCAGGACCGGGTGTTCCTCCACGGGCTCGCCGAGGACCGCGTGTACGCCGGGCACCGGCGCGGCCTGCTGCTGGTCGCGGTCGAGTGCCACGCGCCAGCGGCGACCTGCTTCTGCACCTCGATCGGGACCGGGCCCGGCCTGGACGTCGACGCCGACGGGGTCCGGGCCGCCGGCAGCGCGGCCCACGCGACGACGCCGGCGCCGGCCGTGCCCGACCTCGTGCTCACCGAGCTGCTCGACGGTGAGCACCGGCTGCTCGTCCGCGCCGCCACCGACGAGGGCGACGACCTGCTCGCAGCACTGGAGCACCGCGAGGCGACCACGGGCGACCTCGCAGCCAGGGCCGCGACGTTGGAGGCGGCGCAGGCGGCGATCGACCGCCACCTCGAGGTCGACGGGCTGCACGACCTGCTGCTCGGCAACCTCGCCCACCCGCGGTGGGACGACGTCGCCGCGCGCTGCCTGGCCTGCACGAACTGCACGCTGGTGTGCCCTACCTGCTTCTGCTCCACGACCGAGGACACCACCGACCTCACCGGTGAACACGCCTACCACGAACGGCGCTGGGACTCGTGCTTCACGCTCGAGTTCACCCACACCGGCCCGGCATCCGTGCGCACGTCGACGCGGTCGCGCTACCGGCAGTGGCTGACCCACAAGCTCGCGACGTGGGTCGACCAGTTCGACACGACCGGCTGCGTCGGCTGCGGCCGGTGCATCGCCTGGTGCCCGGTCGGCATCGATCTCACGGAGGAGGTCGCCGCGATCCGCGCGACCGACGGACGGGAGGTGACGGCATGACCACGACCGACCCGGCCCTGCCGCAGGGCGACCTCGACGCCGTGCGGACGACGATCGCGCAGCACCCGTTCGCCGCGGGACTGGCGGTCGACCACCTGGCGGTGCTCGCGGAGCACGCGGCGACCGTCGTCGTCGCCGCCGGGACCTTCGTGTTCCGCCAGGGCGCGCCCGCGGACACCCTCTACCTGCTGGTGGAGGGCGACGTCGACCTCGAGGTCGCCGGCGGCGGGGCGGAGCCGCTGGTGCTCGAGAGCCTGCACGGCGGTGACGCGCTCGGCTGGTCGTGGCTGTTCCCGACCCAGCCGTGGCTGTTCGACGCGCACGCCCGCAGTGCGACCCGGGCGGTGACGATCGACGGCGACCGGCTGCGTGCGGCGGTGCACGCGGACGCCGTGTTCGGCCGGGACCTGGCCTGCCGGGTCGCCGCCCTCGTCTCCGACCGGCTGCGGCACGCCCGTCTGCAGCTCGTAGACAGCTGGACCCATGACCGTCGCGCCTGAGCTCCCCGTCAGCGACCTGCTGACCTCCCGTCCCTACGTCGTCTCGACCGTGCGGCAGCAGACCCACGACATCGTCACGATCGACGTCCGACCGGAGGGCGAACCGATCGCGTTCGTCCCCGGCCAGTTCGACATGGTCTACGTCTACGGCACCGGCGAGGCTGCGATCTCCGCCTCCTCGGACCCCGCGACGCCGGAGTTGCTCAGCCACACGATCCGGGCGGTCGGTGGGGTCACCCAGGCTCTCAACGAGCTGCAGCCCGGCGCCACCATCGGCATCCGCGGCCCCTACGGGCGCGGCTGGCCGCTCGCGGCCGCGGAGGGTCGTGACCTCGTGATCGTGGCCGGCGGGATCGGGCTCGCGCCGGTGCGGCCGGCCATCCTCGCCGCGCTGGCGCAGCGGGAGCGCTTCAGCCGCATCGCGCTGCTCGTCGGCGCGCGCAGCCCCCGTGACCTGGTGTTCCGCGACGACCTCGACCGGTGGACCGCCGACCGTCGCATCGACGTCCACGTCACGGTCGACAGCGCCGTGCGCGGCTGGAGCGGCCGCGTCGGCGTCGTCACGACGTTGATCCCGCGGGTGCCGTTCGACCCGGAGCACGCCACCGTCCTGACCTGCGGGCCGGAGACGATGATGTGGTTCACCGGTGAGGCGTTGCGCAAGCGCGGCGTCGACCCGGCCCAGGTGTACGTGACCCTCGAGCGCAACATGAAGTGTGCGGTCGGGACCTGTGGCCACTGCCAACTCGGGCCGGTCTTCCTGTGCCGTGACGGGCCCGTGTTCGCCTGGCCCGAGGTCGCCGACCTGCTGGGGGAGCGCGAGCTGTGAACGCGTCCGTCGTCCGTGAGGAGGTGCCCGCGTGAGCCGTCCGAAGCTCGCCGTGTGGAAGTTCGCCTCGTGCGACGGCTGCCAGCTGTCGCTGCTGTCCGCCGAGGACGAGTTGCTCACCCTCGCCGCCGAGGTGCACATCGCCCACTTCCTCGAGGCCACCCGGGAGGTCGCGCCGGGCCCCTACGACGTCTCGCTCGTCGAGGGGTCGATCACCACCCCCGCCGACGTCGAGCGGATCCAGCGGGTCCGGGAGATCTCCACCACCCTGGTCACGATCGGCGCGTGCGCCACGGCCGGCGGGATCCAGGCGTTGCGCAACCTCGCCGATGTGGAGGCCTACCGCGCGCTCGTCTACGCCCACCCGGAGTACGTCCAGACGTTGGCGAGATCGAGCGCGATCGCCGAACACGTCCCCGTGGACCTCGAACTCCGCGGGTGCCCGGTCGAGGTGCCGCAGCTCATCGAGGTGGTCTCCGCCCTGCTGGCCGGGCGCAAGCCGCTGATCCCGACGCACGCGGTCTGCGTCGAGTGCAAGTTGCGCGGCAACGTGTGCGTGATGGTCGCCGACGGCACCCCGTGTCTCGGTCCGGTCACCCAGGCGGGGTGCGGCGCCCGCTGCCCCGCGTTCGCGCGCGGGTGCTACGGCTGCTTCGGGCCGATGGAGACGCCGAACCCGAGCGCGCTCACCGACCGGCTGCACGCCATGGGGGTCGACGACCCGACGCTGGTGCGGCTGTTCCGGACCTTCAACGTCGACGCGCCGGCCTTCCGCACCGAGGCGCGCCGGCGGGAGGCCATCGACGCCGGCGCCGACGGGAGGACCCCGTGACCCACTCCCACGAGCGCGACATCAGCGTCGAGGCGCTCGCCCGTGTCGAGGGCGAGGGCGCGATGCGGGTCAAGATCCGCGACGACCACGTCGAGCACGTGGCGCTGGAGATCTATGAACCCCCACGGTTCTTCGAGGCGCTGTTGGTCGGCCGGGCGTACACGGAGCCACCGGACCTCACCGCCCGCATCTGCGGGATCTGCCCCGTCGCCTACCAACTCTCGGCGATCAACGCGATCGAGGATGCCTGTGGGGTCGAGCCGCCCCCGATGATCCGGCTCCTGCGCCGCCTGCTCTACTGCGGCGAGTGGATCGAGTCCCACGTCCTGCACGTGTTCCTGCTGCACGCGCCCGACTTCCTCGGCTACCAGTCGGCGATCGAGATGGCGGCGGACCACCATGCCCTCGTCGAGCAGGGTCTGCGCCTGCGCAAGCTCGGCAACACCCTGCTCGAGGTGATCGGCGGCCGGGCCATCCACCCGATCAACGTCCGGGTCGGTGGGTTCCACCGTGCGCCGCGGGTGGCGACGCTGCAGGCGCTGCGGCCGGAGCTCGAGTGGGCCCGCGACGCCGCGATCGCCACCGTGCGGGCCGTCGCCGGGTTCGACTTCCCCGACCTCGAGCAGCACCACGTCTACGTGGCCCTGCGGCCGGACGTCGGCTGGGGACCGGACGTCGCGCCCGGCTACCCGCTCGAGACGGGTCGGGTGGTCGCGAGCGACGGGCTCGACATCGCCGTGCAGGAGTGGCCCCGCTGGTTCCGTGAGGAGCACGTGCCGCACTCGACGGCCCTGCACGGCCGGATGGTGACGGGGGCGACCTACGCGGTCGGTCCCCAGGCACGGTTCGCGCTGAACGCCGACCGGTTGCACGCCCCGGCCGCCGACGTGGCCGCCGAGGTGGGGCTGGCCGCGCCAGAACGCAACCCCTTCCGCTCGATCCTGGTGCGCGCGGTGGAGACCGTCGAGGCGATCGACGAGGCCCTGCGGCTGATCGACGCGTACGAGGAACCGGACGCGCCGGCGGTCGAGGTCCCGCCGGTGGACGGAGTCGGTCACGGCGCGACGGAGGCGCCTCGCGGCATCCTCTACCACCGCTACGCGATCTCCGCCGACGGGCTCGTCGCGGCCGCGACCATCGTGCCGCCGACGGCGCAGAACCAGCCGGCGATGGAGGCGGACCTCGCGGGCTTCGTGCAGCGCCACCTCGACCTCGACGACGAGGCGCTGCGGTGGCGGTCGGAGCAGGCGATCCGCAACTACGACCCGTGCATCTCGTGTTCCACCCACTTCCTCGACCTACAGATCGACCGCGGCTGATCGGAGCTGGCCATGACGGACGTGCTGGTGGTCGGGGTCGGGCACCCCGACCGGGGCGACGACGCTGCCGGTTGGCTGGTCGCGGAGCGGCTGCGCGAGCAACTCGGCGACCACGACGAGGTCGAGATCGTCCGGCTCAGCGCGGACCCCGCCGGGTTGTTGACGTTGCCGGCTTGGGACGCGGCGGCGCACGTCGTGCTCGTCGATGCCATCGTGACGGGTGCGCCGCCGGGGTCCGTCGAGGTCCTCGGCGCCGACCGGCCTCTGCCGAGCCCCCGCGCCTCCGGGACCCACGACCTCGATCTGGTGGCCACCCTCCAGCTGGCGCGGGCGCTCGGGCGCCTCCCACGCGACCTCACGATCGTCGGTATCGAAGGGGCGCGGTTCGGGGTCGGTGACCTGCCGTCGCCGGCGGTCGTCGCCGCGGCCGAACGGGTTGCCTGCGCGCTGGACGCCGAGGTTCGCGCGCTGGGGACGCGCTCGTCCCAGAGCGCCGGCTGACGCAGGGCGGTCGGTCGGTAGGGTCGCCCTCGCTTCGCCGTCGAGGAGCCCGTCCGTGTACACCCTCCACCATGTCCAGCTCGCGATGCCGGCTCACGCGGAGGACGAAGCCCGGGCGTTCTACGCGGACGTGCTCGGGTTCCGCGAGGTCCCCAAGCCGCCGGCGCTGGCCGCGCGCGGCGGGGTGTGGTTCCGGGCCGGCGAGGTGGAGCTCCACCTCGGGGTCGAGGAGCCGTTCCACCCGGCGCGCAAGGCGCATCCGGCGATCCTGACGGACGCGCTCGACGAGCTCGCGGAGCGGTTGTCCGCGGCTAGCCGGGAGGCTCGTCCGGACGTGCGCCTACCCGGGTTCCGACGGTTCCACGTCGACGACTGCTTCGGCAACCGGCTGGAGTTCCTCGAGGCGGCGGGGTGAGGTCGCCGAGGGTCCGGCCCGAGCGGCCCGGCGTTCGTGGAAGGCGGCCGCGATGCGGGTGATGGTGTGCGAGCTCGACGCCGACGGTGGCACGCTCGAGGCCGGGTGGGAGCGGGTGGTCGACCACGCGCTCCGGCACCGGCCCGGGCTCGCGGTGTTGCCAGAACTGCCGTTCGCGCCATGGCTGCCGGCCACCGACGAGGTCGACCCGCAGGCGTGGTCCGACGCGGTCACCGCACACGAGCGCTGGCTGGGCCGGCTCCGGGAGCTCGGCGCCGAGGTGGTGGTCACCTCGCGGCCGATCGTCGCGGCCGGGAACCGGCACAACGAGGGCATCGTGTGGGTGGCGGGGGAGGGGGTCGTCGGGAGCCGGACCAAGACGTTCCTGCCGGACGAGCCTGGCTTCCACGAGGCGACCTGGTACGAGCGGGGACCGGTGCGGTTCGACCCGGTCACGACCCCGCTCGGGCAGGTCGGCGTGCTGCTGTGCACGGAGCTGTGGTTCCCCGAGCACGCCCGGGCGCTCGGCCAGGCGGGGGTCGGCCTGCTCGCGGCACCGCGGGCGACCCCGGTGGGGAGCCGTCACCGCTGGGAGGCGGTCGCCCGTGTCGACGCGATCACCGCCGGCGCCTACCTCCTCACCTCGAACCGCAGCGGCCGTGCCGGTCCGGCCACGTTCGGCGGCGGGAGCTGGGTCGTCGACCCGGATGGCGAGGTGCTGGCGCGCACGACCGACGCGACGCCGGCGGTGACCGTGGAGATCGACCTCGCGGTCGCCCGGGCCGCCCGGAGCTCCTACCCCCGCGACGTGGACGAGACCCCGCGGTAGGCCGACGGCGGGCAGGTGGACCCGGGGGGTCGGGAGCGAAGGGGGGGGCCGAAAAGCGGCCCCGGCCGTCCGCCCGCCGCACTGGGTCGCGCGGCGGCACGACGAGCGCCTATCCTTACCTCACCCCACGCGTCCGGCCGGGGTGTCACGTCACGGCGATCTTGCTGCGACGACCCGACCGACAGCGTGACGAGACAGGGAACACCAGCATGCCAGAAGGTACCGTCAAGTGGTTCAACGCCGACAAGGGCTTCGGGTTCATCCAGCCCGACGCCGGCGGCGAGGACCTGTTCGTCCACTTCTCCGCGATCCAGTCCGAGGGCTACAAGAGCCTCGACGATGGTCAGCGCGTCAGCTTCGAGGTCGGCCAGGGCCAGAAGGGCCCCCAGGCGACCCAGGTGCGCGGTCTCTGACCGATACGCGGCGACCCTGAACTTCGCGGAGGTTCGCCTCTGACGGACGACAGGTCGTACCGGGAGCCCCGCTTCGGCGGGGCTCTTCGCTGTCCTGGGTCCTGGGAGGCCGGGAAGAGGGCCGGGGACCGAACGTCCAGCTGTCGGTCGCCTCTTGCGCCGGGATGCCCGCAGGTCCACGATGACAACGCGATCCGGATGGGCCGACGCACCTTGCCGGGGATCGGGGAGCGGGCCGACCGCAAGGTGTGGTCATGCGCCGCGCCCCCGCCGTGGCGGTCCTGTTGGCCGCGCCCGCCGCGGGTTCGGGCGAGTCGTGGCCCGCGCAGGTCGTGCTGTGGGGCCTCGTCGGCATCCTCGTGATCGTCGGGCATCCCTACGCGGTGCGGTGGTGGGATCACCGACGTCGCCGGTACGAGGAGCCCACCCGCTTCCTCACCTGGCCGGCATGCCGCAAGGTCCTGCGCCACCCCGAGCTGCCCTGGGCGACCCTCAAGCTGATCGACCAGGCCGAGGCCCGGCGCGCGATCGCGCGACTGGAGGCGTGGCAAGCTCACAACACGGCCACGATCGACGCGTGGTTGCGCCATGGGCGGGCCGGGGCGCCCGCCGCCGGCGTCACACGGGCGGGTCGGACGACGCGCCGCTCACCGGCTCGGCGTAGTGCACCTCGGGTGCATGACGGTCTTCACCAGCCGCGAGCGGCACGTCGTGGTGGGCCCGGAAGGTGAGCATGCCGCCGGAGAGGGTCTTGACGTCCGTGAAGCCGCGCTGCGCGAGCGCGCGGTAGGCGAGGTAGCTGCGGAAGCCGACCCCGCAGTACAGGCGGATCGGGTGCTCGCGGTTCCAGCCCTCCTGCGCCTCGCGGAGCGTCGGTAGCGGCACGTTCTCCGCACCCGGCAGGTGCCAGGCGGCGAACTCGTCCGGACCTCGCACGTCGATGACCCTGGCGTGGTCGGTCGCCGCCGGGTAGTCGCTCGCGTACCAGAGGCCGATGTCGCCGCGCAGGAGGTTGGCCCCGAGGAAGCCCGCCATGTTCACCGGGTCCTTCGCGGAACCGAACGGCGGGGCGTAGGCGAGTTCGAGCTCCTCGAGGTCGAAGACCGTCAGCCCCGCCCGGATCGCCGTCGCCAGGACGTCGAGGCGTTTGTCGACCCCGTCGAAGCCGATGATCCCCGCCCCGAGCAGCCGTCCCGTGGCGGGTGCGAACAGCAGTTTCAGGTGCATGCTGGCCGTGCCGGGGTAGTAGCCGGCGTGCCCGGATGGGTGCAGGTGGACCCGCTCGAAGGGAACGCCGGCCGCTTCCAGTTGCCGCTGGTTGGCGCCGGTCCCCCCCGCGACCATGTCGAAGACCTTGACGACCGCGGTGCCCTGGACCGTGCCGAAAGACGTCGGTCGCCCGCAGATGTTCTCCGCGGCGACACGGCCCTGCCGGTTGGCCGGTCCGGCCAGCGGGATCGACCACGTCCCTGGCAGGACGTGGTGCGCCACCTCGATCGCGTCGCCGGCGGCGTAGATGTCCGGGTCGCTGGTCCGCAGGTGCTCGTCGACCGCGATCCCGCCGCGTTGCCCGAGCTCGAGGCCAGCGGCCACCGCCAGCTCCGTGCTCGGGCGGACGCCGGCGGCCAGCATCACGAGATCGGTCATGAGGACCTCGCCGCTCTCGAGTTCGACCCGCAGCCGGCCATCAGGCCCCTCACGGAAGGCCGTCGCGCGGGTGCCGAGCCGCAACCCGACACCATGCGCGCGCAGGTAGCCCTCCAGGGTCGAGGTCAGCTCGCGATCGAGCGGCGGCATGATCTGCTCCGCCATCTCGACGACCACCACATCGAGGTCGCGATGGCGCAGGTTCTCCGCCATCTCGAGGCCGATGTAGCCGGCCCCGATCACGACCGCGTGCCGGACCGATCGCTCGCCGTTCGGGCTGCGGCCGTCGACCGCGGCCTTGATGCGGTCCATGTCACCGATGCGGCGCAGCACGTGGATGCCGGGCAGGTCGACCCCCGGCAGCGGCGGCACGACGGGGGAGGCGCCCGGGCACAGCGCCAGCTTGTCGTACGGCTCGTCGTACTCCTCGCCGCTGGCCAGGACCCGCACGCGCACGACGTGCGTGTCGGGGTCGATGGCGAGCACCTCGGTCCCCGTGCGGACGTCGAGGTCCAACGAGTCGCGCAGGCTCCCCGGCGTCTGCAACAGCAGGTGACCGCGTTCGGCGATGACCTCCCCGATGTGGTACGGCAGACCGCAGTTCGCGAACGAGACGTGCTGGGCTCGCTCGAACACGACGATGTCGGCGAACTCGTCCAACCGGCGCGCTCTGGCGGCGCACGACATGCCGGCGGCGACCCCGCCCACGACCACGATCCTCACGACGTCTCCTCGACCCGTCCTCGCCCGTCAGCTCGCCGGCAGTCGCGCGCCGCCGGCGTGCACCACCGCCAACAGGCTGCGGAGGAACACCGACCGCAGCGGTTCCACGGCCCGCAGGGCGGTGCCGAGCGACGATCGCTCGAGGTGCTGCAGCAGTCGCGCGACCGCGGCGGGACCGGCCCCGTCGAGCGTGTCGAGCAGCAGGTCGCCGAGCTTCCCGCGCTCGACCGCCATCGCGATCATCCGGTCGAGCGTGGTCTCCGGGGTGAACGACCGCCGCGCCCGCGGGACCATCTCCCGCACCTCGAACCGGCAGGCGTCGACGCACACCCCGCAGCCGAGGCACCGGTCCGGGTCCACGACCGCCCAGTACTTGCGGCGTCCCTGGCCCTGGCTGTCGACCCGCGCGATCGCCTCGGCCGGGCAGGCGTCGACACAGCCGTGCAGGCAGCCGCGACAGTCGCCCAGGTCTGCGTCGGCGACCCAGTTGGACGGCACGATCGCGTCGTGCAGTCCCGCCGAGCGGATCGCCTGCATCATCCCGCAGCAGCACCCACAGCAGTTGCAGATGTAGCCGACGTCGCGCTGCACGTTGTCCGCCGTCTGCGCCAGCCCTGCGGCTTTCGCCTCCGCGAGGATCGTGAGCCCCTCTGCGTTGCTGACGCGCTCGGCGAGGTCGGCCCGGATCAGTGCCTCCGCGGCGCCGCCGAGGCTCAGACAGGTCCGCAGGGGGGCGTCGCAGGCGAGACCGAGCAGCCGGGCGTGCTCGCGGCACGGACAGAGGGCAACGGCGACCGTCGACGCCTCGCCGACGATCGTGGTGGCCCGCTCCCAGTCGAGCACCTCCGACGGCGGCTGGTCCGGCAGCGCTTCCTCACGGACCAGCGAGCGGCCGATCTGCACGCTGCCGCGGAACACCGCCTGCGCGAAGGTGTGGCCGGGATCGTCGAACAGGTAGGTGTGGAACAGGCGCGCGAGCTCCTCCATCGGCGCGTCGTCACGGACCCGCATGAAGGTGAACTCGAAGAAGCCGATGACGACGGGCGCCAGCGACACCCACCGCTGCCCGCGGTGCTCGAGGTCGAGGACCAGGCCGCGGGCGGCCATGCTCGTCAGCGTCGCGTCGAGCTCGGCGCGGTCACGGCCCAGGCGGTCCGCCAGCCGGTGGACGCTGATCAGCGACGGGATCTCGGCAGCGAGCGCGGCCTCCTCCGGGGTGAACAGCAACTCCAGGATGCGGCGCAACTCCGGCCGGTCCGGGGCCCCCGTCGGCATCCGGTCGAGGCGCTGCTGCAGGGTCGTGTAGACGGGTGCGGTCGTGTGTCCCATGGGTCACCTCGGTGTCCGCTGGCCCGGGGCGCGCAGCGGGGCGGACCTGGCGCGGCAGCCTCGACGCTACGACCCGGCCGGGGGACGGGGCAGGGGCGTTGTGCTCTGGGTCGGGGCAGGAGGTCGCCGCCGGTACCGTCACGGCGGGGTGACGTGCCCGGCCGGACACGGCACCGCCGACCGGCGACCGGCGAGGCCGACGCGTGGACGAGAGCGACCCGACGGCGGACGACCAACTCGCCTCCGACGACGAGCACGTGTCGCCCGACACCGACCACGAGGCCCCCGGCGACGACCGCGCCGCCGTCGACGAGATGCACGCCCTCGACGCCGAGCAGACCGACCACGATGAGCTGGAAGCGGCGGCCCGTGCCCGCCGTCGGGGGCTGCGGTGGCTCGCGCTGCTGCTCGCCGTGCTGCTGGTCGTGCCGTTCTCCGGCTGGCTGGTCGACGAGCTGGGGTTCCGCACCGCCGGCCGTGACGTCGCCGGCGAGGTGGATCAGGCGCTGGTCGACAGCGTGCTGCTCGTGCGCGCCGGCCGGTGCGACGGCACGGTGGTCACCGGCACCGCCTTCGTGCTCGCGCTCGACGACGGGCCGGTCGTGGTCACCAATCGGCACGTGGTCGAGCGGGTGCGCACCGCCGGGGTGCGCCCCCTGACCGGCGGGACGCCGGAGACGGTCACCGAGGTCCGGCTCGCCGCGGACGCCGACGTCGCCGTCCTCGAGGTCGCTGCTCCCGCACGGCTCCCGACGGCGCTGCCGCCGGGGGGCGCCGTCGACGTGGGCGCGGAGCTGCGTCTCGTCGGTTTCCCCGCCGCACGGGCCTTCACGACCACTGGGACCGTGGGGGCGGTCGACCCGGACGTCCTCCAGGTGGAGCTCGCCACCGACCCGGGCGCGTCCGGTTCCCCGCTGGTCACCGGGGACGGGCGCGTCGCCGGACAGATCTTCGCCCGTTCGTCGCGCGGACAGGGGCTCGCCACCCCCATCGCGCGGCTGGTGGCGGCCGTGGAGGCGGCGACGCCCGCGCCCGCGTGCTGAGGTTGACCCGGCCAGCCTGCAGGGGGTGACTAGCTGCCGTCCGGTGCGCTCTCCGCGTCGACGTCGACCGCCACGAAGGTGCCCTCGAAGGTGGCGACCGTGCTGCCCTCCACCGCCGCGGTGACCGTCACCTTGGCCTTGCGTTCGGTCCGGCCCGTGACCTGTGCGCGCAGCACGACCCGGTGACCGATCGGGGTGGGCGCGAGCAGTCGGACGGCGTACCCGGCCGTGACGGCGCCGCACGGTTCGCCACCGCGGTCGGCGCTGAAGGCGTGCATCGCCGCCCACGTGGCGTGGCAGTCCATCGGGACCGCCATGATGCCGCCGTTGACGACGCCGGGTGGTCCCTGGAACCGCTCCTCCGGCACCCACTCGGCGACCAGGTCGTCACCGTCCTCGTAGCTCTTGAGGTGGAGCCCGTCCGGGTTCGCCGGACCGCAACCGAAGCAGCGGTTCTGGGGCAGGAACAGGTCCTGGAGCGCAGCCGTGGTCATCCGAGCCCTGTCGGTCGGGTTCGCCTCCAGAGCCTAGGCTGCGCTCCGGGCGAGGTGGCGCGCCAGAACGTCCGAGCGGCGCGGCGCAGAGCGGGAGTGACGATGGCGACCAGGATGTCACCGGGCGATGCCGTCTGGTACCTCGGGGAGAACGCGGTCAACCCGATGACCATCTCCAGCATCATGTGGTACGACCGGCCGGTCGACGTCGACCTGCTGCGCGAGCGGCTGCGCGAACGGTTGCTCGAACAGCACCCGATCCTGAAGCGCAGGATCGTGCCCTCGCGGATCCCCGGCCGCATGCCGAAGTGGGTGCAGGACCGCCACTTCGACCTCGACCACCACCTCTCCGAGGACGCCCTGCCGCCCCCGGGTGACCAGGCGACCCTGCAGGAGTGGTGCAGCGACGAGCGCACGACCCCGCTCGATCGTCGGCGGCCCCTGTGGCACGTGAGCGTGCTGCAGGGCTACCGCGGCGACGGCTGCGCCCTGCACGTGCGGATCCACCACAGCATCGGCGACGGCCTCGCGATGATGCAGTTGCTGCTGACGCTGATGGACGAGTACGAGCCCGGCGCGGTGCACCTCAGCGATCGGTCGTGGACCGACCTCGCAGGCAACGTGCTCGCGACCGGCGGGGAGCTGTTGACCCGCGGCGCCCACCTCGCCTTCCACCCCACCGAGGTGGTGGAGCTCGCACGGGACGGCGTCGAACTGGTCACGTGGGCCGGGCGGCTGCTGGCGCCGCAACGGGTCGAACGCAGCGTGCTGCAGGGGCATCCCGACGGCACGAAACTGATGGTGTGGGACCCGGACGGGTTCCCGCTCGACGAGGTCAAGGCCGTGGCGCGGGCCAACGACGCGACCATCAACGACCTCGTGATGACCGTGATGAGCGGGGCGCTGCACCGCTACCTCGCCGAGCAGGACCGCCTGGTCGACGACATCGCCATGATGATCCCGGTCAACCTGCGCCGGCCCGGGCAGCCACTGCCCCGCGATCTCGGCAACCGCATCGGGCTGCTCCCGATCCGGCTCCCGGTCCGCCACCCCGACCCGGCCGAGCGCCTCGAGGTGCTCAAGGTGCGGATCCAGGAGCTGAAGGACTCGCCCGCCCCGGTCCTCTCCCGGCTGCTGATCGTCGCGACGACCCTGTTCACGCCGGTCGTCGAACGGGGGATCCATCGGCTCAACCAGCTCCGCTCGACCGGCGTGCTGACCAACGTGCCGGGTCCGCGCGAACCGCTGCACATCGGCGGGTCGCAGCTGCTCGGCACGATCGGCTGGGGCGGCATGACCGCGCACCTCAACCTGAGCGCGGCCTTCGTCAGCCTCAACGGGCGGATCTTCTCCGGGCTGGTCACGGACGCCGCGATCACCCCCGACCCGGACCACATCCTGCGCCACCTGCACGACGAGTACGCCGAGGTGATCGCGGCACTCGGGCCCTGACGCGGATCAGGCGGGTGGGGACGGCAGCAGGACCGACAGGCAGGTGACGCCGGCCTCGGCCCGTTCGAGCTCACCGACCTCGACGGGGACGACCTCGAAACCACGGGCGGCGATCAGCGCCCGCGTCCGTGGGGCGCTGGCCGTCGTGACGACCGTGTCCCCGACCAGCAGCACGTTCGCGCCCGGCGGCTCGGGGGCCGTGAGCACCTCCCGGTCGGGGAACGCGCCGGGTCCCAGCCAACCGGGGACGGCGACGATGGTCCCGTCGGGGAGCGCGGTGGCCGCGGTCTTCAGGTGCAGCGAGCCGGTCACCCTCACGGTCCGGACGCCGTCCACCCGGTCGCCGAGCAGGTCACGCAGGGCGGCGGCGCCGGCCTCGTCGGTGCGGCGGCTGAGGCCGACGATCACCTCGTCGCCGATGCGCAGGACGTCGCCACCGTCGAGATGGGCGGGTGCGGCGACGACGGCCACCTCGAACCCGAGGCCGGCGAGCACGCGGCCCACGTCCGCCACCTCACGCCGGCGGGTGGCGGCACCGGGGCGGCACAGGACCGCGAGCCCGCCCACGACCACGACCGTGTCCTCGACGAACACCCCGTCGGGGTGCTCGGGCGCCGGCGGGACGCGCACGATGCGCAGACCGAGGTCGCGCAGCGTGGCCGCGTAGGCGGCGTGCTGCGCTCGGGCCCGGTCGACGTCGATGGGTTCGCGGTCGCGGAAGGTCAGTTCGGCGTCGGCGAGCTGGGGGGAGACCTCGCGCAGCAGCGCGGCGCCGGGAGGCACGGGCGTCATGCCGTCGGGTCCTCGAGCCGGCGCCGGATCGCCGCGGCCAGTCCCTCCGGGTCCGCCACGGTGACCGTCAACCCCGGGTGCGGCAGCCGTTCGCCGGCCAAGGCGGGCACCGGGGTGTGGAAGCAGACGCAGGTGCCGGCCTGCGCGTTGGTGCCGAACGTCACGCCCCGGTCGGCGAGGCTCGCCCGGGGACCGATCGCCTTGAACCAGCGGTAGCCACGCGTCACCTCGACGTCACGCACGTTCGACCACGGGGTCGTGAGCCGCAAGCGGCCGAACCGTGCCGTCAGCGCCGTGTCGGTCAGCACCACCTCGGCGGTGTCGGGGCGGATGCCGACCAGCGTCAGCAGGCGGGCGAACCGTCGGTCGAAGGCGAAGGCGAAGCGCTCGGTCGACACGCGTGATCCTCGGTCGGCGGACGGCGGGGGCGCCCGGGGGCGGGGACGCTAGCCGTCCCCGGGCGGCGCCGGCGCCGGATCAGCCGGTCAGCTCGCTGTGCTCCTCGATCTCCGTGATCGGCGCGATGTCGACGCTGGCGCCGGTGAACAGCCCCTCCGGCGAGGTCCGCACCGCCTCGCGCTGCGTGCCGGCCGCGAAGGTGATGCGCCGATGCTCGAACACCGACGGGTCGATCACCACCGGGATGTGGACCATCGACGGCAGCGGCGGCATCGCCCCGAGCTCGAACTCCGGGAAGTCCCGGGCGATCTCCTCCTCGCTCGCGAGGCGGGCGTGCCGGTCGCCGAGCACGTCACGGACGAGGTCGAGGTCGACCCGACGGTCGGCTGGCACGATCGCGAGCGCGTGGCCGGTCTCGATGTCCAAGACGACGGTCTTGATCACCTCGTCGGGTTGGGCGCCGAGCACGAGGGCCTCGCCGAGTGCCGAGGTCGCGGGCGGGTGGGGCAGGACCTCGAACTGGATCCCCCGTTGCTCGAGGTGTTCGGTCACGATGGTCATGGAGTTGTCCCTCCTGCCACCGTGGCGCGGCGCCCGCCTCACTGGCCGCTCGTCCAACACCACGGCGCGTGTGCCCATCCTGTCGGCCCTGAGACGGCTCCGCTAGGGTCGGAGGTCGGGGTCGGAGGTCTCCGCCGAGGATCGGCCCGTGGCGGGGTCGGGTCCAACGGACGGATCGGGCGCGTCCGCGGCGGGAGCCCGGTCACCGATCGCGCCCGTGCTCCACAGCGCCCACAGCACCAGCAGCGGCTGGAAGCCGAGCCGCAGCCACCGGGCGGTCGGGGTATCCAGACCGAAGGCGTCGGTGCCCGCCACGGCCTGGTGCACGTTGCCGGGCAGGATCGCGAGGAAGAACGCGGCCACGAGCCAGCCGAGGGTCCGCCGGTGAGCCCGCACGACCAGCAGGGCGACGCCGAGCACCACCTCGACCACCCCGCTGACCAGCACGATCGCGCCACGCGCCGGGAGCCAGGTGGGGGTCTGGGCCAGGAACGCCTCGGGGGCGAGGAAATGGCCGGTCCCCGCGGCGACGAGGAACAGCCCGAGCGCCCACCGGGCCAGCGTCCGCACGGACGACGCCCCCCGCATCATGCCGAGGGCCGGCTGCGCAGCGGGGCGCGGTCGAGGACCCGGGCGATGTCGGTGGGGGAGACGATGCCGACCACCTGCCCGTCGTGGACCACGAGGACGCGGCTCTCGCCGCCTTGCCGCACCCGCCGGAGCACCTCGAGCAGGGGTTCGAACGGCGTCGCGATCGGGACCTCCTCCAGCGGTGTGGCGACCCGCTGGATCGACGTCACCGGCCACTGCTCGCGGGGCACCTGCTTGATGCGCTGCAACGTCACGAGCCCCAGAGGACGACCCTCCGGCGAGACGACGGGGAACGACGAGAAGCGGTTCGGCAGCAGGTAGACGTCGACCGCCTGCTCGACGTTGAGGTGCTGGGGCAGCACCAGCGGGGAGGGGGTCATCACGTCCGCGACCCGCAGCCCGGACAGCCCCGCCTGGACCTGGGCGTAGGACCCTTCGGCGGCCGCCGCGTTGGCGATGAAGAAGCCGATCAGGACCAGCCACAGCCCGCCGAAGCCGGGGACCAGCAGCAGTTCGGCGACGCCGAGGGCGACCAGCAGGAAGCCGAACAGGCGTCCGGCGCGTGACGCCGTCACGGCGGCGGAGGTGCGGTCGCCTCGGCGCCACCACAGCAGCGCCCGCAGGATGCGCCCGCCGTCGAGTGGCGCCGCCGGAGCGAGGTTGAAGACCGCGAGCACGACGTTGATGATCGCCAACCACTGCAGGACCTCGCGGGTCAGCCCATCCCCGAGCAGGCCCCCGGACACCCACCACAGCAGCCCGAACAGCAGGCCGAGCACCAGGCTCACGAGCGGGCCCACCCCGGCGATCCGCAGCTCCGCGCCGGGGGTGGCCGCCTCCCCCTCCAGCTTCGCGACGCCACCGAGCATCCACAGCGTGATGCCCTCCACGTCGATGCCGTTGCGCTGGGCGACGAGTGCGTGCGACAGCTCGTGGGCCAGCAGCGAACCGAAGAACAGCAGGGCGGCGACCAGGCCGGCGAGCAGGTGCGCCGTGGTGGAGCGGTCCGGCGCGACCAGCGGGAAGCGGCCGGCCGCCAATCCCGCGACGATCAGCGCGAAGATGATCAGCACGCTCCAGTTGATGCCGATGCGGACCCCGAAGAGCCGCCCGAGGCGTAGGTTCTCGTCCATGGTCTCCTCGTCCCCTGCCCGAGGGTACGGCGCCGCCTACGCTGTCTGCGGACGTGGGACGGGACCCGGCGGCGCACGGTCGTCCGAGGGGCGAGCGGGGAGAGCGGGATGGAACACGGCACCCGGGCGTGCGAGGTGCGCGACACGCGGATCGAGGTCGTCGTCGGCGACCTCGTCGACCAGCCCGACCTCGACGCGATCGTCAACGCCGCGAACCCGCAGCTCGCCCCCGGCGGTGGGGTCGCCGGCGCCGTGCACCGTGCAGCCGGGCCCGGCCTGGCCGCCGAGTGCCGGCCGCTCGGCCCGATCGTGACCGGCTCCTGCGTGCTCACCGGCGGGCACGACCTGCCGAACGCCCATGTCGTGCACTGCGTCGGGCCGGTGTACGACCGTGACGAGCACGCCGCCGAGCTGTTGACCGCCTGCTACCGGCAGGCGCTCGCACTCGCCGACCAGGCCGACCTCGAGAGCATCGGGTTCCCCGCCCTCTCGACGGGGATCTACGGCTATCCGGTCGCAGAGGCCGCCGAGGTGGCGCTGACCGCGCTCGTCGAGGTGGCCCGCGCCGGTCTGCGCTCGGTCCGTCTGGTCCGGCTGGTGCTGTTCGACGAGGAGACGTGGCGCACGCACGTCGCGGTCCTCGACCGGCTGCAGCCGAGCGGCTGACCCGCTACAACCGTGACGGGACCCGGCGTCGAGCTGGGCACGCCCGTCGGGAGGCAACCACGTGGATCGACTCAGTCCGCTCGACGCGGCGTTCCTGCACATCGAGGACGACGTCAACCTGATGCACATCGGGTCCGTCGGCATCTTCGAGGGTCCGCCGCCACCGTTCGAGGATCTCGCCGCGATGGTGACGGGCAAGCTGCCGCTCGTCCCGCGGTACCGCCAACGGGTCCGTGACGTCCCGTTCGAGCTCGGCCGGCCGGTGTGGGTGGACGACCCGCACTTCAGCCTCGACTACCACCTACGTCACACCGCGCTGCCGGCGCCGGGCGGACGGGAGGAGCTGCGCAACCTCGTCGGCCGGGTGATGGCGCAGCGCATCGACCTCTCCAAACCGCTGTGGGAGATGTGGGTCATCGAGGGACTCGTCGACGACCAGTGGGCACTGATCAGCAAGGTGCACCACGCCCTGGTCGACGGGGTGTCCGGCACCGACCTGCTCGGGGTGATCCTCGATCCGACCCCGGACAGCTCCCCGGCCGTGCCCGACACCTGGAACCCCGAGTCGCCCCCGTCGAACCTGCGGCTCGTCACCGAGACGGTCGGCGACTACCTCGGCTCGCCTCGCGAGCAGCTTCGGGCGGTCCGGGCGCGGTTCCGTGCGCCGCGGCGGGCCGTCCGCTCGCTCGCGGCGAACGTGAAGGGCTTTGCGGCGATGACGCCGCTGGTCCGCCCCCGTCCCCCGTCGGTGCTGCTCGGCCACATCGGTCCGCACCGCCGCTACGCGTGGATGGAGGGCAGCCTCGCCGACATCAAGCAGGTCCGGTCGGTGTTCGGCGGCAGCGTGAACGACGTCATCCTCACGGTGGTCACCCGCGGCTACCGCGACCTGCTCCTGGCCCACGACGAGGACGTCACCGACCGCACCGTCCGCAGCCTCGTGCCGGTCAACGTCCGCACCGAGTCCGAGCGCGGCTCCTTCAACAACCGGGTCGCGGCGCTGTTCGCGGACCTCCCGGTCGGGATCGCCGACCCGGTCGAGCGTCTCGTCGCCGTGCGGGGGGAGATGGACACCCTGAAGCACTCGGGCCAGGCGGTCGCCACGGACACGCTGGTCACGACCGCCGCGGGCTTCGCGCCGCCGGCGGCGCTGGCGTTCGGCACGCGGCTCGCGTTCAAGGCCACCCACGCTGCGTCGCGGCAGCTGGTCGAGACCGTCACGACCAACGTGCCCGGCCCGCAGGTCCCGCTCTACGCGGCGGGTCGCCAGATGCAGACCGCGTTCCCGTACGTCCCGATCGCCGGCCCGATACGGGTCGGGACCGCCATCTTCTCCTACAACGGACGGATCACGGTCGGGGTGACGGCCGATAGGGACAGCATCGATGACCTCGAGGTCATGGTGCGTGGCATCGAGGAGGGCCTCGCGGAGCTGATGCAGCGGGCCGAGGAGGTCTGATCCGCCGCGCCGGATCGTCGCGTGTCCAGCTCAGCGGCCCGCGGCGACCTGGGTCAACGGCGCCAGCCGAGCCATCGCCGAATCGCGCGCCAGGCGGTGCGATGCCGACGCGTAGGCCTGCCGGACGACCTCACGCCGGCGGGTGGGGTTCATCGCGTTCCAGCCCATCACCGCGACGTCCGCCGGCGTCGGCTGGAAGGCGACGACGTCGGTCCCGCGCCGGCGGACCTTGCGGGCCTCCTGCCCGAGCCGCAACCGCAGCGACCAGCGGGCCCCGGTCCGCAGCCGGGGGCCGGCGGCACCGCTGATCGACATCGGCGAGGACACCACGACGAGGTCGAGCCCCTCCGCCGCGAGCAGGTCGAGGTTGGTCACGGAGCGGGCGCCACCGTCGACGTAGGGCACGCCGTCGACCTCCACCGGGGTGAACCACCCGGGGACCGCGCACGACGCGGCCACCGCCGTCCCGACGTCCGTCCGCGGCGCGCCCTCGCGGCCGAACACCGTCAAGCGTCCTTCGCGGAGGTCGACCGCCGGGAGCCACAGGGGTCGTTGCGGCCAGTCGCGGTCGGGGAACAGCCAGTTGATCCGCGCCGCGAAGGCCCGCAGGGAGACCCGACCCCGCGGCGCCCATCCCGCGAGGACGGCGCCGGGCAGGGTCGCCCACGGACGGGTGACGCCCCGGGCGAGCAGGCGGGGCGCCGTCAGCCCGAAGGCGGGGCGGGGCGCGGGCACCGGGAACGGATCGCCGAGGCGCTGGTGCATGCCTCGGTCGACCATCGCGGCGCCGTCCCCGGCGATGCGGGCGGCCAGGTCGGAGGCGCTCGCGCCGGCTCGCAGGTAGGCGGCGACGTGCGACCCGGCCGAGGTCCCGACGATCACCTCGGCGTCGCGCGGGTCCCACCCGGTCGCCTCCTCGAGCGCCTTCAACACCCCGACGTGGAACGCGTGGCCGACCACGCCACCCGCCCCGAGCACGAGTCCGATCCGAGGCATCCGGCATCCTCCCGGTCGTCACGTCGGCCACGCCGCCCGCGGCGCGTACCGCGGTCCTCCCGACCGCTCGGCGCAGCCTACGACGTCGGCCGACGTCGGCCGACGTCGGCCGTCGTCCGGCGCGGAAGACGCCCGCTCGGCCCCCCTGCATGGGGCCATTCGGGACTGGTCCGCGGCGCCGGCGACTGGCAGGCTCGCAGCGGAGCGAGGAGCATCGGATGGTCACCCCCCGGGTGCTGGTGGCCTTCCACGCCTGTGCGGACCATCCGGGCGAGGTGGCGGCAGAGCTCGCCGCGTACCTGCGCCGCGCGGGGGTCGAGGTGGCGCTGCACCGCGCCGCCACGGCACCGGACCCCGTCCTGTTCGCCGCGGTGGTGCTGGGCGACGGCCGCCACGACGGCGCGGCCAGCCCGGAGATCGTCGGCTACGTCAGCCGGCACGTCCGGACCCTCAACGCCCGCCCGTGTGGGCTGTTCGAGGTCGGTCCGGCGGCGCTGGGCGGTGCGGTCGCGCCATCGCCGTCCGTGCCGATCGCCGCGACCGGGATGCTGCACGGCCCCGCCACGTTCCGGCCGCGGATCACCGCGCGTTTCGCCACGACCCTCGCCCCGACGCGTGAGCGGTGGAGCCATCTGCCGGGCGTCCACGGGCACGAGACCGCGGTGCGGCGCCGTCCGCGGCGGCCCGAACCGCGACCGGACGACCCGGCTGCCGTCGAGTGGTTCGCCCGGCGCCTGCTGGGGCTGCTGGTGGCGGAACGGGCCGTGTGACGTGATGGGCCGGGACGACGGCGCCGTCACGGCCGCGGACGTCGGGAGCAAACGACCTCGATCCGCCGAGCGCGCTCTGCGCCCGCCTCCGGGGACGCCCACGCCGGTGGTGCGCTGCGCCCTGGTCCGACGGGCCGTTCGTCCCGACCGCGCCGGGTCGGACCTGCGTACCCTCGAGGTGTTCGGTCACCGGGGTCGACCGTTCGGTCCGCGGGCCCGCCCGACCGAGCGTGCCGCCTCTCCCCGTGGTCGCCATGCGCCGCCGCGGCACCCGGAGCGGCGGAGGACCGGAGGCCGCAGATGGTCCGTCTCGCCGAACTCGGTGACGTCATCGGGATCAACGACGCTGCTGCGGAGGGGCGCGCGTTCGACCCCCTCACCGCCACGCTGCGCGATGGGACGCAGGTGCAGTTGCGTCCCATCCGGCCGGACGACGGGGAGCGGCTGCAGGGTGCGCTGCAGCTGCTCTCGCCCCGTTCCCGCTACCTGCGCTTCCACACCCGCGTCGACCACCTGACCGACGAGCAGCTGCGCTACACGACCGACGTGGACCACCACGACCGCGTCGCGTGGTTGGTGCTCGACGCGGACCACCCGGACGTGCCCGCCGTCGCGCTCGGACAGTACGCACGGCTCGCCACCAACCAGCGGGTCGCGGAGGCGTCGATCACGGTGATCGACCGCTACCAGGGCCGCGGGCTGGGGACGATGCTCCTCGCGCTCCTCGCGGAGGTCGCGATCGCCAACGGCATCGAGGTCTTCCGCAACTACGTGCTCGCCGACAACGACACCATGTTGGAGCTGTTCGACCAGCTCGGGGCCGAACGGCAGCCCATCACCTCTGAGGTCGAGGAGGTCGACCTGCGCCTGCCGCGGCGGCTCGTCGACCTGCCGGACACCCCCGCGGGCCGCGCGATCCGCGCCCTCGCCGACGAAGGCGCACACCACTCGTCCCTGGCCACGGTCACGCCCCCGATGTGGGTCCAGCGGCTGCGGCGGCGCCTGGCCCCGAAGGAACCGCCGACGCCCGCGGTCCCGCACTGGCGTGAACGCGGTCCGTTCGCCGACTGGATCGACGCGGCCCTCGCCGATGCGGACGAGGAGGCGCAGCTGGACGCGGCGGCGGACGACCAGCCGGACCCGGACCCGGACCCGGCCCCCGACCCGGCCCCCGACCCGG
>SLMP01000068.1 GCA_007133465.1 Nitriliruptoraceae bacterium | reverse complement strand
GCACGGACGGCCGGGGTGGACGGCGGCGACGGGCGGCAGGCGCGTCCGGCCGGGCTCAGGTGCGCTCGGGGACGTTGGCCTTGACCCAGTCGGTGATGGTCTTCATCCGCGTGCCGGGCGTGAAGATCGCGGCGACACCGGCCGCCTGCAGCACCTCGATGTCCGCGTCGGGGATGATGCCGCCACCGAACACCACGACATCGTCGGCGCCCTGCTCGCGCAGCAGCTGCACCACCTTGGGGAACAACGTCAGGTGCGCGCCGGAGTGGATCGACAGGCCGACGGCCTGCGCGTCCTCCTGCAGCGCCGCGGCGACGATCTGCTGCGGCGTCTGGTGGAGGCCGGTGTAGATGACCTCCATCCCGGCGTCCCGCAGCGCGCGAGCGACGACCTTCGCACCCCGGTCGTGACCGTCGAGCCCCGGTTTGGCCACGACGACCCGGATCGCCATGCGCTGCCGCCTCCCTCGTCGCGATGCGCCGAGGATAGTCGTGCCGACCCTCAGCGAACGAACGCGGCCGGTCGGCCGGGTGGCCCTACGGTGCCGAGCGGGCCGGACCGGACGCCGAGCGGCGCTACCTTGCCGGCCGACCCGACCCCCCGGTGGCTGCCGTCGTGCCCGATCGCGATCCCGAGCTCGAGCGGCCCGCGTTCGGGCCGTCGGGCTACCTGCCGGAGCGCGCCGCGAAGCGCGCCCGCAAGATCGTGCTGCGCGCGCCGCTCGGGTTGCAGTGGGTCATCGCGTCGCTCGTCGCCGGCCTGGTCGTGGTCGTCGCCGGGGTGCTCTTCCTGCAACGGGGTGCGGAGCCCCCGCCCGCACCGTGGGTGCAGGTCGGGGCCGTCGAGGACCTGCACCCCGCCCACCTCGACCCGGGCCTCGAGGTGCTGGTGGTCACCGGTGGCGGACGCGTCCGGGCGTTCGTCCACGCGGACGACGTGGCGTACTGCCCGGCCTCGAACCGGCTCGAGGCCGCCGACGGCCGCGTGTGGAGCCTGACGGGGCGCGGCTTCGCGGGGGTGCCGTCGCTCGAGGAGCACCCGACCCAGCTGCACGACGGGGAGGTGTACGTCGACCCGACCGTGTCGGTGCCGGGGCCGGCGCCGACGACCGACGAGGTCGCGCCGGGGTGTCGCTGAAGCGGGCCGGTCGGCGCCGTCAGGCCGCGTCGACGCCCTCCGCCGACCCGGTGGTGACGTAGCGGTCGAGCCGCTCGAGGGTGGCGCGCATCCCCGCGAGGTTGCGCTTGGGGAACCCGGCCAGCTCCAGCGGCAGCTTGGCCTTGGCGGTCGACCAGTCGAAGGTCTCGGTCACCTCCGTGCCGCTTGGGACGTCACGGAACTCGTAGCGCCACCGGTGGCCGTGGAAGTGCCGCCAGGCGATCACCCGGCCCTCCTCGAACTCGACCACCTCGTTGAGGATCCTGTAGGAGGCGCCGAGCTGCATGTCCATGCCGAAACGGGCGCCGAGCGCGAGCCGCTCCGGACCGCCGTCCTGCACGCCCCCGACCGTGCCGGACCCGTCGATCACGGGATGCAGCGCCGGGTCGGCGATCACGTCGAAGATCGCCTGCCGGTCGGCCGCGATCACGCGGGTGGTCGAGACCTTGCGCTGCCGGGCCATGTCGCTCTCCGCAGGTCGAGGTGACGTGGGAACGTCGGTGGGTCGTACCCACCACCTGCACTTCGTGCCGCCGCGCCATGCCGGTTGGGTCAGCTCCCGGCCAGTCGGTCACGGATCGCCGCGAGGAAGGCGAGCAGGTCGTCCGGCCCCTCGACGGCGGCCGCGTGGACGCGCGCGAGGTCGAGGTCGGCGTACGCGTGCACGAGGACGTTGCGGAAGCCCGCCGCCCGCACGAGCCGCTCCGCCAGCGCCGGCTCGATCACGTCGTGGGCGGCCAGGAGGCGGAAGCCGTCACCGTAGGTCGCCGGCGACCCGAGGCCGAGGGCGACGCAGGAGGAGACCGCGACGTCGATCACGACCTGCACCGCCTGCCACAGGTGCAGGATCACCGCATCGGTGGCATCGGTGGCAGGACGCAGCGCAGCGGCGTCCGACGGCAGGCGCTCCGCCACCCGGCGCAGGTGCCGCTGGACCGAAGCGGTCCGTTCGGCGAGCACCGCGGCGTCGACGGGCGCCATCACCGGTCCAGGCTCGCGAGCACCGCGGCCTGCGCACGTTCGATCACCGGGCCGGCGTCGCACCAGAAGAGCGTCGCCGCCAGCACGAACCGCTCGTGGACCTCCGGCGGGTCGGCGACCACGACCCGGCCGTTGCGGGCTGCCTCGAAGCGCAGGAGGGCGGAGGCGCGCGCGAGGCCGACCAGGTCGACGTCGTCGGTGCCGAGCGCCTGCGCGAGGTCGGCGTGCAGCAGACCCACGTCGAGGGTGTCGTCGGCGAGGTAGCCGAGATCCCAGTCGGACGCCGCGTGGGCGTCCCCTCGCGCCCGCGAGCCGTGCACCAACAGCAGCCGCAGGGCGGGATGGCGGGCCGCCACCTCGCGCAGCGCCGCCAGCGGGATCGCGTGGGGGTCCATGACGTCACACCGTACTGGTCCGTCGTCCCCGGCCGAGGCAACGCCGCTACCCGCGCAACCCCCCGACCAGCAGCAGCACCCCGAACAGCAGGAACGCGCCGGCCGCCGCGAGCCGCACCGGCCGCTCCGGCAGCCGGGTCCCGGCCCAGGAGGTGAGCGCGATCGCGATCCCGCTGGCGGCCGTCATGCCCGCCCCCGCACCGAGCCAGGTCGCCACCGGCGACTGCGTGGCCGCGAGCGTCACGGTGGCGAGCATCGTCTTGTCCCCGAACTCGGCCAGCACGAACGCGACCGTGACCCCGAGCAGGACCGACCCGCCGCGCAGGGCCACCATGCCGTCGTCATCGTCGTCGTCGCGCAACGTCCAGAGCCCGAAGCCCAGGAACAGCAGCCCGCCGGCGATCGCGAGCGCTTGCTCCGGCAACGCGAGCCCGAGGGCCGCCCCCGCGAGGGTCGACAGCCCGAGCATCGTGAACGCCGCGATCGCGATCCCGCCGAGGACCGGCCACGGCCGGTAGCGGGCCGCGAAGCCGATCGCGAGCAGCATCGACTTGTCGCCGAGCTCGGCGAGGAACACCAGCCCGAAGGTGGCGAGGAGGTCCCTCACGACGCCGAGCTCACGACGCCGACCGCCCCGGCCGTCACAGGCGCACCAGCGGCGCGTAGGCGAGCAGCAGGTGCTTGACCCCCTCCGCGTCGAACTGGACGGTCGCCTCCGCCCGTTCGCCCTCGCCGGTGAGCTCGAGCACGCGGCCGGGCCCGAACTTCGTGTGCAGGACCTGGTCCCCGACCCGGAACTCGGCGCCGGCGAGCTCGACCACCTCGACGTCGCGGCGGCGCTTGGCCGCGGACGTGGTCGCGGTGGCGCCACGCCGCTCGACGAGCGCCTCCGGGACCTCCGCGAGGAACCGCGACGGCGGGTTGTAGGAGGTCTGGCCCCACAGCATCCGGTGGGTCGCGTGGGTGACGTAGAGGCGGTCCTGGGCGCGGGTCACCCCGACGTAGGCCAGCCGGCGCTCCTCCTCGAGCTGCTGCGGGTCCGACAGCGAGCGCACGTGCGGGAAGACGCCGTCCTCCAGGCCGACGAGGAACACCACCGGGTACTCGAGGCCCTTGGCGGTGTGCAGGGTCATCAGCGTGACCGCGCCCTCGTCGTCACGGTCGAGCTCGTCCTGGTCGGAGACGAGCGTGACCGACTCGAGGAAGGCGGCGAGCCCCTCCTCGCCGTCGCCGGCCTCGCCGCGCGCCGCGATCTCCTGCGCGATCGAACGCAGCTCGCGGAGGTTCTCGATGCGGCCCTCGGCCTCGATCGTGCGCTCCGCCTCGAGCTCGCGGAGGTAGCCGGTGCGGTCCCAGATCCGCTCGATCAGGTCCGCGATCGGCAGGTCGTGCGCCACCTCGGCGCGCAGGGCACCGAGCAGGTCGACGAACGCCCGCACCGCGCCGACGGCCCGTGGCGCGAGCCCCTGCACCTCCTCCGCGACCTCGCACGCGGCGAGGAAGCTCACGCCCTCCCGGCGCGCGTGCCAGTCCAGCGCCTCGATCGTGCGGTCACCGATCCCGCGGCGGGGGGTGTTGACGATCCGGCGGGCGGAGACGTCGTCGGCCGGGTTCGCGAGCACCCGCAGGTACGCGGTCAGGTCGCGGATCTCCCTGCGCTCGTAGAAGCGCACCCCGCCGATCACCCGGTACGGCAGCCCGACGCGCAGGAAGACGTCCTCGAGCACCCGGGACTGCGCGTTGGTCCGGTAGAAGACGGCGACGTCGTCGAACCGGTAGCCGCCGGCCCGCAGCTCCTCGCAGGTCTCCGCGACGAACGCGGCCTCGTCGTGCTCGTCCTCGGCCTGGTAGCGGACCACCTGCTCGCCGAGGCCACGGTCGGTCCACAGCTCCGCGCGCCGCCGCACGGCCGAGCGGGCGATCACCCCGTTCGCCGCGTCCAGGATCGTCTGCGTCGAGCGGTAGTTGCGGTCCAGCACGATCACCTCGGCGTCCGGGTGGTCGTGCTCGAACTCGATGATGTTGCGGATGGTGGCGCCGCGGAAGCCGTAGATGCCCTGCTGCGGGTCGCCGACGACCATCAGGTTGCCGTGCAGGCCGGCCAGCAGGTTGACGAGGTGGTACTGGGCGCGGTTGGTGTCCTGGTACTCGTCGACCAGCACGTAGCGGAAGCGGCGCTGCCAGTGCTCGAGCACGTCGGGGAACAGCTGGAAGACCTCGACGGTCTTGACGATGAGGTCGTCGAAGTCGAGCGCGTTCGCCCGCAGCAGCCGGTCCTGGTAGGCCTCGTAGACCTCCGCGATCTGGATGTCGGGCCAGTGGGTGGCCTGCTGCTTGTAGGTCTCGAAGTCGATCAGCTCGTCCTTGGCGTTGCTGATCGCCGTCCGGATCGCCTTCGGGCTCAGGCGCTTGGCGTCGACGTTGAGGTCGTTGGCGAGCTGGGTGACCAGCCGCAGCGAGTCCTGCCCGTCGTAGATCGTGAAACCGCTCTTGTAGCCGAGCCGGGTCAGCTCCCGCCGCAGGATCCGCACGCATGCCTTGTGGAAGGTCGTGACCCACATCCGCTCGCCGAGCCGCTCCCCGACGAGCTGCCCGACCCGCTCGGCCATCTCCCCGGCGGCCTTGTTGGTGAACGTGATCGCGAGGATCTCAAACGGCGAGACGCCGTGGTCCCGGATCAGGTGCGCGATGCGGTGGGTGAGCACGCGCGTCTTGCCGGACCCCGCGCCCGCGACGACCAGCACGGCGCCGTCGACGGCGAGCACGGCCCGGCGCTGCGACTCGTTGAGGTCGTCGAGCAGCGGGGACGAGGAGGAGGTGGCAGGGGGCACGGATCCCTCGGGAGACGGTGCGGATCGCCGGCGGCCGGCAGACGACGACGGAGGGTAATGCCGGGCGGCGACGCGGCCGTGCGTGCGTCCGGACGCGCCCCGGTCACGGCGTGACCGCCCGGGCAGCGGGGCCCGGGCGGTCGTGGGAGACGCGGTGGCGTCGCGGCGCGGTCGGCCATCCGCCGATCGTCGGCGGTCGGCGGCCGGCGGCCGGCGGCCGGCGGTCAGCTGACGAACCGGATCGTCAGCGGGTAGCGGTACCCCTCGCCGTTCGAGGCCTTGATCGCCGCCATGATCGGCAGCACGAACCAGGCGACGAACGCGGCGAAGACGACCGCACCGATCAGCAGCAGCCCGATGCCGAGGGTCAGCACGCCGACGATCACGGCCGGGATGGTGAGCAGGGCGCCGGCGGCGATCGCGACGAGGACGGTGAGCTGGAAGTTCAGCGCCTCCTTCGCGTGGTGGTCGGTGAAGGGGTGCTCGTCGCGCTTGATCAGCCACACGACGAGCGGGCCGACCCAGCCGAAGATCGCGGCGGTCGCGAGGCCGGCGCCGAGCCCGGCGAGGTGGGCGCCGATGCCCCAGCCGCGCAGCTCGCCGGTCAGGCCGGACGGGTGGGCGGCGGGGGCCTGGGCTTGGCCCCAGACCGGGACGGGCGCCGGGCTGAACCCCTGCGGAGGCGTGCCGCTCGCCGCGGCGCTCGGGGCGAGCACGTGGCCGCAGGCGGCGCAGGTGGTGGTGGAGGACGCCAGGTCGGCGCCGCAGGCGGGGCAGGTCACGTCGGTTCCTTCCGGGTCGAGGTCGAGCACCTCGCTTGGCTTCCCGACGAGCATCCCACCGTTCGGAAGGGCGCACCATCGGGGACCACCCCGGTCGTACCCTGAGAGAGGGGGCGGGCCCTCAGGCCCGCCCCCGCACCTGCTGGTGTGCTGGTCCTAGCCGGAGCAGGGACCGTCGTAGGCGTACTCCGAGGCGATCGGGCCGGTGTAGCCCGCCTCCACGGTCGAGTAGCCGAGGTCGGACTCGCCGTCGGGCCGCGAGATCGTGGCCTCACGCTGCACGTTCTCGTTCGGGTCGCCACCGTAGACCTGGTCCGGCAGTGCGCCCTCGTAGTCGACGACCAGGCCGTCGACCACGCTGCGCAGCCCCTCACGGGTCAGGTCGCCGTTGGCCGCGGCGGCCTCGAGCGCCCGCAGGATCGGGTACGACTGGATCCAGCCGTAGGTGTAGGCGTCGTTGACGGGCGGCTCGCCGTTGCGGGCCTCACGCAGCTTGTCGTGCGCCTCCGACTCGCCATCGAAGTTCTCGGCGAACCCGACGTGCAGGTAGATCGCCTCGAGCGCCGGAGCGGCCGGGGTCTGCAGCAGCGCCGGGTTCCAGGTCGGCACCGAGCCCATGAACTGACCCTCGAAGCCCTGGGCGGCCGAGCCACCGACGATCTCGGCGGTCTCGGCGGGACCGACGGCGAGCATCACGACGTCCGGCCCACCGGAGAGGATCTGGCTGATCGCCGCGTCCTGGGAGCCGACGATCGCGTTCGGTGCGGTCTCGACGAAGCCGAGGAACTCGACGCCGGCGGCCTCCGCCCACGCCTCGACACCGGCGGCGCTGTCGCCACCGAAGTCACCCGGGTAGCCGACGGCCATGACGCTGCCCGGCTCGGCGATGTTCTCGCTGACGTAGTCCATCGCGATCATCGACTCGATGCAGTAGGAGTACCCGATCTCCAGGATCAGGCCACGGTCCTTCTCCTCGAAGCCCCAGCCTGACCACCAGGTCGCCGGCGAGGCGATCACGTTGTCGTCGTCCATGTCGCGCAGGATGGCCTCGGTCGGCTCGGTGCCGAGCGACTGATGCAACGCCAGGATGTTCGGCTCGATCTGCCGGTAGGCCGACGAGTGCTCCTGCGGGTCGAACTTCGTGTCGCGGGTGTACTCGTCGATGTCGACGTCGAACCCGGCGATCCCGCCGTCGGTGTTCACGCGGTTCCAGAAGTCGCGCTGGGCCTCCGTCAGTGGGACGCCGAGTGCCGCGAACGGCCCCTCGGTGAGGTCCGAGAGGACGCCGAGGTAGATGCAGCCGTTGTCGGGATTGACCGCGTTCGGGCACGCCTCCTCGGTCACGCCCTGGTCGAACTGGATGTCGCCGACCGCAACGTCGTCGGCGTCGTCGTCCGTCGCATCCGCGTCGGCGTCGGCGTCCGTCGCGTCGGCGTCGGCATCCTCCTCCGTCGGACTCGTCGTCGCCGGTTCGTTGTCACCGCAAGCCACGGCGAGCAACGCCACGACGCTCAGCGTCGCGGCGGCACGCCGCCATCGGGTCCTCTGCATACCTCAACCTCCCAGTCACCCGGCATGGAGGTCGTCCCCCACGCTCCCGGTTGCCTCTCCGTGGATGATGCTACTACCTCGCTCGTAGTCGCCGTCAATCCGTGCGACCCCGGCGCCCCTCTCGCGCCGCCAGTACGACCGTCAGTACGAGAAGGGCCAGGCCTTCCAGTAGTTGCGTATCCGCAACCACATACCGAACAGTCCCCTCGGTTCGACCACGATGAACAGCACGATCAGCGCCCCGAACAGGATGCCCTGCAGCTGGAAGACGCTGATGAAGCCGGACCCGCCGGCCCCGCCGATGAAGGGGACGTACCCGGACGCCCACTCGACGCCGCGGGGCAGCAGGACGACGAACGCCGCGCCGATCAGCGACCCGGAGATGGTCGCGATGCCACCGATCAGGATCACCGCCAGGAAGTCGATCGACAGCAGCAGGTTCCAGTTCTCCGGCGTGATCCGTCCGATCACGACCGACAGCAGCGCGCCGGCGATGCCCGCGAAGAACGACGACAGCACGAAGGCCAGGGTCTTGGTGCGCAGCAGCGGAACGCCCATGACCTCCGCGGCGATGTCCCGGTCGCGCACGGCGGCGAAGGCGCGGCCCCACCGCGAGCGGGCGAGGTTGCGGGCGAGGATCGCCATGCCGATCATCAGCGCGAAGCAGAACAGGTAGAACACGCTCTCGCGCGGCAGCTCGACGCCGAGGATCGTCTGGCGGGCGTAGAGGTTGTAGCCGAACACCACCGGCTCCGCGGGAGCCCGCCCGACGCCCGGGCCGCCCGTGAAGGTGCGAGCCTCCTTGAACAGGTGCTCGCCCATGAACACGAGGCCGAGCGTGAGGATCGCGAGGTACAACCCGCGCACCCGGGCGGCCAGCGGCGCGACGAGCAACCCGACGAACGCCGGCACGATGCCCGCCATCGGCAACCAGATGAGCAGGTCGAGCTCGAGCCCGCGCACGGTGCCGGACGGCTCCCCGCCGAGGAAGGCCGCCGTGTACGCGCCGAGCCCCAGGAAGAAGGCGTGGCCGAGCGACACCTGCCCGGCGTACCCGGTGACCAGGTTCAGCCCGATGCCGCCGATCGCGTAGATGAACACGAGCGTGAGCAGGCCCGTCAGGTCCCGGCTGAGCGTGAACGGCAGGTAGAGGCCGACCAGCACGAGCGCGGCCGTCCAGAACCGCTTGGCCGGGGTGTTCCAGATCGCCTGGTCGGCGCGGTAGTCCGTGTAGAGCTCCGGACGACCGCGGCGGGTCGCCCGTGACGCCTTCGGGGCGAGCGTTGTGGAGGGCTGGCCGGTCATACGCGCTGGACCTCCGGGGTCCCGAACAGTCCGTAGGGCCGGACCATCAGCACCAGGATCATGATCAGGTAGGGGACGACGACGTCGAAGTTGGCGCCGAGGATCGGCGCGAACTCCGGCTGGTAGCTACGGGTCAGCGACTCCGCGACGCCGATGATCAGCCCCGCGTACACCGAACCCTGGATCGAGTCCAGCCCGCCGAGGATGATCACCGGCAGCGCCTTCAGGGCGATGAACGCCGTGGTGGCCTCCACCCCACCGGAGCCCGTCCCGATCAGCATCCCGGCGAGGGCCGCGAGGGCGCCAGCGATGGCCCAGGACAGGCCGAACATCCGCCCGACGTTGACCCCCTGGGCGAGCGCGACCTCCTGGTCGAGCGCGGTCGCGCGCATCGCGAGCCCGACCCGCGAGCGCTTCAGGAAGATCCCGACGATGGAGATGGCGACCATCGAGATCACGATCTTCGCGACGTCGACCTGGAAGATGCGGATGCCGAAGACGTCCATCCGCTCGAGGCCCCACGGGTCGCCGACGGTGATGACCGTGGTGCCGATCAAGCGGAAGGCGACGATCAACAGGATGATGAAGACGCCCACCGTCACCATCGCCGCCGCGAAGGGTGGCTCGCCGACCATCGGTCGCAGCGCGATCCGTTCGGTGATCGCCCCGATCAGGGCCATCGTGACCATCGCGGCGAGCGTCGCGACCCAGAAGGGCAGACCGAGGTTGAACACGTAGTAGGCGGTGAAGTACGCGCCGAGGATCATCAGCGCGGGCTGGGCGAAGTTCACCACCTCGGTCGCCCGGTAGATGATCACGAAGCCGACCCCGAGCAGCGCGTAGGTGCTGCCGATGCCGAGCCCGCGGATCACCGACGCGATCAGCTCCTCCACGTGGTCACCTCCCCCGGGCGGCCGTGCCGGGTGGTCGCCGTCATGCCGCCCCCTCCATCTCGCCGTCGCTGTGCTCGGGTGTGTGCACGGTGGTCAGGTCGCCGCCGGCGAACGCCGTCCGGTTGCCGTACATGTCGTCGACGAGGTCGCCGAACATGTCGAACAGCGAGCTGCGCTTGACCTTCTGGGTCGCCGTGAGCTCGCCGTCCTCGTGGTCGAGCTCCTTCGGCATCATGCGGAACTTGCGGACGTTCTCGACCCGGGCGAAGCGCTCGTTGGTCTGGTGGACCACCTTCTGGACGAGCTTGAGGACCTCCTCCTTCTCCGAGAGGTCGCGGTAGGTCGTGTAGGGGATGCGGCGCGACAGCGCCCAGTCCCCGATGGTGTCGAGCTCGATGCCGATCAACGCCGTGAGGTACGCCCGGCCGTCGCCGACGACGACCGCCTCCTTGATGAACGGCGAGGTCTTGAGCGAGTTCTCGATCTCCGACGGCGAGATGTTCTTCCCACCAGCGGTGATGATGATGTCCTTGATGCGGTCGACGATCTTCACGTGGGTGCCGTCGACCCACACGCCGACGTCACCGGTGTGCAACCACCCGTCGGTGTCCATCACCTCGCGGGTCTGGTCGGGCTTGTTCCAGTAGCCCGCGAAGACCCCCGGGTGGCGGGTGAGGATCTCCCCGGTGGTCTCGTCGATCTGGAGGTCGATGCCGTCGTGCGGCTCCCCGACGGTGCCGAGCTTGACGCGACCGGGCCGATTGACGGTCGCGACGGCACTGTTCTCGGTCATGCCGTAGATCTCGTAGATGATGACGCCGATGCCGAAGAAGAAGCGGAGCACCTCCGGGGAGATGGCCGCGGCGCCGGAGCTCGCCGCCCGGACCTTGCGCAGCCCGATGCGGTCGCGCAGGGCACGGAACACCAGCGGGTAGCCGATCGCGTAGAGCAGCCGGGTCGTCGGGGTGTGGTTGCCCTGGTTGCGGACCAGTTCCTCGCCGATCCGGTCGGCGAGCTTCATCGCGAAGCCGTACACCAGCTTCTTGAAACGTGACGCAGCGTTCATCTTGATGTGCACGCCCGCGTAGAGCTTCTCCCAGATGCGGGGCACCGCGAAGAACAGCGTCGGCTGGACCTCGCGCAGGTTCGCGGTGACGGTCTCGATCGACTCCGCAAAGTGCACGGTCACGCCGCCTGCAGCGTTCGTCCAGGTCGTGGCGGCCCGTTCGGCCACGTGGCACAGCGGCAGGTAGGAGACCAACACGTCGTCGCTGGTCGGCGGCGGGTCGTAGGTCCCACCCTCGGTGACGAGCACGCGGGTGGCGAAATCGACGTTGCCGTTGGTGAGCATCGCGCCCTTCGGGGGCCCCGTGGTGCCCGACGTGTAGACCAGGGTGACGATGTCGCCGGACTCGGCCTCGCGGGCGCGCCGCTCGATCAGGGACGGATCCGCCTCCCGGTGCTCGCGTCCCCGCGCCAGGACGTCGTCCCACGACAGCAGCTTCGGATGGTCGTAGTCGCTCACGCCGCGCGGCTCGAGGTAGACGATCCACTCGAGGCTCGGGCAGTCCGCCTCTACGTCCAAGGCCTTGTCGACCTGCTCCTGGTCCTCGGCGAACAGCACCCGCGCACCGGAGTCCTGCAGGAGGTAGCGGACCTCCGCCGGCGGGTTCGTCGGGTACAGCCCCACCGTGATGGCGCGCACCGCGACGATCCCGAGGTCGCCGAACAGCCACTCCGGACGGTTCTCCGAGTGGATCGCGACCCGGTCACCCGGCTCGATGCCGAGGGACACCAGGGCGTGACCGACGAGTTCGATGTGCTCCTGGTACTCGGCCCAGGTGATGTCCTGCCAGATGCCGTAGCGCTTCTCCCGCATGCAGACCCGCTGGGGGTCCCGCGTCGCGTGCTCGCGGATCCGCTGCGGCAGGGTCTGCAGGCCGGCGCCGGCCGACGGGGCGGTGGGCTCCAGGACGGTGCTCACGGGGTGACCTCCTCGGTCGCGGCGAGCGCTTCGGCGTCAGCGGCCTGCTCCTCGAGGCTCGGGCCGCTGTCGCCCTCCCCGAGGTAGGCGCGGATCACCTCGGGGTCGCGTTGGACGTGTTCGGGGGAGCCGAGGGAGATGCGGCGCCCGAAGTCGAGCACCATCACCCGGTCGGCGAGGTCCATCACGAGCCCCATGTCGTGCTCGACCATGATCATCGCGAGGTCGAGCTCGCTGCGGATGTCGAGGATGAACCGCGCCATGTCCTCGGTCTCCTCGACGTTCATGCCGGCGACCGGCTCGTCGAGCAGCAGCAGCTTGGGCTCCATCGCGAGGGCCCGCCCGAGCTCGACCCGCTTCTTGACGCCGTACGGCAGCATCCCGACCGGGAACTTGCGGAACTTCTCGATGCCCAGGAAGTCGATCAGGTCCTCGACGATGCGCCGGTTCGCGAGCTCCGCCCGCTGGGCCTTGCCGCGGTAGAGCATCCCGGCGACCGGGCCGTAGTGCAGGTGCTGGTGGCGGCCGAGCATGAGGTTGTCGAGCACCGTGAGGTTGTCGAACAGCTCGATGTTCTGGAACATCCGGGAGACGCCACGGTCCGCGGTCAGGTCCGGACGCTGCCCGATGAGCTCCTCACCGAGGAAACGGATCGACCCTGCCTGGGGGCGGTAGACACCCGAGATGCAGTTGAAGATCGACGTCTTGCCGGCGCCGTTCGGGCCGATGATCGCGAACAGCTCGCGCTGCGCGACGGCGAACCCGACGCCATCGATCGCCCGCGTGCCACCGAAGCGCAGCTCGAGGTCGGTGACCTCGATGATCGGTTGCCCGGCCGGAAGATCGACCGACGTGCCGGTCAGCGTGTCGGACAAGGGTCGCACGTGCACCACGGTCGCTCGCCTTTCGCTCGCTCGGTCAGGACAGCCAGCGCTTGCGGCGCTTGTAGTGCTTGACGTCGCGGAACGACCCCGCGCCCTCCTCGCGCAACCCGAGGTAGAACTCGCGCACGTCCTCGTCCTCACGCAACTCCGCTGCGGGCTTGTCCATCACGACCTTGCCGGTCTCCAGGATGTACCCGTGCGACGCGATCGACAGGGCCATGTTCGCGTTCTGTTCGACCAGCAGGACCGAGGTGCCCTGCTGGTTGATCTCCACGATCAGGTCCCGGATCTGCTGCACGATCAGCGGAGCGAGACCGAGCGAGGGCTCGTCGAGCAGCAGCACACGCGGCTCCGCCATCAGTGCACGGCCGATCGCGAGCATCTGCTGCTCGCCGCCGGACAGGTAGCCGGCCACCTGCGTGCGGCGCCCCGCGATGGCCGGGAAGGTGGAGTAGACGCGGTCGAGGTTGCCGTCGACCGAGCCACGATCGGCGGTGTGCGCCCCGATGCGCAGGTTCTCGTCGACGGTGAACTCCGTGAAGATCCGCCGTCCCTCCATCACCTGGCCGATGCCGGTGGCCACCGTCGCCGGGGCGTCGAGGTGGTGGATCTCCTCGCCGTCGAGGGTGATCGTGCCCTTCGTGATGTTCCCGCGGTGCACGCCGAGCAGCCCGGTGATCGCTCGCAGGACCGTGGTCTTGCCGGCGCCGTTCGCACCGAGCAGCGCGACGATCGATCCCTCCGGCACGGACAGCGAGACGCCCTTGAGCACGAGGATCACGTCCTCGTAGACCACCTCGAGGTTGCTGATGGCGAGCACCCGCTCTCCCTTTCGCGCCGCCGAGGGCTCGTCGCGACCACCGGCGCGACTCCCAGCCGTCGCTCCGTCGCGCAGGTCCGTGGTCACTTCGTGGTTCCCACGAACAGGTCCCTCCCGGACGTGTTTCCTACCCGTCCGTTCGGCCGAAGTCAACGTGGGGCGAGCGGCGGGGTTCCGACACCGGTCAACGCGCGCAGATGCGCGGCCCGATCCCCCGGGGACCCTGGCCGCGACAGGTCGTCGGGCAGCGGTTCGTCCGCGACGCTCGGCTCGTGGATCCCACGAGCCGAGCGTCGGATCGACCGGCGACATCGCGCGGTCGAGGCTCTAGGCTGACGGCCACATGGGTCCCATCGGGGAGGGAGCATCCGGTGGCCGCCGTACCCCACGAGGTGCTGTCCGACGCCGCGCCGGACGAGCTCCTGCCGCCGGTCGCGGCACCCGACGCCGAGGCGCCACGGGTCCCGTCCGGCTGGGAGCCCGTCGCCGAGCTCGTGGCTCGCGTGGCCGAGGGCGTCGACGAGCTCACCTCCCGCATCGTCGCCGGCATCGAACGCGAGATCGACGCCTACCGCGCCGGCCTGGTGCCACCGGAGGAACTGGCGCGGTCGGTGACCAGCAACCTGCGCGTGACCCTCCGTGGCCTCGCCGAGCGGCGGGGGCCGACGCCGGAGGAGATCGCGGCCCGGCGGCCACTCGGTGGCCGCCGGGCGGTTCAGGGCATCGGCGTCGATGCGCTGATCCAGGCGTACCACATCGGCTTCCGCGAGCTCTGGGCGGCGCTCGTCGCAGCCGTCCCGCGCGAGGACCCGGCGATCGCCACCCAGCTGCTGACCGCGGCGACGACCGTGTGGCAGTGGACCCACGAGGCGACGGCGGCCATCGCCGCCCAGCACGCGGAGACGATCCACACGGCCGAGGCACGCGCGCTCGGTGCCCGCCAGCGGTTCCTCGAACTTCTGCTGATCGGCGACCCTGCGCGGCCGGAGGCAGTGGTGCTCGGTCGGTCGCTCGGGTTCGATCCCGGTGCCTCGTTCCAGGCGGCGGTGCTGCGCAGCGGGACCGGCGATCTCGACGCGGTCCTGCTGCAGCGGCGGTTGGAAGCCTCGCCGGGCCATCACGCGGTCGTCGTCCGGGGGGCGAGCGCCGTGGTGCTCTCGCAGGAGTCCGACGCCGCGGTCGTCGCGGAGGCGGCCCGCCAGGTCGTGCCGGGCGCGACGATCGCGTGCGGCGCCGTGCGGCCCGGCCTCACGGGCGCACGCACGAGCCTCGAGGACGCCGAGCGGACCCTGCCGGTCACGCCGGCCGCGGCGACCGCCCGGTTCGAGGACGTGTGGCTGTGGGCGACCCTCGGCGGCGCGAGCGAGCGGCTCGACCCACTGCTCGCGACCGGCAGGGGGGTGGCAGCGGAGCACCCGCACCTCGCGGAGGCCGTGGAGGCCTTCGCCACCGCCCGCTTCAGCGTCAGCGAAGCGGCTCGGCGGCTCGGCCTGCACGCGAACACGGTGGCGTACCGCCTCGACCGGTGGGCGGAGCTCACGGGCTGGGACCCCCGCAGCTTCCCCGGTCTGAGCCACTCGCTCGCGGCCCTGCACGTCCCCAGCTGACCGGCGGACCGGTCGGAGCGCGGGGACGGGGCCGCCTACCATCGCCTCGTTGCCCAACCTGCCGCCCGAGAGGTCCCGACGTGGACGAACCCGACGACTTCGGCGAGCCCGAACCCCTCGACGAGCACGAGCTCGCGCTGATCGAGCAGGACCTCGCCGACCTCACCGAGTTCCGGGCGGCCTTCGAACCGGAGGGCATCCAAGGCGTCGCCGTCTGGTGCGACGACTGTGTCGAGGAGCACTACTACGGCTGGGACATCCTCGTGGCCAACCTCACCTCGCTGCTCGAGACCGGGGAGACCCCGGTCCACGAGCCGGCCTACCAGCCCGAACCTTCCCACTACGTGGCCTGGGACTACGCGCGGGGGTACATCGACGCGCTCCGCGAGATCGGGGTCGCCTCCCGGCGGGCCGTGGACCGGTGCGCCCGCTGCGACCTGGACCTGGACGTCGCCGGCGCGCAGGCGAACTTCTGCCCCCGATGCGGCGCGCCGTTGTTGACCGAACGGCTGGTGGCGGCACTCTCCGAGCGGCTCGACGAGGACGACGTGGCCGCGGTCCTGCGTGAGATCGGGGTGTACGGCCGCCGGTAGATCTCGGCGGTCGGTGACCAGGGGAGTGCCCGCCCATGGATGTCGGCTCGGCGGTGCCGACGACCGCGCCGCACCAGACGCAGCCACCGCGCCAGCGCTGGTGGGGTCCCTACCTGCGCGCCGGACTCGCACCCGTGCTGGTGATGCTGCCGCTGCTCGCGATGGCCCCGAAGGCGGACAACCGGTTCAACCCCTACCGCTTCGGCGGCGAGTACGCGACCCGCCCGTGGCTGGTGGTCAGCGACCAGCTCCGGTCGATCCCCACCTACCTGGAGAGCGGCACCTTCCGGCCGCTCGGTCGCATGATGGAGCGTTCCCTCGACCTCCTGACCTTCCACGTCAGCTCGGCGCTCACCGTGCCGATGAACGTCGCGATGCGGTTGGTGTACCTGGTCGCGGTCGGCGTGCTCGCCAGCGTCCTCGTGGTCCTCGCCGAGACCGTCACCGCGCCGGCACCGCTGCGTCGCACGCCGCCGTCGACCGCGACCCTGCTGGTCCCGTTCGCGTTCGCTGCGGGGCTGATCGCGGCCGGTGGCCTGAGCTCGGTCGTGATCTTCACGGACCTGTACTTCCTCTCGACCGCCATCGTGCTCGGGGTCGCGGCAGCGGCAGCGCGGTACGGGCCGTCGACCCGCACTCACCTGTCCGCCGGCGGTGCGCTCGCGAGCGTCGTGGTCGGGGCGGCCCTCGCGTCCTTCAACGAGGTCGCCTACCTCGCGCCGCCCCTCGCACTCGTCGCCGTGGTCGCGCGGGGACGCCTGACGCTGGCCCAGCCGTGGGGCGTGCTCGCGCGGAGCGCTGCGGTCAAGGCGGTCGGGCTGGGGTGGCTCGGCTTCCTCCTCGTGCTCGTCCCGATCCGGGCCATCATCGCCAGCAACTGCGCCGACGGCTCGTGCTACGACAACTCCACCATCGCGGTCGGCCCCGAGTTGCTTCCGGCGCTCGGGCACCGGCTGGTGAGCTGGGTCCCGCTGCCCGCCTACTGGGGAGCGGCGACCGGCGGAGGCGACCTGTGGGCCGTCGTGCGCAACCCGGTGACCTACCTGCTCGCGCTGGCCCTGGCGGGGGTGGCGGTCGCCGGCTGGCGGCGGCGTGACGAGCTTCGAGCGTTGACGCGGGGAGAGCTCCTCGCCCTGGCGGCGGCCGGGACCGCGTTGCTCGTGATGGGGGCGGGGCTGGCGGCCTCCTCGGAAGCCGTCCAGCGCGATGTCGCTGAGGCGTGGCCCGTCGGGTCGGGATGGCGCGAGACGCAGCTCACGGTCGCAGGCGGGTCGTTGCTCGTCACCGCCGCGCTCCTTGCGCTCAACGAATACCGACGCGCCTGGCTGCGCCGCGGCATGATCGGGCTCGTGAGCCTCGCGGTCGCGACCCTGGTGTCCAATCAGGCGCTCGTGTGGACCCAGGCGACCCGCACCGAGTCTGCCGTGCTCAACCAGATCGCCGTCGCCGTGACCAACTTCGTCGACAGCGAGGACGGCGACGCCGTCCGGTGCCGCTTGCTGGAGGACTTCGTGGCGATCGACCCCGACCGGGACGACTGGCACACCCGGCTCGAGCACGCGCTCGACGCCGCGACCCAGACCCGCTACTCGCGCGACTTCTGCGCGGCGGAGGTGCGGTCGTGACGGCGCACCGTCCGGAACTCAGCATCGTCAGCCCTGTGCACAACGAGGGGGCGAGCCTGCCCGCGTTCGTCGCGGCGGTCGACGCCGCGCTCGCCGACCTCCACCTCGACTACGAGGTCGTGCTGGTCGACGATGGTTCCCGCGACGACAGCTGGGACCGGATCCGGAAGGCGGCGGCAGAGGACCCCCGGATCCGCGGGCTGTCGCTGTCCCGCAACTTCGGCAAGGAAGCCGCGATGCGCGCCGGACTCGAGACGGCGTGCGGACAAGCGGTCGTGATGATCGACGCCGACCTGCAGCACCCGCCGGACGTCATCCCGGCCATGATCGCCGCCTGGCGGGACGGGGCGCAGGTGGTCGAAGCGGTCAAGAGCAACCGCCCGGGCCAGTCGTTCGCCTCGCGGAGCGCCTCACGGCTGTTCAACTGGGGGTTCTCGCGACTCACGTCGGTGGAACTCTCCGACGCGACCGACTTCCGCCTGCTCACCCGCCCGGCCGTCGACGCGCTGCTGTCCATGCCGGAGCGCTCCAGCTTCTTCCGGGGCACCAGCACCTGGATCGGCTTCCAGCGGGCACGGGTGGCGTTCGAGGTCGCCCCGCGGGGTGTCGGACGGACACGATGGTCGCTGCGGTCGCTGACCCGGATGGCGATCGACGCGATCACCGCCTTCACCCCCGCGCCCCTGCGGCTCGTCACGGCTGCCGGCATCATCTTCGCGGTGTTCGCCGTGGTCCTCGGTGTGCAGACCATCTGGCGCTGGGCCGCGGGGGACGCGATCCAGGGCTTCACGACCGTGATCCTGATCCTGCTCGTACAGGGGACCTTCGTGCTCGTCGGCCTCGGCATCATCGGGGAGTACCTCTCCCGGGTCCACGACGAGGTGAAGGGGCGGCCGCGCTTCATCATCGACCGACGGACCGACGAGCCGTCGTGACGAGCGGCCTCCTCGACGTCCGGCGGCTGCTGCGCTACGCGGTCGCGGGGAGCGCGAGCGCGCTCACCCACCTCGGGGTGACCGCGCTCCTCGTCGAGGTGGCGGCCATCCGGCCCGTGATCGCCTCGACGATCGGGTTCGTCGCGAGCATCGTCGTGTCGTACGTGCTCCAGCGCCGCTGGGTGTTCCACTCGCAGGTGTCGAACCGTCTGGCCGTCCCGCGCTTCCTCACCGTCACGGCCATCGGGTTCCTGCTCAACGCGAGCATCCTGTGGGTCGGCACGGAGATGCTCGACGTCCACTACGCCCCGGTGCAGCTGGTGGCACTCGTCGCGATCCCGGTGAGCAACTACCTGCTCAACTCGCTGTGGACCTTCCGCTGAGGGAGCGTCAGCCGACGAGCTGGGCGTGACGCTCGAGCACCCGGGCCACGTGCAACTGGGTCTCCAGGATGTCGGGGATGCCCGGGCCCGCGGCGTCGACCCGGATCGGCCCGGCGTTGTACGCCGCGTGGGCGAGATCCCAGCGGCCGTAGCGCTGGTACATCATCCGCAGGTAGTTGGCGCCACCGTCGAGGTTCTGCTCGGGGTCCCACGGATCGACCCCGAGCCACGCGGCGGTTCCCGGCATGAGCTGCGCGAGGCCGATCGCGCCGGCCGACGACACCAGGCTCGGGTTGAAGTTCGACTCCACCCAGACGGTGGCCGCGAGCATCGGCGGGGGGATGCTCCGCCGCTCGGCGGCGGTCGTGATGGGACCCGCCCACGGCTGCCCCGCGGCGGGAAGCCGCGTGGTCCACGACGCCGTCGGCGGTGGCGGCGGTGGTGGTGGCGGCGGCGGTGGTGGCGGCGGCGGCGGTGGCGGCGGCGGCGGTGGGGTGTCGAGCGTGATCGGAACGAGCTGTCCGGGCAGCGGAGGGGGCG
>SLMP01000167.1 GCA_007133465.1 Nitriliruptoraceae bacterium | reverse complement strand
GGGCGCTCGTGATCAGCGCGGGGGGCGGCGAGGGGGACCCGCCCGCGACGCCCGTGGCGGCGGGTTCCTCCCACCGCAGCTGCACCGTGCGGGCCCCGAGCTGTCCGACCGTGCGGTTGAACCGCTCGACCCAGGTCGCGAGCGCCTCCGGCGCCGGCGGCGCCTGCAGGTCGAGCGTGTTGCCGTCGTGGAAGTCGGGACGGGACGGCGTGCGGACCATCACGTGGTCGCGGGTGTAGGTGACCAGGGAGCGGCCCGACAACGACACCCGGCACACCGCCAGCCCGAGCCGGTCGTCGATCCGCCGCACGGCGGTGCCGCCCGCGTCGGTCATCGCCGCACCCTCCCGGTCATCGCACCGGCACGTCGCGGCGCACGAGGTCGTCGTACGTCTCGCGGCGGATCAGCTCGCGGACGGTGCCGTCGCGGACCAGCACCGCCGCGGGGCGCGGCAGCCGGTTGTAGTTGGACGCCATCGCTTCGGTGTACGCGCCCGTCGCCGCCACCACGAGCAGGTCGTCGATGGCGAGGTCGCCCGGCAGCGGCGCGTGTTCGCGGACGAGGTCGCCGGACTCGCAGTGCTTGCCGACGACCGTGACCGCGCGGGGCTCGGCGTCGCTGCGGCGGTTCGCCAGCGCGACCTCGTGCTCCGCGTCGTAGAGCGCCGGCCGGATGTTGTCGCTCATGCCGCCGTCGACGCTGACCCAGGTGGTCAGCCCCGGCAGCGGCTTGATCGTGCCGACGCGGTAGAGCGTGACGGTCGACGGGCCGACGATGGCACGACCGGGTTCCACGAAGACGGTCGGGCGCGGGTAGTCGATCGCGGCGCAGCGCTCCTCGACCGCCTCCAGCACCGCCTTGCCGTAGCGGGCCACCTCGACCGGGTGGTCCTCGTGGGTGTAGCGGATCCCCATCCCGCCGCCGAGGTTCAGCTCGGACAGGACGATCCCGTGCTCGTCCCGCCACCGGGCCAGCAGGTCGAGGGTCACCTCGGCGTTGGCGATGAACGGGTCGGTGCCGAAGATCTGCGAGCCGATGTGCGCGTGGATGCCGACCACCGCGACGTGCTCGAGCGGCAGCGCGGCGGCGAGCGCGTCGTCGGCCAGACCGAGCGAGAGGGTGAAGCCGAACTTCGCGTCGTCGTGGCCGGTGCGGACGTACTCGTGGGTGTGGGCGTCGATGCCGGGGGTGATGCGCAGCCACACGGCCGCGGTCGTGTCGCGGGCGGCGGCGAGCCGCTCCAGGCGCTCCAACTCGACGAACGAGTCGACCACGATGCGGCCGACGCCGGCCTCCAGCGCCTGGTCGAGCTCCACCTCGGACTTGTTGTTGCCGTGCAGGATGATGCGCTCGGGGGCGACCCCGGCGACGAGCGCGCTGTGCAGCTCACCGCCGGAGGCGACGTCGATCCACAACCCCTCCTCGTCGACCAGCTGCAGCACGCCGACGGTCGGCCAGGCCTTGGACGCGTAGGTGACCTCCGCGCCGGGGAAGCCGGCGAGGTAGCGGCGGCAGCGCTCGCGCAGGTCGTGCTCGTCGACGACCCACAGCGGCGTGCCGTGGTCGCGGGCGAGGTCGGTCACCCGCACCCCGCCGAGCGTGAGGACGCCGTCGGCGTCGCGGTCGGCCGTCAGCGGCCAGGGACCACCAGGCATCGCTACATCCGTTCCGGCGCGGAGACACGCAGCAGCGCGAGGGCGTTGGCCAGCACCTGCTTGGCCGCCACCGCGAGCCAGTAGCGGGCCCGCCCGAGCGCGTCGAGCTTGGCCTGCTCCGCCGCGCTGCGGTCGGGGTCCTCGAGCGCGAGCACGCGGCACTCGGTGTAGAAGCGGTGGAAGGTGCCGGCGAGCTCCTCCGCGTAGCGGGCCAGGCGCTGGGTCGCGCGCAGCTCCGCGGCGTCGGCGACGGTCAGCGGCAGCTGCGCCATCACCGTGAGCAGCTCGAGCTCCGCGGGGTGGGTCAGGCGCGTGAGGTCGGCGGCCTCGATGGGGCCGGCGTCGAACCCGCGCTCGTCCGCCATCCGGATCAGCGAGCTGATCCGCGCGTGGGCGTACTGCACGTAGTAGACCGGGTTCTCCATCGACTGCTGCGCGACCACGGCCAGGTCGAAGTCGACGGTGGTGTCGAGCCCCTGCCGCAGGAAGTGGTAGCGGACGACGTCGACGCCGACCTCCTCGATCACCTCGTCGAGGTCGACCGTCTCGCCGGCGCGCTTGGACATCCGCACCGGCTCGCCGCCGCGGAGCAGGTTGACGAGCTGGCCGATCCGCACCTCGAGCCGCTCCGGTGGGATGCCGAGGCAGGCCGCCGCGGCCTTGAGCCGGTCGACGTAGCCGTGGTGGTCGGCGCCGAGGAGGTAGAACAGCCGGCCGCCGGCGCCGTCCGCGTCGTCGGTCACCCGCGCCCACTTGTCGCGCATGTACGCGCAGTCGGCCGCGAAGTAGGTCGGCCGGCCGTCGGAGCGGACGATGACCCGGTCCTTGTCGTCGCCGTGCGCCTCCGTGCGGAGGAAGACGGCCCCCTCGGCCTCGTAGGTCTCGCCGCGGGCGGTGAGCTCGCCGATCGTCGCCTCGATGGCGCCGGACGCGTGCAGGCCGTGCCGCTCCGAGTACCACACGTCGAAGTCGACGCCCATCTCGTGCAGGACCGCCTCGATGCGGCCGCGCATCGCCTCGACCCCGAGCTGCCCGACCTGCTCGGCCACCTCGCCGAGGTCGCCGTCGAACACCTCGGCGCCATGCTCCTCGCGCAGCTGGTCGGCGAGCTCCGTGACGACCGCGCCGCGGTAGTGCTCCTCGGACAGGGCCTCGTCGCGGGCGACCAGCGCGATCGACTCGCCGAAGCGGCGGATCTGCTCGCCGGTGTCGTTGACGTAGTACTCGCGGTCGACCCGGTGCCCGTCGGCCTCGAGCAGCGCCGCGATCGCGTCGCCCGTCGCGGCCCAGCGGCCGGCGCCGACGTGCAGCGGGCCGGTCGGGTTGGCGGAGACGAACTCGACGTTGACGTGCTCACGGTCGGCCGTGGGCCGTTCGCGCCGGCCGTAGTCGGCGCCCTCCGCGACGACGCGGCGCACGAGGTCCTCGTGGTAGCGGTGCGCGAGCCGGAAGTTGACGAACCCGGGCCCCGCCATCGAGAGCTCCTCGACGACCTCGGGGACGTCGAGGTGGTCGATCAGGAGCTGGGCGAGCTCCCGCGGGTTGCGCTTCGCCGGCTTGGCGAGCCGCAGCGCGGCCGTGGTCGCCCAGTCCCCGTGCTCGGCGAGCTTGGGCTTCTCGAGCGCCGGGTCGGTGTCGGGCAGGCCGGCGGCGGCGAGCGCCGCGCGGATCCGCTCCGCCAGGTCGGCGAGGACGGGATCGAGGTCGTCGGGGCGTGCCATGGGGCATCCAGGGTCGTCGGGGGCGACGGTCGTGGGGTTCGGGCGGTCCGGCGACAGCGGCGGGACCGAGGGACGTGACCGGGGGCGGGGCAGGATACGACCACCACCCCGCGGGGACCGTACGCCGGATCAGGGTCGTCGGCGGGCGGCCTCGGTCCGGCGACCGTCAGGGTCGTCGGCGGGCGGCCTCGGTCCGCTCGAGCAGGCGGACGAGCTCGAACGGGTCGAACGGCTTGGTGACGTAGGCATCGGCCCCCGCCGCCTGGCCTCGCACCAGGTCGGACCCCTGCGCCCGGGCGGAGAGCAGCACGACCGGCAGCTCGGCGGTCCTCGGGTCCCCGCGCAGCTCGCGGCAGACCGCGAACCCGTCGAGTTCCGGCATCATGATGTCGAGCAGCAGCAGGTCGGGCGCGGCCTCGCGCGCGAGCGTCAGCGCTTCGCGCCCGTCGTGCGCCGTGATGGCCTCGTGACCCTCGAGTTCGAGGTTCAGCACGAGCAGTTCGAGGATGACGGGATCGTCGTCGACCACCAGCACCCGCAACGTGCCTCCCTCCTGCGGCTGCGCGGACCCTACCCCCGACCATCTGGGACGCAGGTCCCTTCCGGGTCGGATGGCCCCGGCTGCCCGCGTGGTACCGTGCCGGCTCGTCCGTGGCCGTCGTGCCGCGTCACGCCCCCGTAGCTCAGTGGATAGAGCACTGGCCTCCGGAGCCAGAAGCGTAGGTTCGATTCCTACCGGGGGTACCTCACCTCACCCGGAGGCAACCCGCTCAGTCCCGGCGGGTCAGGGCCCGCAGGCTGATCGCGATCCCCGCCGCGCACCACAGCGCCAGCACCAGCAGGTCCCGGCCCTGGACGGCGTACGCCCCGCTCGCGAGCCCGGCCCGCATCGCGTCGGCGGCCGCCTGCATCGGCAGGTAGGTGTGGACCGTCTGGAACCAGGCCGGCAGCTGCGACGCCGGGAAGGTGATCGGGGAGAACAGCAGTACGAAGAACACGAGGATCTGACTCATCACCATCGCGAGCGCCTGCGGCAGCGCCACGGCGATCGCGTACCCGACGGCGGTCGCGGTGACGACGATCAGCACGCTCGCCGCCGCGAGGACGAGCCAGTCGAACTGGAAGGTCAGGTCGTAGCGGAGGCTCGCCGCGACGATGGCCCCCGCGATCCCGGGGAGTGCCACCGCCGCCCAGACGGTGAGATCGCTCAGCAGCAGCACCGACCGTGGGACCGGCAGGGACCGCACGTAGGCGAAGGTGCCGTTGGCCTTCGCGGTGGCGACCGCCTGCGGCACGATCACGAGCCCGACCGTCATGAGCAGCACGGTCGGGGCGCCGGTCGACAGGAACAGCGCGGTCGCCGGGTCCATCGTCGGGATCAGCAGCCCGAAGCCGATGACGATGCCGACGGCGAGCAGCGCCTGCACGACCACGATGAGCGGCAGCATCGTGGTGCCGAGGCTGGCGAGCTGCCAGCCGACCAACAACCGGAAGGCCGTGACGGCGCCGGCCGCCGCGCCCCGCTCGTCGATCGACAACGACGGGCCGGGGACGGTCGCGGTGGCGAGGGCCGAGCCGGTGGAGCTGCTGGCGCCCGCGGTCGCCGGGGTGAGGGGTGGTGGGGTCAGCTCAGGCATCGATCAGCTCCGGGTCGTCGGCGGACGTGGGCTCGGTCAGCGCGACGTAGACGTCCTCGAGCGAGGTCGGGGTCAGGGCGTAGGCGTCGATCCGGCCAGCGTCGCGGGCGCTGGTCGACCAGGCGATGGCGTCGCCCGCGTGGGTGGCCGGCAGGGCGAGCAGCAGACGTCGGCCGGCCTCGGCACGCCGCACCACCGGCAACGGTGGTGTGAGGTCGGCGAGGGCGCCGTCGCCCGGCGGGAGGGTGAGCTCGAGCCGGAGCAGCGCGTCGTCCGCGCCGCGGACCTGCGCCGGCGTGCCAGCGGCGACCACCCGGCCATGGTCGAGGATCACGAGTCGGTCGACGACCCGCTCCGCCTCGACGACGTTGTGGGTGACGAGCAGGACGCCGGCGCCGCGATCGCCGAGGTCGCGGACCAGGTCCCACAACCGCCGGCGGCGGGCCGGGTCGACGTCGTTGGTGGGTTCGTCGAGGATGACGAGGGGCAACGGCGCCACCGCGGCCATCGCGAAGCTGGTCAGCCGGCGGACGCCGCCGGACAGCCCGGAGCCCTCCGGCAACGCCCGCTGGTCGAGCCAGGGCGTGATGCCGAGCACGTCGGCCAGCCGTTCCGTCTCGCGCTTCGCGGTGCGGCGGTCGAGCCCCCGCAGGCGAGCGGCGAGCGTCATGGCCGCCCTCGGCGTCAGCCCCTCGATCGGTGCCTGGGCCTGCGCCTGCAACCCGACGAGCCGCCGGGCGGCCGCCGGGTCCTGCACCGCGTCGATGGCGCCGATGCGGATCGTGCCGGCGTCCGGGCGGAGCAACCCGACCACCTGCGAGACCAGCGTGGTCTTGCCGGCCCCGTTGTGGCCGAGCAGGCCGACCACCTCGCCGGGCGCGACGCGCAGGTCGACGTC
>SLMP01000062.1 GCA_007133465.1 Nitriliruptoraceae bacterium | reverse complement strand
GCTCGCCCGCATCGGGCGCCGGCGGCGTGCCGGGTGACCCGAGCAGCCAGACCACGACCAGCCAGGGCGCGGCGGCGAGGACGAGCAGCAGCCGGGAGCGCCGGGGTGGCCGGTCTCCTTCCTCCGGGTCGTCGCTGAGGTCGCCCGCGGTCCAGTGCGGTCCGTCACGTCCCACGGTGCTCTCCCTCCTGCCCGACTCCTCGGGCGGTGGTCGCGGGCGCCACCCGACGGGGGCGTCGACCGGGTGGCGCCCGGGTCGCCGCGGGGCTCCGGCGACCGAGAGCCGCAACGTAGCGTCTCGTGTAATCTCGTACCATCCAGTTGCACCGGCTGTGGAGGAGAGGGCCGGGCTCCGCCCGGGTGGTCCCGGCTGCGGGGCGGGCGGGTGACGAGGTGAACCGTGGACGCCTACGCTCGGGGTCGCCGTCGGGCCCGAGTGGGGCGGCGACCCGGAGCGGGTGAAGGAGCCGGCATCCCCGTGAGCGAGACCCCGACCCCACGGTCGTCGGCCGAGACCCCGGTCCGGCAGGAACTGACCGCGGACGAGCGGCGCGAGCGGTTCGAGCGCGAGGTGTTGCCCCACCTCGACCGGTTGTACTCGGCGGCGATGCGCTACACCCGCGACCCGACCGACGCGGAGGACCTGGTCCAGGAGACGGTCGCGAAGGCCTTCCGCTCCTTCCACCAGTACCGCCCGGGCACGAACCTGCGGGCCTGGCTCTACCGGATCCTGCACACCACCTACATCTCGATGTACCGCAAGGCCCAGCGGCGGCCGCAGGAGACCCTCAAGGACGAGCTGGAGGACTGGTCCCTCTACGACGAGGTGGCGGGGACCGGCGGTCGCTCCGCGGAACGCGAGGTCCTCGAGGCGCTCACCGACGACGAGGTCAAGCAGGCGTTGGCCGACCTGCCGGAGACCTTCCGGCTCGCGGTCTACCTCGCCGACGTGGAGGGGTTCGCCTACAAGGAGATCGCGGAGATCATGGACACCCCGGTCGGTACCGTGATGTCACGGCTGCACCGGGGAAGGAAGGCGCTGCAGAAGGCGTTGTCCACCTACGCGTACCAGCGAGGGCTGCTCGCGGTCGATCCGGACCGTCCCGCCGGCCGGTGAGCGCCCTCGAGGTCACGTGCCCCTCTCGGTGACCGCTCCGCCGAGGTGGTGGCGCCCGCCCCGACCGCGAACACCCGCTCGAACGGAGGTCCCATGCGTTCCGAGGAGGTCGACCGTGAGCGTTGAGCCGACCGGCGCGACGCCGACGGGTGATGCCCCGAGCGCGGACTGCGGCGAGAACTGCGTCGAGGCGCTCGAGCGGCTCGAGGCCTACCTCGACGGCGAGCTGCCGCAGACCCGGGTCGCGGACCTCGCCGACCACCTGCGCGCCTGCTACCCGTGTGCCGACCGGGTCAGCTTCGAGGAGCAGCTGCGCAACCTCGTCCGCCGTGGCTGCGTGGACCACGCACCCACCGACCTGGTCGACCGGGTCCGGGCGCGCCTCCAGACCGAACTGCCGCACCTGCAGGAGCAGGCACCGCTCGGGTGACGCGACCTGTCGTCGCCTCGGCCGGGCGGCAACGGGTCCCGGCTAGCATCGGCCGGGTGGCCCCCCGGCACGGGTGGGTCGCGTCCACACCTCGCTCCCGCCACCCGAGGCCGCCATGTCCGCCCCACCGGTGCTCGTGACCGGCGCCGCCGGGTTCATCGGGTCGAACCTCGTCGCCCGGCTCCTCGAGGACGGCCGCCGCGTCGTCGGCGTCGACGACCTGTCGACCGGCTCGCTCGCGAACCTGGCCGAGGCCCGGTCGCGGCACGCCGGACGGTTCGAGTTCGACCGCCTCGACGTCCGCCAGGGTGGGGTCACGGCCCTGGTCGAGCGCCTGCGCCCCGAGGTGATCTACCACCTCGCCGCCCAGGTGGACGTGCGACGCAGCGTCGAGGACCCGCTGCACGACGCGTCGGTCAACGTCCTCGGCACCCTGGCGGTGCTCGAAGCGGCCCGGCACGGCGGGGTGCGCAAGGTCGTCTACGCGTCGTCGATCGGGTCGTACGGCGAGCCGCGCGAGGCCGATCTGCCGGTGGACGAGTCGTTCGCCGCGCCGGCGCTGTCGCCGTACGGGGCGTCCAAGCGGGTGGCGATGGACTACCTCGCCACCTACCGGCACCTCTACGGCCTCGGATGGACGGCGCTCACGCTCGCGAACGTCTACGGCCCGCACCAGACCACCAGCGGCGAAGGCGGCGTGGTCGCGACGTTCATCGGGCGGATGCTCGCGGGCCGGCCGTGCACGATCCACGGCGACGGCGAGCAGACCCGTGACCTCGTGTTCGTCGACGACGTGGTGCACGCGTTCGTGCTGGCCGCCGACCGGGGCGACGGCGAGCGGTTGATGATCGGCACCGGGCAGCGCACGAGCGTCAACCAGTTGCACCGCGCGCTCGCGGCGGCGACCGGCCACCCGCACGAAGCGACGCGCACCCCGGCACGCGCCGGTGAGGTCCGTCACAGCGGTGTCGACGCGAGCCGTGCGCGCGAGGAGCTCGGCTGGAAGCCGTGGACCAGCCTCGAGGAGGGGCTGGCGGCGACCCTCGGGTGGGCGGCCGACCACCAGGGGTGACCTGACGCGAGGCACTCGGACAGCAGGCGCGGTGGACGGCGCCGAGGAGGCAGCGAGGTGGCGGGAGTCGAGGGCGGGCGGCCGGTCGTGCGCCAGGACCGGGACGGGGCGGTGCTGACGCTCACGATCGACCGGCCGGAGGCGCGCAACGCGCTCGACGCTGCGGTGCTGACGCAGCTCGTCGACGGGCTGACCGCCGCCACCGGCGACACGACGATCCGGGTCGTGGTCCTCACGGGCGCGGGGGACCGGGCCTTCTGTGCCGGGGCGGACCTCGCGTCCGGGTTGACCGCCGACGCCGGCGCGGTCGAGCAGCACGAGCAGCGCGGCTTGCTGCGGCGGCTGTTCGACGCCACCGCGGCGCTCGACAAGCCGCTCGTCGGCCGCATCAACGGGCATGCCCTCGCGGGCGGGTTCGGGGTTGCGCTCGCGTGCGACCTGCTGGTCGCGGCGGACGACGCGCAGTTCGGGACCCCGGAGGTGCGGGTCGGGCTGTGGCCGTTCGTCATCTCCGCGCTGATCGTCGACCACGTCGGCCCGAAGCGGGCGCTCGAGCTGATGATGACGGGACAGCGGCTCACCGCCGCGCAGGCGCGCGACTGGGGGTTCGTCAACCGGGTCGTGCCGCGCGCGGAGCTCGACGAGGCGGTCGCGGCGCTCGTCGCCGAGCTCGTCGCCGGGGGCCCGCTCGCGTTCGCCCTCGGCCGCCGCGCGTTCCACGAGAGCCGGGGGATGGCGCCCGATCGCGCCATGGCCTACCTGCACGGCATGCTCGACCTCGCCGTGCAGACCGAGGACGTCGCGGAGGGCGTCGCCGCCTTCTTCGGCAAGCGCGAGCCCGAGTGGCGCGGTCGGTAGGCTCGACCCGTGACCACCGGCCCCGAGCAGCGTTCCCCCGACCGCGAGCATCGCGGGCGGGCGGACGGTGGCGGCTCGGCGGGAGGGTCCGGCCAGGGGCAGGGGCGGCGCGGGAAGCCGAAGGGCGCGCAGGGCGGCAAGGCCCAGGGTGGCAAGGGCCAGGGCGGCAAGGCCCAGGGTGGCAAGGGCCAGGGTGGCAAGGGCCAGGGTGGCAAGGGCCAGGGCGGCAAGGGCGGACCGCAGCAGGGCGCCAAAGGCGCCTCGCAGCAGGGTGGCAAGCCGAAGCAGGGCCGCGGCCGCCACGACCCCCACCGCCGCGACCAGCCGGACGAGACCGTCGCCCAGCTGGCCGGCCCGCTGCAGCAGGTGCTGCGCCGGCTGCCGGAGACCCAGCGCCGGGTGCTGGAGCTACGGATGGGACTCGCCGACGGTCACCCGCACGACCTCGCGGACACGGCACGTGAGCTCGGGCTGTCGCTCGGCGAAGCCCGGGAGATCGAGCAGCGTGCCTTCGAGCACATCCGCGAGGCGATCCCGCTGCAGCAGCTGCAGCGGTTCCTCCCGCGCTAGGCGGCCGGGTGTCGTCTCTCGAGGAGCTGATCGAGCGGCACGGCGGGCTGCGTGGCAGCGCCGTGGACGTGCTGCAGGTGATCGTCTCCGACTGGCAGATCCTGGCCGACCTGTCGTTCTCCGACCTGCTGCTGTTCTGCCGCGCGCCGGTCACGGGGGAACTGACCGTCGTCGCGCAGATGCGGCCGTACACGGCACAGACGATCTACAACGAGGACCTCGTCGGGACCACCTTCACCCCCGATCAGCGGCCCGCTGTCGTCCGCGCCTTCGAGGAGGGGGCGATCGTCCGCGACGGCGACCCGGACTGGTCGACGGGCGTCCCCGTGCGCGAGGAGGCGATCCCGGTCCCGTTCGACGGCGACGTGGTCGCGGTCGTCACCCGTGAGGCGAACCTGTCGATGGTGCGCGCCCCGTCGCAGCTCGAGCTCACCTACCTCCAGGCCGCGAACGAGCTGTCACAGATGCTCGCGGAGGGCGACTTCCCGTTCCCGGGCGAGGACCCGGAGCGCGAACTCGCCCCGCGGGTCGGCGACGGGCTGCTGCGGCTGGACCCGACCGGCGTCGTGGTCTACGCCTCGCCGAACGCGATCAGCGCCTACCGGCGGCTCGGGGTCGTCGACAACATCCTCGGGCGCAACCTGGGGGAGTTCGACCTCGACCAGATGGCGCTGCTCGAGGCCCTGGCGGACGGCGAGCCCCTCGACTCCGAGGTGGAAGCGCGCGGCGCGGTCGTGCTGCGCCGGCTGCTCCCGCTGACCCGCACCCACCACGTGCTCGGCGGCTTGATGCTGATCCGCGAGGTCACCGAGCTGCGCCGCCACGAGCGGCTGTTGCTCTACAAGGACGCGACGATCCGGGAGATCCACCACCGGGTCAAGAACAACCTGCAGACGGTCGCGTCGCTGCTGCGGCTGCAGTCCCGGCGGCTGAACTCGGCGGAGGCGCGGCAGGCGCTCGGCGAGTCCGTGCGGCGCATCTCCTCGATCGCGCTGGTCCACGAGACCCTCTCGCAGGACTCCCGCCAGCGGGTGTCGTTCGACAAGGTCGCGCAGCGGCTGATCGACATGCTCTCGAGCGGCCTGACCGATCCCGAGCGGCCGGTCGAGATGCTGCTGCTCGGTGGGGCGGGGGAGCTGCCGGCGGAGGTGGCCACGCCGCTCGCGCTGGTGCTCTCCGAGCTGCTGCAGAACTCGGTCGAGCACGGGTTCGGCGACCGCGGTGGGACCGTCAGCGTCGCGCTCGACCGCCGCCCGGCGAGTCTCCACCTCGAGGTCCGCGACAACGGTGTCGGCCTGCCCGATGGGTGGCGGCTCGAGACGAACGCGAACCTCGGCCTGCAGATCGCCTCGACGCTGGTCGAGTCGGAGCTCGGCGGCACCCTGGAGGTCCGCGGCGACGACGAGGCGCAGGGGACGGTCAGCGAGGCGGTGCTGCCGCTGCCGCGGTGAGCCCGGTGAGCCGGACACCGCGGCGGGTGACACAGCACGACGCGCCGCCGGCGTCGGCCGACGGCGCGTCGTCGCGGGTCGTGTCAGCTGGCCATCCGGCGGCGCCGCTGCCGCGCACGCTTGAGCGTGCGGCGCTCGTCCTCGGTCAGGCCACCCCAGACGCCGGCGTCCTGGTTGCTCGCCAGGGCGTACTCGAGGCAGGCCTCACGCACGTCGCAGCGTGCGCAGATGCGCTTGGCGGCGTCCGACTGCTCGACCGCCGGGCCGGTCGTCCCGATCGGGAAGAACAGCTCGGGGTCCTCGTCGACGCATGCGGCTCTGCTCCGCCATTCCATGGGGTTCTCCTGCGTGCCGGCAAACGCCCTGCCGGTTCGGGTCGTGGGGATCGGGCTCTGCGCCTCCGAGGCCGGGTCCGGAGGGCATGCGGCGAACACCTCGATGTGCCGCTTGTGAAGGTGGTCACGAGACCTGACGGGGACCGTAACGCCTGATCGGCGGGTGTCAAGGGTCCGGACATTGCTTCGCTTGCAAGAGTGCGCAGGTGAGCGTCGGGCGCACGC
>SLMP01000095.1 GCA_007133465.1 Nitriliruptoraceae bacterium | reverse complement strand
CCACGCTCGCGGTAGCAAGTGACAGCTCGGTCGACAGCCAACTCGTCTGGACCGGGCTGGACGATTGAGGCTGCGGTGGAGCATCACCCGGGTCAGGGGTGGCTTCGTGGACTGTGGCGAAGAGCCCTGGACCCTGTGGCGCTTGCTCGACACGCAAGAGGTCAGAGGTTCGAATCCTGCACGCCCCACGCACAGAACCGGCCTCGCGGCCGGTTCTCGTGTGTTCGGGTGCGCCACGGCCCTCGTGGCAACAGATCGGCAACGGAACGGTTCGTCACCCCGCGGGATCAGGCGAGCAGGGTGTCAGCCACGGACACGTCCGCCGCCGGCAGGACGTGCGAGTAGGTGTCCAGGGTGATCGCCACGGTCGCATGCCCGAGACGCTGCGAGAGCACCTTCACCTCATGTCAGCACCAGCGCTCGACCACGGAATTCGCGGCGCATGTCCGGAGGGGTGGGGTGGAACGGGCGTCGGACCAGGTCGAGAGTCGTGCCATGTCTTCGATGGGAGGAGTCATGGACACGATCACGACCGTCGGACTCCGCCCGGCTGCCGGTGAGGCGGCGGAGCGGTTCCTGTCCGGGTACTGGTGCACGCGGACGCGGGGCAACGACCGGTTCATCCTCACCGGCTGGGTGGGCTGGTGCGACGCGTACGGTCACGGCGTCCTGGCGGTCGACAACGCCGCCGTGCTCGAGGCGTGAGTCGCCGCAGTCGAACACGGGCCTGCGAGCGGCTGCTTCCGCTCCGTTGCACCGTCGTTCGGGCCGGCGCTGGGTAGCGATGGCGGACGCTGCCGACAAGCGCAGCTCGGCTCTTCGCTCTGCAGTGCAAGGCAAGTGGGGGGGGGACGAAAGTGTCGAAGGGGACCGAGCGCTTCTTGTTGGTTGCGGTCATCCTCTTGTTGCTCGAGCGGGTGCCGTTCTACGCCATGACGTTGCCAGCCCTCGTCTTCTGAACCTGGCGCGGTCAGCCGGCCCCGGCCCGCGGCCCACCGCCCGGCGGTCGACCGGGTCACGATGGATCGGGGTGCTCCAACGCCCGCAGCCGTCACGATCCCGACGGGTGAACTCCGGGCGCTACTTGCTGGTCCTCGGCGTCCCGATTGGGCGTTGCGGGCGGCTGTCCACGCGAAGTGCCGGACGCTGCCGCGCAGTGGCCATCAGGTTGGGCCGCACCGAGAAACGGGTGGCATCGATGATGGTGATGTCCGCGCCGGTGGGCCTGCGGGACGCTGTCCTCAAGAGCGACTCCACAGGGACCAGTAACGGTTTGGACCGCGGCTCGAGATCCAGCCGACCGGCGCGGTGTCTCTGCTCATCCCAGGGTGAACGGGACTCCGGAGATGAGCGGGTGCAGGTCCGTAGAAGTGCGCAGGAGCCCTGCTCTCCCTGTGATCGCGTTGGGAAGAAGTCGGCGTGCAGACCGAGCCACCACGGGGCGTGATGCACCGGTCAGCCGCTCCAGCGTGTGCCCCGTTCTGCAGCTGTTTGTCCCTGTCCCTCGGCCCCATGTCCGTAGTCGAGCGCGGATGCCGTGACCTCGCGCGTAGCGCGTGGGCCCGCACGGCTCCGGTGGTTCAGTCGTGCGAGGGTGCGAGGCCGTGGCGGTGTGCCACCGCTGCGGCTTCCCCGCGGGTTGGCGACCTCGAGCTTGCGCAGGATGTTGGAGACGTGGACGCTGGCGGTCTTCGCGCTGACGTAACGGCTCAACAGGCCACCGGCGTCGGGCTCGCGCGCTCGCACTCGGGCTGTTCGACCGGCTCGGGCCAATCGTCCTCCGGCAGCAGGTGCCACGGCGGCTCACCGTTGAACGGCGCGCCGGCGAGTGGGTCCTGCGTGCCGAGGAGCGCTCTCGTCGGCGTAGCGCGGTCAGTCTCGTTCGCGCAGGGCACGCTCGATCAGCAGTTCGCCGAGATCACGGCGGCCGTCCAGCACCGTGAGAAGGACAACGTCACCCGCGCGGACGGCGAACATCAACCGATACGGGCCCACGCGCAAGTCGCGGTAGCCATCGATCCCTTCAGCCTCGAGCTCAGGGACGACACGGCATCGAAAGGGCATGGTCGTAAGGCCGGCCACACCGCCCGTGATCTGCCCGTAGAGACGCTCGGCCGCCTCGGCTCCGTCCCTCTCTCCCACGTAGTCGACGATGCTCAGAAGATCATCGACGGCGGTCTGGGTCCACTGAACGGTGAAGCGGGCGCTCACGACGCTCCGCGACGCTCGGCCAAGCGGGCGCTGACCAGTCCATCGACCGACGCCTGGTCATGCATGCGTCCGGCCCGGTGATCCTGCTCGCCCTGCGCGATCAACTTCAGCACGTGCAGTACCCGCTGCTGGCGTTGATAGGAATGAACATCTTGCAGCACCGCGGTCGGTTTGCCGTTCTGCGTGATGACGATCGGGCTGTGCCGGTCGGTTGCTCGCGCGATGAGGTCGGCGGCGCTGCGCTTGAGAGCCGTGACGGGTTCGACGTCGTTCGAGAGGTCCATGGCACCGATCTTAGCACCGAATTCAGCCCCCTGACGGAGCTGGTGAGCTTCCGATGAACGGCCGTCCGGAGCGCGGAACATGCGGCGTTGCAGCGCGCTGCCCGCCGAGTGCGGTCCTGCGGGCATCCCAGGTCCGCAGTGGATGACCGCCTGCAGGAGCGGCAACCACCGCCTCGTTTCGTGACCGTGCAGCCGGCACGTGCACGGGGTAGCGACAGCGGGTGCGCCCTGGTCGCCTGGGCCTATCGCAGGCCGGGCGCATCCTGCAGTACGCGGGTCCGGCAGCGCGGTAGACGGGCACCCGACATGGCGCAAGGTCACACGAAGAAGGCTCGGGCATGGCAGCGATGGACACGCTGAGCCGTCCTTCGTGCGGTTGCGTCGTTCGGGCCGTCCGGACCGGACCGTGCATCCGAAAGTTCGGTGGTACGACCGTCCTGACCATCGGATCTTCGCATGCACATCCTCGGACTCTGCGGCAGCTTGCGCAACGGTTCCCTCAACGTTCGTCTGCTCGAGGCCGCGGGACGCTCGCTCACCGATGACGTCTCCCTCGAGCTGTCGGCTCACGTGGCCGCCCTCCCGCTGTTCGACGAGGACCTCGAGGTGGAACCGCTACCCGACGCCGTGCAGCGGTTCCACGCTGCGATCCGGAGCGCGGACGCGATCCTCGTCGCCAGCCCGGAGTACAACGGATCGCTGACGGGACCGCTGAAGAACGCCCTGGACTGGGCATCCCGACCTGCCGGTGACGCGGTGCTGCGTGGGATGCCTCTCGCAGTCATGGGCGCCAGCCCCAGCCGTTTCGGCGCTGCCTGGGCCCAGGCCGAGACCCGACGTATCGCCGACCGCATCGGCGCTCACGTGATACCGCTGGAACTACCTGTCGCCAAGGCCGCAGATGCCTTCACGGTCTCCGGGGACCTGCGTGATCCCGATCTGGCTCGTCGGCTGCAGCGCCTCATGACTGCACTGGTCGATCTGGCCCGAGGACGGACCGAGCTCGACCATCTCGCGATGCAGGGCGACGCGGTCCAGGTCGGGGCGACACCACCGGGCGTCGCAGCCTGAGGTGACTGGTCAGCCGCGCTCGGCGTGGCGAGCCGGACACCGACAGGTCGCAACTGGTCGGGAGTGTGTCGAACGACGAGGGCGCCAGCAGCGCGGAGGTCGCGACCAGGGCGGGGGCGAGCGTCCCGGTCGGTGATGTGGCACAGGTCCCCCGAGTCTTGCCCTGCCCTCGTATGTGATCCCCCCAGATGCGCTGGTCAGGTGGGTTGTGGCCCGTCGCTTGGCACCTGCTCCGCCAATGCCGTCTCCAGCGCTCGGAGCAGTTCCAGCCACCCGTGGAAGGTGACGGGCGGCGTGCCCGCCGGCGCTGCAAGCTGTCCGGTCACCGTCTGGTCGAGCGCCTGCACGACCTCGAGATCGCAGCGCACGTTGCCCTCCACCGGCCCGAGCTGGCCCACCAGACGGAGTCTGCCGCGTCGTCCACGGTGTCGCCCCCGGGACATCCCCAGTTTCGACCGCACGGATGGCGGCCGTGGACGGGCCGGGGGTGAGCTGGCATCATGCGCGGTCCTGGAACGGGGGTCGGGCGTGTCGGGTGGCCCGGTGTTTGCGCAGCCCGCCTTTGTCGGCAGGTCCAGCGAGTTGGCGGCGCTGTCCGCCCGCTGGGAGCAGGCACGTGCCGGCGGACCAGCCGTGGTGCTCGTCCGTGGACCTGCCGGCATCGGCAAGACCGCGTTGGTCCGCCGCTTTCTCGCCACCGCGGATGTCCGGAGCACGGCGTGGGCGACTGGTGACGAGCTCGAGCAGCGCCTGCCTCTCGGGGTCGTCGCGCAGCTGACCTCGGGCCTGTCAGGCGCAATGCCCGGTAGCGATCCGCTGGCGGTCGGGGCGCAACTCGTGCGTCGGCTTGGGGAACTTCAACGCGACGGGCCGGCGGCCGTGGTCGTCGACGACGCCCACTGGGCGGATGCGACGTCTCTGCAGGCGCTGGGGTTCGCCTGCCGCCGTCTGCAAGCGGAACGGCTCGCCGTTGTGGTGATCTGTCGCGTCGGGCCCGACGTCGGGCCACACGCCGTCCCGGACGCGCTCTACCGTCTCGCCACCTCCCCCAACGGGGCCGTGGTGGACGTGACCGGCCTCGGCCTGACCGAGCTGGCAGCGCTTGCCGACAGTCTGGGTCATCAGATCATGTCCCAACGGGTACTCCATCGCCTGCAGCACCACACCGGCGGCAACCCGCTGTACGCGGCTTCGTTCCTTCAGGAGCTCGGAACTGCAACGCTCCAGGACCCAACAACATCCTTGCCGGCACCGCAGGCCTTCCGCATCGGCGTTCTCGCCCAGCTCGGCGGCACGCCGGCAGCGACCGAGCAGCTCGTTGCGGCTGCCGCAGTACTCGGGCAGCGCACCCCACTGGCCACGGCGGGGGAGGTAGGCGAGGTCGCCGATCCCGCACGCGCCTTGGAACCCGCAGTCGCTGCCGGCCTCCTCGAGATGGTCGAGGTGCGCAGTGACACGATCGGGTTCACCCACCCGCTCGTCCGCGCTGCCGTCTACCACGACCTCCCGGTTGCACGCAGATGCGGCCTCCACGGTCGTGCCGCCGATGTCAGTACTGGTGCGGCACGCCTGGAGCACCGTGCGGCGGCGACGGTCGGCACGGAAGCGGAGTTGGCCGCAGAACTGGTCGCACATGCCCGCACGGAGGCCGATGCCGGCGCATGGGAAGCTGCTGCCAGCCACCTCGACACGGCGGTGCGGCTCGAACCCGACCCTGACCACCGCGACCGGCTGCGCCTTGATGCGGTCGACCTGCTGGTCCGCGGCGGAGAGACGGCGGCTGCGACCGCTCGCCGCGACGACATCGCGCGCCTTCCCGCCAGCCCACGGCGGCATGCGACGCTCGGCCACCTCGCCCTCGTCGCAGGTCGGCAAGGTGATGCCGAGCGGCTTCTTGCGCGAGCCTGGCAAGACGCGGATCCGGCCGAGGACCGCGAACTCGCCGCTGCCAGTGCTGCGCAGCTGTCGCAGCTGTGCCTGGCGCAGGCCCGTGGCGCTGAATCAGAGCAGTGGGCACAGCGCGCCCTGGAAGCCGGGCCGGCGGACGCGTTCACCCGCGGGGTGGCCCGTAGCGTGCTGGTCGCTGCCATGGCGGTCCAGGGCCGTGGCGACGAGGCGCTGGCGCTGCTCGACCACCTGCCGAGGGGCGTCAGCGACCTCGACGCCGAGGAGATCGAGGGGGTCATGGGCCGCGGCGTCGTGCAGCTATGGGCCGGCGCCTTCCAACCGGCACGGCAGGATCTGACCACCATCGCCTCGCTACGAACCGGGTGGCGCCCCTTGCGGGTCCGGGTGATCAGCCTGGCACACCTCGCCGTCGCCGAGTTCGAGCTCGGAGCCTGGGATGACAGTGTCGCCCACGCCGACCTTGCCGTGTCGCTCACCCGTGACGCCGACTTCGTCTGGATCCTGCCGCTGGCCCACTACAGCGCCAGCCTCGTACTCGCCGGCCGCGGACAGTTCGAGGCAGCGGCCGGGCATGTCGAGGCAGCCCGGACGGCCTCCGTGCTGCTCGGTGACGCCTCCGGCGTCGGCTACGCCGCCACAGCCGGTGCCTGGTTGGCTCACTGTCGCGGCGACCACAGCGCGGTCACCACGGCGGTCAAGCCTGCCTTGACGCTCCCACATCGCGACGGCATCGACGAACCGGGCGTGCTGGCCTGGCGGCCGCTGCAGGCAGAGGCACTGGTGGCAGCCGACGAACTCGACAAGGCGGCCGCGGCGATCGGGCCGTTCGAGCAACGAACAGCCCAACGCTCACACCAGGTGGCCGCCGCAGATGCGGCCCGCATCCGCGGGCTGCTTGCCGCCGCCACCGGCGCCCCGGACCTGGCGCGGACGGCGTTCGATGACGCCCAGTGCGTCCTCGCAGGAACGACCGCGCCCGTCCAGCAGGCGCGGCTCGACGAGAGTTACGGCAGGTTCCTGCGGCGTGCAGGTGAACGTCGTCGCGCTGCCGAGCTGCTCCAGCGAGCCCGAACAACCTACGAGCGGCTGGGCGCGGAGCCGTTCCTGGCCCGCTGTGAACGCGAACTCGCTGCGTGTGGGCTCACCCCCGGCAGGCGGGACCCCGCTCGGCAGCATCGACTCACGCCCCAAGAACTTGCCGTAGCCCGGGCAGTCGCCGGTGGACTCACCAACCGCGAGGTGGCGCAGGAGCTCGTGATCAGCGTCAAGACGGTCGAGTATCACCTCAGCAACATCTACGCCAAGCTGGGGCTTCGGTCCCGTACCCAGCTTGCTGCCCGCATGGCACGCACCTGAACCCGGCCGGTCAGACGACGGTCGCCCCGACCGTCGACATCCCCCAGCTCCGCAGCCCGGTCCTTGGCCTGCGGGGCCCAGTCACCGTGGCCGAGCCGTGGCCTGGACGTCATCGTCACCTCCCGTCCTCCGGTCCCGAGGACAGGTGACCAGCGGCGAACCCTGGTGGTTTCCCTGGGGCGACTCTCCCGCGTCGCCCGGAGAATCGGCTGGTGGCGGCCGGGACATCCCTCGAGCTGTCCACCACCGACGAGAAGCGACAGAACGGGAGGAACTCATGGCACAGCGGCGTGGCACCAACTCGACCCTGGTCGTGCTGATGGCCCTCGGCATGCTGGTCAGCAGCCTGGCCGGCGTCGCGGCGGCGCACGAGGAGCCGCCACCGCACGGTCACATCCTGGTGCTCGGCATCGAGTTCGACGACGACTTCAACGTCGTGAGCTACCGGCGATGCGTCGACCTGGCGGCAGGGCGTGCGGTCCCGAACCACCACAACACGCTCCACACCGGACGTGCCGGAGAGGCCCTGTGGAACGCCGGTCACGCGGTCGCGCCGACCGATCCCCTGTGGCCGGGACTGCGGAACTGCGCGGACTTCGCCAGGATGGTGGAAGCGGGCGAGATCTAGGAGGGTGACGGTCGCGCTCACAGCCCCGGGGCAAGCCTCGAGTGTCTCTTCGTGACCGGCTCTGACTACGGTCCTGCGGGTCCAGGTCCGTCCGTGCCGAAGATCTCACACCCAGCCGAGCCCGCCGCCTCAGGGTGGCGGGCTCGGCGACGATCGGTCTGCTCGATCGGTCAGCGGGTGCGTTCCACGTCGTCGGGGGTGACCACGCTCTTCGCTCCGACCGCGCCCATCCCGGAAGCGATGACCGCACCGACCAGCAGACCGGCGAACGCCCACCAAGCAGCGGTGGAGGCGTCATCAGCGGCCTCGCCCGCGGCCTGCTGGGCATCATCGAGGGCTTGTCGGGCCTGCTCCTCGGCCTGATCGACGTCCTCCTGGTCGATGGCTTCTTCGGCGTCCTCGGCGAGCTGACCGAGGTCCTCACCGGCCGCGACCTCCGTGGCGGAGTCCGCGATCTGACCGAGCACACCACCGAGTGCCCCGAGCAGGCTGGCGCCCAACCAGGCCACGAGGACCACGGCGGCCACCACCGACGTCGCCCAGGTGAGGAAGCCGTGGAGAAGACCGCTGCGAACGGCGAGGGCGCCGGCGACGTAGCCCGCTGCGGCGAGGGCCAACGCTATCGAGACGGCGCTCCAGATCCCGGTCGTGGTCCCTGACGCTCCTCCCAGTCCGATCCCGGCGGTGACGAGGGACAGGAGCACGACGATCGCGAGGAACGTCACGACCCCCGCGAAGATCGCGCCCCACGAGGTGTTGGCGAGGCGACCTCGCCGGTCGGTGCCGATGAGTGCCTCCTTCGCCGTGTGGTCTGCTGTCCGGTCCGCGGCGTGGTCGTCGGTCGCGCGCGTGGGCGGCGCCGTCGACCCGGAGGCGCGTCTTTGGGTGCTGTCAGCCTTGATCATCCTTCGGGTCCCAACGGTCACGTCCCAGCGACGTGTCTCGCACCACATGCAAGAGGGTGCCGATGAGCGCTGAGCCCGGGGTGCCCGTCCGATCGACGACCGCACCGTCCTCGACACCACAGTCTCTTCGTCGGCCCGGCCCCACCCCATCCGCAGCGGTGCGCCCATCGGCGGTGCCATGGGCGACGAAGTGTGGTTCCACCTCGTCGAGTCGTTCGTCCGGATCGTGAGCTTCCTCGGCTACCCGTGCCGGTCCCGTCGATCGCGCCGAGCAGCACGGCGAACCCTTTCGCCGAGATGGCCTCGGGCGACCGTGGCACCGACGACTCGGCTGCGCCTCGCAACGTGCTCCGAGCGCGCTCCGTCTCCTCGTCTGCGGTGGCAACCCGGGGGAGGGGGGCCTCGACCGCCCCGTGGTCGGCGACCCCCAGGGAGACAGCGCCTGCTCGGCGCCGAGGCTGCCATCGACGCTCAGGCCAGAGAGCTCAACCTGCCCTGCCCCGCACACGCGCTTCCCAACTGCACAACCTCGGGACAGAGGCAGGGCGAAGGTGGTGTCGCTCCTGCGATGACGACGAACTCACCTTCGGCCGTCACCGCCGGTAGGTCCTGCCGACGCCGTACCTTCGCGGGATGCTGCTGCGGACACTGCTTCTGCGCCTCTACCGCCTGCCGGTGCGGTCGGTCCATCTGGCGCCGGCGGACCTCGGCCTGGAGGCCCACGACGTCGCGTTCGCGGCCGTCGACGGGGCGCGGCTGCGTGGCTGGTTCGTGCCGGCCGACGGGGCGGGTGACGGTGAGGCGCGCCCGGTCGTGGTGGCGATGCACGGCTGGGCGAGCGCCGCCGAGGATCTGCTGCCGGCGGCGCCCGCCGTGATCGGGGCGGGACTGTCGATGCTGTTCGTCGACGCACGTGGCCACGGCCGAAGTGACGCGGCGGAGTTCATGTCCATGCCTCGGTTCGCCGAGGACCTCGACGCAGCGGTCGCGTGGCTACGGGAGCGGCCCGACGTGGATGCGGCCCGTATCGCCCTGGTGGGGCACTCGGTCGGGGCGGGAGCCGCACTGTTGGTCGCCTCCCGGGACCCCCGCATCGCGGCGGTCGTGAGCATCGCCTCGATGGCCCACCCCCGTGAGACCATCGGCCGCTCCTTCCGTGCCTACCGCGCTCCGCGGCGGCTCGTCCACGCGGCGCTGCGGACGATCGAGCGAACCATCGGGTACCGCTTCGAGGACTTCGCGCCGCTGCACACCATCGCCCGGATCGACGCGCCGGTGCTCGTCCTGCACGGACTCGACGACCACACGGTCCCGACCGCCGACGCGCAGCGGCTGGTCGAGAGCGGCCCGTCGGCGACACTCCGGCTCGTGCCGGGCGCCGACCACCGCAGCCTCGACGGCTTCCTCCCGGTCCTGCCCGAGATCGTCGCGCACCTGCGCCACGCCCTGACGGAGACCCCGACCGACCCGGACCCGTGACCTCGTCGTTCGTCCCCGGCCTCAGCGGCCCCGGCGTCGGCGGGCCGGTTGCGCTGTGCGGCACATCGACGGCCGCGCAGCATCCCGGTTGTCGCACGTGGCGCACTCGGGCGGTGGCCGACTCGAGGTGGGTGCTGCGGTCGGCGCGCTGGGGTCACACGCAGGGAAGCGTCTCGACGGGGACAGGTGCCGTCCGAGCCAGCCGATCATCGAGGGTCAGCAGCGTGGCGGTGAGCGTCTCGGCGCACGCCACGTAGAGCCCGTCACGCAACGCGATGTGCTCCCGCAGCGTCCACGCCCGTTGCACCAACGGCGCGATCGGGAAGCGCTCGACGGGCAGGCGGGCCAACCGATCGAGTGCCCGCGCAACCATCGCGGGCTCCGCAACGCCGGCGCGAACCAGCCACCCCAGAGCCGAGAGCACCTCGGCATCCAGGTGGGCGGGGGCCGCGAGCGTGGCCCCGCGCATCGCGGTCGCCACCGCATCTCCGCGCTCTGAGCGCCGCAACACCTCGACCACGACCGAGGCGTCCACCACCAGCAGCCGAGCGCTCACGCGACGTCGCTGTCCCGCCGACCCTCCTCGACCAAGGTCACGCTGTCGGGCCCCTCGCTCGGGAGCGGCGGGTCGCGTCGCACCTCGTCGAGCCATTGCTCCACCGTCGGGAGCGCGGCATGACGATGCAGCACCTCGATCACGTAGGAGCGCAGGCTCATCCCCGCAGCGTCCGCGCGCCGGACGAGCTCGCGATGCGTGGGCTCATCCAGGTCTCGGATGTGCATGTTCACCGACATCCCCAGATGGTAGCACTTCGCTACCATCGTCGCGTCGGGCACGTCGGAGCCCACCCAGCCGAACGGCTGCCTGACCGGCGTCGACCGGCTGCCACGCGTGACCGCGCCGCCCGGCACCGTCTCGACGCGCCCCTGTGGCTCGCGCCGTGAGGGGACGCGTCCGGGGCGCGGCGGCCCGGACGGTGGTGCTGTGGGTGAGGGCGGTGCGCTTGGTCGGACGGCAGACCGGGGACGCGGCGTCGGACCACCGACCTCAGCCGGCCCCAGCCCCGATCGGCGGTCGGCCCACCGATCAGCGGTCGCCACAGGACGTCGATGGCACCTTCGCGGAGGCGACAGCGGTCGTGCACCCGCGAGCAACCGGCTCGTGGTGGCCGGCCCGGCTTGCGTCCCGCCGCCCGGCCCGACCCTTGACACCTGCCGACGTCCCGGCTTCAGTTCGCCCACCTCGGCACCCCGAGGGTGGCGAGAAGGACCACCGTGTCCGACACGAACGGCTCGGATCACAACGTCGCCATCGGGGGTCGGCCGACGTTGCCGCCCGACCGTCCCCGTACCGACGACGAGCGCGACGTCGGCTTCCGCCGGCGCGAGGCGGTCTCCTGGTACAGCCCACGTGTGCTCGCCGACTCCGGTCTGCGCTACGTGCTGTCCGCGGTGTTCGGCGCCTACCTCGACAAGCGGGAACTGCAGGCGGCGTTGCCGTCGGACATCCTGACCCACCATGCCGACCGCGACGAGCTGTGGCTCGACTTCACGGCCGATACCGGGGACGGGTTCGACGCCACCCATTCCATTGCGTGGCTGCTCGGCAAGCGGGAGCTGCAGGTGGACGGGCTCGACCGTCCGCTTCCACGGGGTGACCTGCTCGTCCTCGGAGGCGACGAGGTCTACCCCACGGCCAGTGCGGAGGTCTACGAGGACCGCTTCGTCGGTCCGTTCACCTCCGCGTTGCCGTGGTCGGAGGGTCCGTGGCCGGACCTCTACGCGATCCCCGGCAACCACGACTGGTTCGACGGGCTGACGAGCTTCATGCGCGTCTTCTGCCAGCAGAAGATCGTCGGCGGCTGGGAGACGTGGCAGCACCGCAGCTACTTCGCCGTCCAGTTGCCGCACCGTTGGTGGCTGTGGGGCCTGGACATCCAGTTCGACAGCTACATCGACGAGCCGCAGCTGCGCTACTTCGATGCCGTCCCGTTGCAGCCGGGCGACCGGGTGATCGTCGCCAGCGCGCAGCCGACGTGGGTGGACGTGCCGGGCGATCCCGGGGAGTACCGCAACCTCGCCTACGTCGAGCGCAAGCTGATCCTGCCGAAGGGTGCCCGCCACATGGTGAGCCTGACCGGCGATCTGCACCACTACGCGCGGTACTCCGCGGAGGACGGGACCCACAAGATCACCGCCGGCGGGGGCGGGGCCTTCCTGCACCCGACCCACGACCTCCCCGAGGAGGTCGACATCGACCTCGATCCCTTCCGGGACTCGGAGACCACGCGGTACCGGCTCCAGCGGTGCTTCCCGGACAAGCGGACCTCGAAGCTGTTGGCCCTGCGCAGTCCACTGCTGCCCTTCAAGAACCTGTCGTTCATCTGGCTCGCCGGGATGTTCCACGCGCTGCTGCTGATCACCACGCTGTTCTCGCTGCGGGCGGTCAACGGCGAGCAGGGCAGCGTCGGAGCCCTCCTGCGGGACATGCAGCTCAGCGAGCTGTTGTTCGCCGTGCTCCGCAACCCGACCGGGATCCTGATCGGGGTGCTCGTCCTGGCCGTCATGTACGCGTTCGCGGAACCGCCGCCGGTCGCCGCCGGCCCCCGCAAGTGGGTCCGTCTCGCGATGGCGGCCGTCCACGCGGGGATGCAGCTGCTCGCGATCATCCTCAGTATCTGGCTGTCCGCCCGTGCGGTCGGGTGGATCGCCGACGGCACCTGGCTGGTGGTGGGGCTGTTCGCGCTCGTGATCGCCCTCGGCGGGCTGTTGTCGGGTGTCGTGCTCGGCGTCTACCTGCTCGGCGCCAACCTGCTGCCGTTCCTGCGGACGCACGGCAACGAGGCGTTCTCCGGCTTGAGCTACACGCGCTGCAAGAACCTCCTGCGGCTGCACATCGACCGTGAGGGGGTGCTGTCGATCCACGCGATCGGCCTGGACAAGGTGTGCAAGGACTGGGAGATCGACCCGGACGCCCCGGATCCTGAGTCGTCCTGGTTCCGCCCCGCCGGACCGCCTCCGCGACCCCGGCTGATCGACGATGTGGTGCGGGTCGACGGCCGACCGTGGACCAACGCAGAGGCCCGCGCCGATGCCGGCCGCCGGGTCCCCGCCGCCGAGCTGACGCAGCTGCAGGACCCGGCGAGCGGAGGATGAGCGAGCACGAGCACACCGACGTCGTCGTGGTCGGCTCCGGCTTCGGGGGAGCGGTGAGCGCCTACCGGCTGGCCGAGGCCGGCCGACGGGTGTGCGTGCTCGAGCGGGGTCGCGCCTATCCGCCCGGGAGCTTCCCCCGCAAGCCGCACGAGATGCGAGCGAACTTCTGGGACCCGGCCCACGGGCTGCACGGCCTGTTCAACGCGTGGTCCTTCCGCGGCATCGAGGCGATCGTGTCCGCGGGACTCGGTGGCGGGTCGCTGATCTACGCGAACGTCCTGATCCGGAAGGACGAGCGCTGGTTCGTTGCGGACGAGCCGCTGCGTTCCGGCGCCGAGCGATGGCCGATCGACCGTGCCACGCTCGACCCCCACTACGACCGTGTGGAACGCATGCTCGGGGCGACCCCCTATCCGCTGAGCGCGCCGGGCTTCGCGCTACCCAAGACCCTCGCGATGCGGGACGCGGCGGCGCGCGCGGGGCTCGACTGGACGCTGCCGAACCTCGCCGTGAGCTTCGCGGTCGATGGGAGACCTGTCATCGGTGAGGTCCTGCCGGACGGTGACCACCCCAACCTCTACGGGCTGCCGCGGCGGACCTGTCGGCTCTGTGGCGAGTGCGACGTCGGCTGCAACGACGGCAGCAAGAACACCCTCGACCTCACGTACCTCTCCGCGGCGGTCCGCGCGGGCGCGGAGCTGCGCACCCGCAGCGACGTGCGGCGCATCGCCCCGCGAGCCGGCGGCGGCTTCGAGGTGGTGTACGTCGAACACCGCGAGGAGGACGAAGGGCGAGCGATCCCCGAGGTGCAGCGTCCGCACGTCACGATCACGTGCGACCGGCTCGTCCTCGCGGCCGGCGCGATCGGCACGACCTCGTTGCTGCTGCGCAACCGCAGCGCCTTCCCGCACCTCTCGGCCGCGCTCGGGACCCGGTTCTGCGGCAACGGGGACCTGCTCGGCCTCGCCATCCCGACGCCGGGCCGTGCCGGGGGACGCGATGCCTACCGCGTCATCGACTCCAGCCGCGGGCCGGTGATCACGAGCGCGGTGCGGGTGCCGGACGTCGTCGACGGCGGCGCCGTGCGGGGGCACTACGTCGAGGATGCCGGCTACCCGTACTTCCTCGACTGGATCGTCGAGACCCGTGCGGCGCCGAGCGCGATCGGGCGACTGGCCCGGTTCGCCTACCGGCGGGCTGCGGCTCGGCTCACCGGCGACCCGCGCAGCGACCTCAGCGCGGAGTTCGGTGAGCTGTTCGGTCGCGCACGGGTCTCCTCCGCGTCCTTGCCCCTGCTCGGGATGGGACGCGACGTGCCGGACGGCGTGATGCGGCTGCGACGCGGCCACCTCGACGTGGACTGGACGATCGCCACCTCCCGGGCGTACTTCGCGGGCGTGCGGGCGACCATGCGCGCCCTCGCGGACGCCCTCGACGCGGACTACCACGACAACCCGACGTGGCGGCTGAAGCGGGTGATCACGGTGCACCCGCTCGGCGGGGCACCGATGGCCCGGCACCCGGACGACGGTGTCGTCGACGCCTACGGTGAGGTGTTCCACTACCCGGGCCTGCACGTGGTCGACGGGGCCGTGATGCCCGGACCGGTCGGCCCGAACCCGGCGCTGACCATCGCCGCCTTCGCGGACCGGGCCGCCGACCAGGTCCTCGCGGCGTCCGGACGCCCGGGACGACGGGAGCGCGTGGCATGAGCGGTGCGATCACGAGCCTCGAGTTCACCGAGAAGATGCGCGGGCGGATCCGCTTCGGGACGGGCGATCCGAGGGAGGGCGCCCGCCCCGGACCGGCGAGCGCGAGCCTGATGTTCCGTCTGACGATCGAGGTGCTCGACGTCGACCGGTTCGTCGTGGATCCCGACCTCGAGGCGACCGCGCGGGGCTACGTCCGGTGCGAGGCCCTCGGTGGGCAGTTCCCGGTCGAGCACGGGGTCTTCAACCTGTTCGTCGTGGGCGACGCGCCGGACGAACGCCGGATGCGCTACCGCCTGTGGTTCCGGGACGGCGCCGGTCACCCGCTCACCCTGGTCGGACACAAGGAGGTCCGCGACGACCGTGGGCCCGACCTCTGGTCGGACACCACCACCCTGTACGTCCGGCTCCTGCGGGGTCACGTCGGAGCCCCGGACGACGCGGGTGCGGAGGTCAGCGCGACCGGCATCCTGCGGATCCGGCTGCTCGACTTCGCGTGGCAGCTGACCACCTTCCGGGCCCGTGGGCCCCACGTCCGGGCCCGGCTGCGCGCGTTGGTGATGTTCGGGCGCCTGTTCCTCGGGCAGTTGTGGCAGGTGTACGGCCAGAAGCTCCGTCCAGGGGGTGCAGGGTGACCAGCGATCGAGCACCGGAACGCGCCGCCGTCGCCCCGGCGGTGGCTGGCAGCCCCGCGACCCCGGCGAGGACGAGGCGCGAGCACCACGAGGAGGTGGTCCCCTTCACCGCTGGCGATGGTCGGTCGCTCAGCCTCGTCCACGTCTGGCGGTCGGGCCCCGGCGCCGGCTCCCGGGGGCCCATCCTGCTCGTCCACGGTGCGGGGGTGCGTGCGGAGATCTTCCGCGCCCCCGTCGATCGGACCATCGTCGACGTCCTGCTCGACGCCGGCTACGACGTGTGGCTGGAGGACTGGCGGGCGAGCATCGAGCACGAGCCGAACGCGTGGGACCTGGACCAGGCGGCGGTGCACGACCACCCGGAGGCCGTCCGGACGGTCTGCGAGCGGACCGGCGCGACCACCCTCGCCGCGATCGTGCACTGCCAGGGTTCCACCAGCTTCACGCTGTCCGCGGTCGCTGGCCTGGTGCCCCAGGTGACGACGATCGTCTCCAACGCCGTCTCGCTCCACCCGGTCGTACCAGGGTTCTCCCGCTTCAAGCTGCGCGCGTTGCGCCCCGGGCTCGCGCCCCTGACCCCGTACCTGAACCCCGCATGGGGCGACGATGCCCCGGGTGTCGTCGCGAAGACGCTGGTCGCGGGGGTGCGCATCAGCCATCGCGAGTGCGACAACCGCGTCTGCCGGATGGTGAGCTTCACCTACGGCAGTGGCCGGCCGGCGTTGTGGGCCCACGAGCACCTCAACGGCGCCACGCACGACTGGCTGCGGCGCGAGTTCGGGCACGTCCCGATGTCGTTCTTCGCACAGATGGACCGCTGCGTGCGTGCCGGCCATCTGGTGTCCACGGGCCGGTTCCCCGCACTCCCGGCCGACGTCGCGGCCCAGGCGCCGGCCACCGATGCGCGGTTCGTGCTGTTCGCCGGTGCCGACAACCGCTGCTTCCTGCCGGCGAGTCAGCGACGGACCTACGCCTTCCTCGACAGCCACCGTCCAGGCCACGATGCCCTGCACGTGGTGCCCGGGTACGGCCACCTCGACATCTTCATGGGACGGGACGCCGCGCGGGACGTCTTCCCGCTGATGCTGGCGGAACTCGAGCACGAGCCGCAGGCTGGACCGAGCCGCTCGGAACCGACGTCCGCGGTGTGAGGGCGGTCGCCCGGCGGATGCGGTCGAGCTGGTCCGTCGGCGGTGGCCGCCCGTCAGCGACCGCACGAGGGGGTGGGTGGCGTCCGCCGGCGGGTCGTGGTCGAGCAGGTGGACGACCCTCCCGCATACTGCACCCCCTGGCGGGAGGAGACCGGGTGCAGGAAGATGTCGGCGAGACGCCAGCGGCGAGGTGGCGGGTCGAGACCCGGCTCACGGTCCTCGGTCGCGGCGACCACCGGCCGGGCCAGCCGCTGAACGTGCCGATCGTCCCGGCGTCCAACTTCTGGGCGGCGGCGAGCGGCCAGGCGGGCCGGGAGTACGCCCGTGGTGACGGCACGCCCGGCTGGGAAGCGCTCGAGGAGCTGCTCGGCGACCTGGAAGGCGGCCGGGCGGTGTGCTTCTCGTCGGGGATGGCCGCGATCGCCGCGGTGCTCGAGCTGCTGCCCGCCGGTGCGCGGGTGGTCGCCCCACGCGACAGCTACACCGGGCTGCGGTCCCTGCTCGCCGACGGCGCAGCCGCCGGTGGGCGGTGGCGGGTACGGATCGTCGACATGACCGACGGCGAGGCGTTGGCCGCCGCCGCCCCCGACGCCGACCTGGTGTGGTTGGAGACGCCGAGCAACCCCCTGCTGGAGGTCGTCGACATCGCGGAGGTCGTGCGGGTGGCGGCCGCGACCGGCGCGCTCGTCGCGGTGGACAACACCTTCGCGACCCCGTTGCTGCAGTCGCCGCTCGAACTCGGTGCCGACGTCGTGGTGCACAGCGCGACCAAGTTCATCGGCGGGCACTCCGACCTGCTGCTCGGTGCGGTCGTGACCCGCGATGCGCGGGACCACGCGCGGCTGGTACGTCGCCGTGAGGTCGCCGGCGCCACGCCCGGCGCGCTCGAGTGCTTCCTGGCTTTGCGCGGTGCACGGACCCTCGCGCTGCGACTGCGTCAGGCGCAGGCCACCGCCGGCGAGCTCGCGCGCCGCCTGCAGACGCATCCTGCGGTCGAGCGGGTGCGCTATCCGGGCCTGCCCGACGATCCGAACCATGCCCGTGCCGCGGCGCAGATGGCCGGGTTCGGTGCGGTCGTGAGCTTCGAGCTCATCGATGCGGCCAGCGCCGACGCGGTGGCCGCTGCGGTCGAGGTCATCGCACCGACCACCAGCCTCGGTGGCGTCGAGTCGACCATCGAGCGACGCGCCAGACTGGAGGGGCAGGAACACGTGCCGGCCGGCCTCCTGCGTCTGTCGGTGGGTTGCGAACACGTCGAGGACCTGTGGACCGACCTCGCCGCCGCGCTCGAGGCGGCGCGGTCCGCCGCCGGCCGCTAGCCGGCGGCGCCGAGGCGGTCGATCGCGTCGATCAGCAGGTCCCAGAACCGATCGTGGGCGAGCGTCAGCCCGACCTCGGCGTTCGGCTCCCACCCGGTGCGGCCGCTGGTGTCGACCACGGTCGCGCCACGGGTGTGCTCGCCGACGAGCTCGATGCGCATCGGGAGCCTCGCGGTCCCGACCACGACCGGGTCGATCAGGTGCGCGATCGCGACCGGGTCGTGCACCGGCGGGTCGTCCAGACCGAACAGCGCACGGTACGTGTCACGGAAGAACGTCAGCAGCTCGACGCAGATCGCCGCGAGCGGGGTCCCGAGTCCCTCGATCCGCCGGAGCACGTCCGCCGTCGCGGTCGCCTGGTGGGTGACCTGCAGGCCGTGCCAGGTGGTCGGCACGCCGCTGCGCAGCACCACGTCCGCCGCCTCCGGGTCGACCAGCACGTTGAACTCGGCGTATGGCGCCGTGTTGCCTCGTCCGGTCGAACCGCCCATGATCTCGATCCGTTCGAGCCGGCCGCGGTCGGCGGGGTAGCGGTCCAGGTAGGTGGCCACGTTGGTCAGCGGCCCGACCCCGACGATCGTGACCGGGCGGTCGGCATGCTGGACCACCTCGTGCATCACCTCGACCGCGTGCCGGTCGTCGACCGCCACCGTCGGCTCACCGAAGGCCGGGCCGTCGAGCCCACTCTCGCCGTGGACGTCGCCGGCAGTGAGGAGCGCACCGCGGAGGGGACGGTCGCAACCGGCCGCGATCGGCACGTCGTCGATGCCGGCCACGGTGCAGACGCGCTGGGCGTTGCGCGTGGTCTTCGCGAGCGTCTGGTTGCCCGCGACGGTGGTGATCGCTCGGAGGTCGATGGTCGGGTTCCCGGCCGCGAGCAGGATCGCCATCGCGTCGTCGTGACCTGGATCGCAGTCGAGGATCACCGGCCGAGGTGTGTGGCTCAACGGGGCCTCCCGGTCGACCGCCGTGCGTGCCGCGACCCGCGGGCCGGGCAGCGACACGCGGGCACGGGCTGCGACCGTAACAGGGGGCACCGGTCCGGGCCTTCGGTGACGGGACGCAGGGATGGCCGGCGACCGCCGCCAGGCCGCGTACCGTCTGTGGCTGCCGGCCACCCGACCGAGCGCGCCCTCGAGACGACGGAGCCGGACCCGATGCCTCGCGACGATGGCCGGACCGCCGCGTCCGCGGTGCCTCGGTCCGCCCCAGGCCCGGCAGCACGGGCACCGCGGTGGGTTCGCGGCACGCTGTGGTTCGGGCTCGTCGCCGTGACCGCCTACGTCCTCGGGTGGCTGGTCGCCGGCCGCGTCCGCGACGGCTACGACCCGTCCCAGCAGGCGATCAGCGAGCTGTTCGAGCTCGGAGCGCCGTGGCCGTCGCGCGGGCTGATGATCGTGGGTCTCGCCCTGTCCGGCGTGGCGTTCCTGCTGCTCGCGCCCGTGCTCGACCGATGCCTCCCCGGGGAGGGGCGGCTGGGGCCCGTGCTCGTTGCGGTGGCCGGGATCGGCACCCTCGGGGTCATCGCGGCGCCCTGCTCACCCGGGTGCCCGGGGGCGGCCACGACGCCGTTCGACCTGTGGCACACGATCGCCGCCGGCGTCGGGTACGGCGCGCTGGTGCTCGCGCCACTGCCGTTCGCGTGGCGGCTGCGCTCGGCGGAGCGGACCCTCGCGGTCTGGTCGGTCGTGATCGGGGGCGTCGCGGGGGCGCTGTTCCTCGGCTACCTCGGAGGTGCGTTCGCCGCCGCTCCGGGGCTGGCGCAGCGGGGCTTCAACACCCTCGCCGACGCCTGGTACGTGCTGATCGTGGTCTGGCTGCTCCGTCGGGACCGGCGGGTGTCGGGACGCGGACGCGAGGTGACGACGTGAGGAAGATCGGTCTGCTCGGCGGGATGAGCTGGGAGTCGACCGCCGAGTACTACCGGCTCCTCAACGAGGGCGTCCGTGCGGCCCTCGGCGGGCTGCACTCCGCACGGCTCGTGCTCGCGTCCGTCGACTTCGCCGAGGTCGAGCGTCTGCAGACCGAGGCCCGGTGGGACGAGGCGGGCGCACTGCTCGCCGCCGAGGCGTGCGGGCTCGAGGCTGCGGGCGCCGAGCTGGTCCTGCTCTGCACGAACACGATGCACAAGGTCGCGGGCACCGTGGCGGCTGCGCTCGGGGTGCCCCTGCTCCACCTCGGCGACGCCACCGCGGAGGCGGTGACCGCGGCCGGTGTGTCGACGGTCGGGCTGCTCGGGACGGCGTTCACGATGGAGCAGGGCTTCTACCGCGGACGCCTGGCCTCCCACGGCTTGACCGTGCTGGTGCCGGGCGCGGACGACCGGGCGCTCGTCCACGGCGTGATCTACGACGAGCTCTGCGTCGGGGTGGTACGGGACACCTCGCGGGACGCGGTGGTGGCGGTCGCCCGGCGGCTGATCGACCGCGGTGCGCAGGGGCTCGTCCTCGGGTGCACGGAACTCGAGCTGCTCGTCGGACCCGGCAGCCTCGCTGAGGTGCCGTTGTTCCCGACCACCCGGTTGCACGTCGAGGCAGCCCTCCGCGTCGCTCTCGCCACCTGACGGTTCGAGCTCCAGGGCATGGGGCGGACGTCAACCGGTGCCGGTCGGCGGTCACGGCTGTCCTGCTGGGTGCACCGCACCTGCCTCGTGGGTGGATCGGTGTCCAGAGCCGGACACCGATGACCGGCTCGGGTACCCGTTCCGTCGCCGAGCTGCGGTGACGTCGACGCCGACGCGTACGCCGACGCGTACGCCGACGCGT
>SLMP01000101.1 GCA_007133465.1 Nitriliruptoraceae bacterium | reverse complement strand
TCAGCCGAGGCGTTCCCCGAGCCGCGGGCGCGCCAGCCGACGCGCCCCGACCGCGACCAGTCCCGCCGCGATGGCGAGCGCGACCACCGCGGCCGCGAGCAGCAGCGTGGTCGACAGCAGCAGCACCCCGAGGGCCTGCGAACCCACCATGACGATCACCGGCAGGACCACGACACCTCCGAGCTGGAACGCCTCCTGCGTGGAGTTCGCCCGCACCGAGGTCAGCAGCACCGCCGCGAGGGCCGCCGCAGCGAACGCCGGCCCGACCACCAGCGCCATGACCGTGAACTCGGAGGTCGGCAGCACCCACCGGCCGACCTGAGTGCCGACCGCCAGGTTCGACACGACCGCGTAGACCACGGCTCCGACGATGCCGAGCGTCGCCGCTGGCACCCACGCCGCCAGCAGCTTGGCCACGACCACCTCCCGGTCCGTCAGCGGCGTCAGCAGCAGTCCCTCCAGGGTGCCGCGCTCCTTCTCGCCGGCGATGCCGTCGGCGGCGATCACGGACGCGAACATCACCGGGATCAGCAGCACGAGCGGCGCGAACAGGTAGGTGACGAGCACCTCCGCGGCCTGCAGGGCCGGGTCGGGGTGGAGTGCGGCGAGCCGGTCGGACGGCAGCATCGCGAGCAGCGGCTCGAGGTCGCTCGCCGCCGCCGCGTCGAACAGCCGGGGCGTGAAGCCCGCCAGCGCGGGCAGCCCCACGAGCAGCAACGCCGGCACGATGATCGCCGGCAGCACGACCGCCTTCGAGCCGAGGACCACCACGAGGTCCCGTCGCACCACGGCCCACACGCCCCGTCCGTTCACGCGGACACCACCGGGCCACGCCCGTGGATCGCGAGATAGACGTCCTCGAGGCTCGGGTCGAGCCGTCGCACCTCGAAGACGGTGATCCCGGCGGCGGCCAGCGCCCGGACCAGCGCGGGGACGGCGTCGCGCGCCACACCGCTGGCGCGGAGCCGGCCGCCACCCTCGACGTCGACCGCGCCGCTCGCGACCCGCGCGAGCAGGTCCCGGGCCACGGTCGCGTCGGCGGGGCCGACGTCGAGCTGCAACCCACCGGTGCCGTGCGCCGCAGCCAGCTCCGCCGGGCTGCCCTGCGCGACGATGCGGCCGTGCTCCAGCACGACCACCCGGTCGCAGAGCGCCTCCGCTTCGGCGAGGTCGTGGGTGCACAGCACGACCGTGCGTCGCTCCTCCGCCGCAAGCGCGGCGATGCGCCGCCGCACCTGCCGGGCCGCGACCGGGTCGAGCGAGGCGGTCGGCTCGTCGAGCAACAGGATGGTCGGGTCCGGTAGCAGCACGCGCGCGAGGGCCAGACGGTGGCGCATCCCGGTGGAGTAGCCGGCGACGCGCTCGTCCCCCCGGTCGGTGAGCTCCACGGCCGCGAGCGCGGCGGCGACGCGCTGCTCGAGCCCGTCGCGCGGAACACCATGGACGTCCGCGGCGAACCGCAGGTTCTGCACCCCGGTCAGCCTGGCGTCGACCACCGGCGCGGACGGCAGGACCCCCAGACGCCGCCGGACCTCCGGACCGTCGGCGACCGGGTCGTACCCGGCGACCGAGACCGCCCCCGCATCGGGCGCCAGCAGCCCGGCGAACAGCCGCACCGTGGTCGTCTTGCCGGCGCCGTTGTGCCCGAGCAACCCGACCACCTCGCCCGCCGCGACCTCGAGGTCGAGGTGGTCGACCGCCGTCACCGCACCGAAGCGTCGCACCGTGCCGGCGAGCGCCAGCACCGGCGCATCCGCGGACGCGTTCACCCGCGCGCGTCGGCGTCCGGAACCGCACCGTCGCCAGACCACCGGCCGTCGTCGTCGACCGCGTCGACGATGCCCACGACCACGGTGCGGAGCGGACCGGACGTCGCGCCGATCATCTGGCGGGCGGAGCTGCCTTCGTCGATCAGCAGGACGGTCTCACCGGGACCGGCACCGACGAGGTCGACGGCGATCAGGTAACTGCCGTCGGGTCGCCCGGCACCATCGAGGACGTCGCAGAGCAGCAGCTTGCGGCCGTCGAGGATCGGCGACTGGATCGTCGAGACGACCGTGCCGGCCACGCGGGCGACCTTCATCCCTCGGCCTCCTCGACGGCATCGACGATCCCGACGATCGCATGGTCGACCGGCACGAAGGTCTCCACCAGTGCCTCGGCGGCTTCACGCGCGGCGACGTAGTGGACGAGTTCACCCGGCCCGGCCATGACCACCGCGTCCGCGGCCACCACCGCCGTGCCGCGCGGCTCGCGCCGTCGGTCGAGCGGCTGCACGATCAGCAGGCGGACACCCTCCAGACCGTCGGCCTTCACCGACGCGACCACCGTGCCGACGACCCGTCCGAACTGCATCAGTGGCTCCCCCCGCCCGCCGACCCGGACGCTTTGCGTGCGCCGGCGATGCGTGGCAGGAACCGGCTGTCGGCCCGCAGGTTCCCGTCCATCTCCGGGTGGAGCTGCGCGACGGTGACGGAGGACACCACGTGGTCGCGAGTGATGCGGGCGACGCCGTACTCGATGGCCGCTTCGACCTCCGTCAAGGATCCGCCGAACAGGACGTAGCCCTTGCCGCCGAGCTCGTCGGCGACGCGCAGCTCGCGGAGCACGACGCCGGCGTTCTTGACGCCGGCGTCGGCGGCCTCGACGACCGCCGTGACGGTCCGGGTCTCGATCACGCCGAGCGCCTCGCCGCCGACCCGGCGGTCACCCCCCAGTGCGGCGACGACGTCGGGGTGCACGTCAGGGAGGTAGGTCACGCCGAGCAGGGCGGGCGCGCCGACGGCGCGGCCGGCAGCGAGCGCTTCCTCGACCTCGGCGGTCCCTCCCCCGGCGAGCACGAGGTAGCGGCCGGGGTGCACCGTGCCGGCAAGGAGCACGTCCAGTCGAGCGCGCTTGACCATCGCGTCACCGGCCGCGATGCCGTGCGCGACCGAGTCGAACTCGAGGATGGCGATCGACGGGTCCATGGTCACACGATCCGGAGCGAGCCGACGAGGGCGATGCGGCGCTCCCGCGAGAAGGTCCGAGGGCGGGTCATCCCGTCGCCGGTCGGGGTGGCGATCGAGAACGAGGCGAACCCCTCGCCTCCGTGCCCGAGGCCGCTGAACGTCGGCCCGTTCGCAACGAAGATCGAGCAGTTCATCGCCCGGGCCATCCGGGTGATCACGTCGACGTTCGTCGAGTGGATGCCGGCGGTGTGCCGGAAACCGTGCTCCGAACGACGCGCGAGGTCGATCGCGGTGTCGACGTCGGCCACCTCCGTGACCGGCATCACCGGCATCATCTGCTCGGTCCAGACGAGGTCGTGGTCGTTCGGGACCCGGGTGACGACGAGCCGGACGTCGTGACCGACCCGCACCCCGATCTCCGCGAGGATCACGGCCGCGTCCTTGCCGATCCAACGCGGGTCGATCCTGCCTGGCGTGTTCGGTGCTCCCCGCTCCGTGAAGATCACCCGCTCGAGCCGGCGCAGCTCGTGCTCCTTGAGGACGTAGGCGCCGTGCCGGCCCATCGCCGCCACCAGCCGCTCGGTCACGCCGCGGACCGCGATCGTGGTCTTCTCGTCCGTACAGATCAGGTTGTTGTCGAACGACGCGCCACGGACGATGTCACGTGCCGCCTGGTCGATGTCCGCCGTCTGGTCGACGACGACCGGGGGGTTGCCCGGACCGGCGGTGACGGCTCGCTTGTTGGTCTTGAGCGCCTCCTGGACGACCGCGGGACCGCCGGTGACGAGGAGCAGCCGCACGTCCGGGTGGTGCATCAGATCCTTGGCGGAGTCGATCGTCGGTTCCGCGACCCCGGTGACGAGGTCGGGCGGGCCACCCGCGGCCATGATCGCGCGGTTCAGCAGCCGGATGTTCTCCGCCGACACCCGCTTGGCACCCGGGTGGACGTTGAACACGACGGAGTTGCCGGCCGAGACGATCGAGATCGTGTTGTTGATGATCGTCGAGGTGGGGTTCGTCGTCGGGGTGATCGCGCCGACCACGCCGAACGGCGCGAACTCGGTCACCGTCATGCCTCGATCGCCCGTGACGGTCTGGGGCTCGAGGTCCTCGGGCCCCGGCGCCTTGGTGGCGACGAGCTGGTTCTTGACCACCTTGTCGGCCGCCCGACCGATGCCGGTCTCGGCGTGCGCCATCTCCGCGAGCCGCTCCGCCGTCTCCAGCATCGCGGCTCGGACCGAGCCGATGATCCGTTCGCGCAGTTCGAGCCCGGCGGACTGGAAGACGGCGAAGGACCGGCCGGCCGCTGCAACGGCCTCCGGCACGGTCCGATAGATCCCGTCGCCGAGCTCGGCCTCGGCCGCGTCGGCCAGGCCCTGCTGCCCGCGCAGATCCGCCCCGGGCGTCGCCGACTCGCCGAGGCGCAGCTTGACCCGGCCGATGATGCGCTCGATCTCCTGCGGCGACAGGGCGCTCACGAGCGCCCGCCTCCGCGGTACTTGTGGAAGCGCTCCTCGCCCTCGACCTCCCAGGTGTCGACGATGGCCATGACGACCGCGTCGCAGGGACGGTCCTTCGTGACCCGGGTCTGCCGGGCGGAACTGCCCTGGGCGAGCAGCACCACCTCGTCGACGCCCGCGCCGACGGCGTCCATCGCGACGAGGGACTGACCGGTCTCCTCGCCATCGAGGTCCAGGGTGCGGACGACGAGGAGCTTGATGCCCTCGATCGAGGGGTCCTTGCGGGTCGACACCAACGTGCCGGCGACGCGTGCGAGGAGCATGTGCACCACCTCTTCGGTCGTGGCCACCCGCGCGTGCGGGACGGCCTTCGCGGCGACGTGGCGCCCGTTGCCGCAGGGTTCGACGGCACCGGGCGCGGCGGGTGCCTAGTCGTCGGCTCCCTCGCCTCCGCCACGCCCGAGGGGCAGCACGACGTCGACGTTGGCGTGTGGACGAGCGATCACGTGGCTACTGGTCAGCTCACCGACCCGCTCGGCTCCGAGCACGCCGGCCTGAACGGCGGCCTTCACCGCAGCGACGTCGCCGCGGACCACCGCCGTCACGTAGCCGCCACCGGTGCTCTGCATCGAGACCAGCTCGACCTTCGCCGCCTTCACCATCGCGTCGGCAGCTTCCACCATCGCCGGGAAGCTCCGGCACTCGATCATCCCCAGGGCATCAGCCATGTGTCGTTCTCCTCACGTGACGTGTCGTCGTCCTACTTCTTGGTCGGGGCTCGACCCTCGAGCGCTTCGAGCGCAGCCACCGCGGCTTGCCAGCCGACCTCGATGTCGCGCTCCTCGCCGCCTAGGTACATCCGGCCGACGGAGCCGAACACCCGGACCTCGAGGACGTTGATGTTCGCGGCCTTCTCCGCCTCGTTGGCGGCCAGCGCGGCGTACGCCGCCGGCTCGCATTCGAGCACGTAGAGGGTCTGTTGCGGGATCAGCATGTGGCCGTGCCGCATGCGGTTGATCAACTGCGCGTGATGGTCGTCCACCCGGCGGATGATCTGGCTCGACAGGATCCGGGGCTTGAGACGGTCTTCCTCGTGGTGGCCGATCGCCTCGAGGATGGCGGCGCCCGCCTCGCGGGTGGCCGACTGCTCGGGGGCGTGGACCTCGAGCAGCCCGTAGACCCGCTCGACGATCTGCATGCCCGGCTTGACGTCGACGGCCTTGAGGGCGACGTCGGTGAGGCGGTTGACCTCGATCCCGGGCGCCACCTCGACGTAGAGCGACGCATCACCCGTGAGTGGGAGGAACCCTTGGGCGACCGTGCCGAGGAAGGCGGCGTACTGCGGCTGGAGACTGTCGAGGTAGCAGTACGCCCGCAGGTCGATCTGGTTGCTCATGGGTGCTCCTTCGGCTGCTCGCTACTCGTCAGTACTGGTCGTCGCCCTCGCCACCGGAGACGATCTGCACCCCGGCCGAGGCGCCGATGCGGGTCGCGCCGGCGGCGATCATGTCGCGCACGTCCTCGCGGGTCCGGATACCACCCGACGCCTTGACGCCCATCTCCGGGCCCACCGTCTCACGCATCAGCAGGACGTCGTGGACGGTCGCGCCACCAGGACCGTAGCCCGTCGAGGTCTTGACGAACCCGGCCTTCGCCTCCTTCGCGAGGTGTGAGGCGATCACCTTCTCCTCGTCGGTGAGGTAGGCGGTCTCGATGATGACCTTGAGCGTCACACCGGCCTCGCGACAGGCCTCGGAGACCCGCTTGACGTCGGTGCGCACGATCTCGAGGTCGCCGCTCTTCAGCGCGCCGATGTTGATCACCATGTCGAGCTCGCGTGCGCCGTCGCGGATCGCGCGACGGGCCTCCATGGCCTTGATCTCTGGCGGCGAAGCACCGAACGGGAAGCCGATGACCGAGGCGACCTTGACGTCGCTGCCACGCAGGTTGGCGGCCGCACGCTTGACCCAGAAGGAGTTCACGCACACGCTCGCGAAACGGTAGGCCTGCGCCTCGCTGCACAGGTGGTCGATGTCGTCGGCCGTCGCATCCGGCTTGAGCAGCGTGTGGTCGATGTACCCGGCCAGGTCGCTCGGCACATCGGCGCCGTCGCCGGTGTAGCCGACCCGGCCGGTGCCGGAGCCGACGAAGCGGCGCACCTTGTCGGAGCAGGTGCCGGCGCAGCCGCCCTGGCAGTCGGCGCAGTCCTCGACGCTCGTCGCGTCGCGACCGATGGCCTGCAGGACCTGCCTGGTGATCGTGTCGATCAGTTCCTCAGTCGTCACGGGAGTCTCGTTCCGTACCGTCGTTCGAGTTGGTCGATCTTGGCCACGCGCCGGCCGTGGCGCGCGGCCCCGGCCGGGGTCGACAGCCACGTGTGGACGATCTGGCTCGCGAGAGCGTCACCGAGGAGCCCGGCCCCGAGCGCGAGGACGTTCGCGTAGTTGTGCTCACGGCTGTTGCGTGCCGAGCTGATGTCCCAGCAGGTCGCCGCACGGACGCCAGGGACCTTGTTGGCCGCGATCGCGGAGCCGATCCCGGCACCGTCGATCACGATGCCGGCCTGGCACTCGCCGGTCGCCACGGCGACCGCGACCGCGTGGGCGATGTCCGGGTAGTCGACCGGGTCGGTGCTGCGGGTCCCGACGTCGCGGACGGTGTAGCCGCGATCGCGCAGGTCCGCGGCCAGCCGCTCCTTGAGCGGGAACCCGCCGTGGTCGGCGCCGATCGCCAGCGTCGCCAGTGGCCCGGGGCCTTCCGGCGTGAGATCGGCCGGGGGTGGTGCCGGAGCGTCGACGGGCGAGGTCGACGCGTCCGCCGCGATCACCCGGGTCACGACATCGGCGACGACCGCGCGGATCTCGTCGGCGGTGGGAGTGGGTTCAGTCATCGCTCGTACCCGTCGGCGGTGATCTCAGCTCGACGCGGTACTCGTAGCGGTCCGGCACGAACACCAGCTCGGTCCACTCGAGCGGACGGACGGCCGCCGTCCACGTCGCACGTCGGATGTGCAGCAGCGCGGTCCCCTGCTCGCACCCGAGCAGTCGGCTGGCGCTCGCGTCCGCGAGCGTCGGTCGGATGGTCTCCACCCCGTGGGCGGGAACGAGTTCCGGCGAGCACTCGGCGAGCAGCGCGTAGAGGGAACGGCCCGCCTCGACCGCCCGGACGACCGGGCCATCGTGCGGCCCGAGCACCTCGAGCGGGAGCCAGGAACGTGCGATCCCGACGGGCTCGTCGTCGGCGATCAGCAACCGTTCCAGGAAGCGGCAGGGCGTGGCGTCGGCGAGCCCGAGCGCCTGCACCGCCTGCACCGGGGCCTCCTCCACCCGCTGGGCCAGCGGCCGGTGCGACGGCCGATGGCCCTGACTCCGCAGCAGTTCCGAGAACGAGGTCAGCACGGGAAGGTGACGGATCCGCGGCGTGGCGACGAACGTCCCCCGGCCCTGGACGCGCTGGAGCAGCCCCTCGGCCTCCAGGTCACCGACGGCCTGACGGATCGTGGAACGCGACACCCCGAAGCGCTCCTCGAGCTCGACTTCCGTCGGCAACCGGTCGCCTTCACGCAGCTCCTGGCGCTCGATCTCCTCGCGCAGCGCGTCGCGCAGCTGCACCCAGAGCGGCACCGCGGTCCGCCGGTCCCGCGCCAAGGTGCGGCGGCCATCCACGAGATTCATCATGATGACCGCATGCTACGCGGTTCACGCGTGTCGTGTCGAGCGCTTGCCACCGGCCGGTCAGCGGGCGGTCGCCCCCGCGCGCTGCTCGGCCCACGTGGCGACCCGCTCCGCCAGCCCCTCGAGGCCCACGAGTCGCGCCGCGGCGCCGGTCGCGCGCGTCCGGATCCGTGCCACCTCGGCGACCGAGACGTCGTGCGAGGGCCGCGACCGGACGACGACCGGGTCACCGGCGGCGACGGTCCCACCCCGCTCCACCCGCAGGTACGCGCCCAGCCGGCCGGCCGCGAGGAACCGCTCGACGATGTCGGGGACGTCCCAGAACCCGGCCAACGTCCGACACGGGATGCGTGGCGCCGTCACGACGACCTCGACCTCCGGCCCCAGTGCCCACCGCTCCCCCACCAGCGCGCCGGAGACGTCGAGTCCGACGATGCGCAGATTCTCCCCGAAGCGGCCCGGCGGCAGGTCGCGTCCGAGCTCCGCCGCCCAGAAGGCGGCGTCCTCCTCGGCGTAGGCGTACAGCGCCTGGTCCACGCCGCCGTGGTGACGCCGATCGGCCTGCGTGTCCCCGTCGAGCCCGAGCGCGGTCACCGCCACACGACCGGCCCGGGGCCGCTTGTCGATCGCCGTGCGCTCACGGCGACCGGCCAGCGCCTGCACCTCGGCGCTGCCCGAACACACGGCAGTCAATGCTGCGGCCACGGTCACCTCGCACGATCGGTCACGGGACCCGCCCGTGAGCCCACGACGGGCCCATCGGGACGGCGACCCGCTGGACGATACCGGCGAGGACCGGCCCGACGGGAAGGGGCAGCGGGGACCTCGGGACCGGGGACCGACGCTCCCGGGGCGGTGCCTGGCGGTCCTGGGCCCGACGGTCTAGGGTGCTACGACCCCGGTAGGAGCCAGCCGGGGCGGGTCCGCCGCCGAGGGTGGGACCCTCGGGAGCGGTCCGACGCGGGGACGGTCGGGCCCCATGGATGGGAGGTACGACGTGCGGTTCTGGAAGCGATCGATCATGGTCGTCGCGGTGCTGGCCCTCGGGTTGGCTGCCTGCAACGGCAACGACAACGACAGCGACCTGGAGGATCCGGCCGACCTGGTCGACGACAACGGCGACGCGAGCGCCGTCGGCGACGACGCCGCCACGGAGGAGGGCGACACCGACGACGGTGACACGGCCGCTCCTGCCGACGGTGACAGCCTCCTCGACACGGTGCGCGACCGCGGCAGCGTGGTGTGCGGCGTGAACGACGCGGTGCCCGGCTTCGGCGTCACCACGGAGGGCGGCGAGTTCGAGGGCTTCGACATCGACTACTGCCGCGTCATCGCCGCCGGCGTGCTCGGCGACGCCGACGCCGTCGACTTCGTCCCGCTGACGGCGGAGGCGCGCTTCACTGCACTGCAGTCCGGAGAGATCGACGTGCTGGTCCGCAACACCACGTGGACGGCGACGCGTGACGGCAGCGAGGGCGCGGCGTTCCCCATCATCACGTTCTACGACGGCCAGGGGATGATGGTCCGCTCCGACGCCGGGTACGGCTCGATCGACGACATGAGCGACACGGTCGTCTGCGTGCTGTCTGGCACCACCACGGAGATGAACCTGGAGACGGAGTTCGCGTCGCGCGACCTGCCCTACGAGGCGCTGACCTTCGAGGACAACGACACGCTGCGTGAGGCCTTCATCGCCGACCGGTGCGACGGCTGGACCTCCGACAAGTCGCAGCTCGCCGCTGTGCGGTCTGCCTGGCCGGACGGTGAGGGCGGTCCGGAGGCCCTGACGATCCTCGAGGACACGATGTCGAAGGAGCCTCTCGGCCCAGCCGTGAACGACAACGACAGTGCGTGGGAGGACGCCGTCCAGTGGACGATCATGGCGACCATGCACGCCGAGGAGTTCGGCGTCGACTCGGGCAACGCGGAGCAGCTGGCGCAGGACACCGACCCGGACGCCGAGCCGGCACTCGCCCGCTTCCTGGGCGCGGGCGGTTACGACCCGGGGCTGAACCTCGATCCGGACTTCGCGGTGAACATCGTCAGCCAGGTCGGCAACTACGCGGAGATCTACGACCGCAACGTCGGTGCCGACTCACCGCTGGAACTCGAACGCGGGCTCAACGCGTTGTGGAGCGAGGGTGGCCTGCACTACCCGCCGCCGTACTGATCCACCGTCGGGGTGGCGCGGTCCGCGTGGGCCGCGCCACCCCGCACCGTGCCGCCTCCGGGCGGCCGGGTGACGTGGAGAGCCCGTCGTGAATAGCCCCTCGTGAGCACCACCGCCGCGCCGGCCGGCACCGGCCCGAGCCAGCACCGACCTCCGCCGTGGCGCGATGTACGCGTCATCCGGGTCGCGCTGCAGCTCGGGTTCGTCGTCGCGGTGCTCGGCACGATCTGGTGGCTCGCCGACAACCTCGCCACCAACCTCACGCGGCTCGGGATCCGGCGCGACTTCGGCTTCCTCGACCAGCCTGCCGGCTTCACCATCATCGGCAGCGACTTCCGAGCGACCAGCACGATCCGTGAGGCACTGGTCGTCGGCCTCGGCAACACGCTGCGCGTCGCCCTCATCGGGATCGTGGTCGCGCTGCTGCTCGGCGTCGTCGTCGGGGTCATGCGGCTGTCGAGCAACTGGCTCGTGCGGCGGACCGCGTCGATGTACGTCGAGGTGCTGCGCAACATCCCCCCGCTGGTCCTCATCACCTTCTTCTACTTCGGGGTCCTCGCCACCCTGCCGGGCATCAGCGACGCCGCCACACCGGGCGGGGTCGCGGTGGTCTCCAACCGCGGCGTGTGGTTGCCGTGGCTGGACCTCGGCGCCGGTGCCGGCGGCTTCTACCTCGCGGTCCTCGGCTCCCTGATCGCCGCCGCCGTCGTCGCCAGCTGGCGACGGCGGGTCCACGACCTGACCGGCGAGCCACACCATCGGGTCCTCTGGGGGTTCGGCACCCTGCTGGCGCTGGTGGCGCTCACCTACCTCGTGCTGCGTCCGCCGGTGGCCGTGACCGTGCCGACCCTCGACGGCCGGCGCGTCGAGGGCGGTGCGCTGCTCTACCCCGAGTACTTCGCGCTGCTGATCAGCCTCGTGCTCTACACCTCGTCGTTCATCGCGGAGATCGTCCGCGGCTCGATCCAGGCCGTGCCGAAGGGGCAGGTCGAGGCCGCGGACGCGCTCGGCCTGAGCTGGTTCGCACGGCTGCGGCTCGTGGTCCTGCCACAGGCGCTGCGGATCGCGACCCCCGCCACCGGCAACGAGTTCCTCAACCTGTCGAAGAACGTCTCCCTCGGGGTGGTCATCGCCTACCCCGAGCTGCTCCGGATCGGTCGGCAGGCGGTCGCCAACGGCCAGCCGGCTCCACAGACGCTGTTGATCGTCCTCGGCGGCTACCTCGCCGTCTCGCTCGTGCTCTCCGCGCTCGTCAACCTCGCGAATCGGCGGCTGCAGGTGGTGGAACGCTGATGGCGACCGCGAGCAGCACCACCACCCCGACGCCCGAGGCGACGCCCCCCGTCCGGCAGAACTCGCCGGTCCGCTGGGCGCGGGACAACCTGTTCTCGTCGGCCTGGAACACCGTGCTGACGCTCGTGATGGCGCCGCTGCTCGCCTGGGTCGTCATCCGGTTCCTGCGCTTCGTGTTCGTCACCGCGCGCTGGGACATCATCGAGGCCAACCTGACGCTGCTGATGATCGGCCTGTACCCACGCGGCGAGCTCTCCCGCCTGTGGGTCGCGGTCGCGGGCATGACGGTCGCGATCGGGCTCGGCGCCGGCATCACGGCGGCGACCGCGAGGGAGACCGCGATCGCAGCGGGACGCGACGTCACCCCGGGGGTCCGCGACCGGATCCAGCGGGCCGGCCCCCCGCTGCTGCTCCTGCTCGTCCTCGTGGTGTTCGTCCGCACGGCGCTGCCGATCCTGCTGCTCGCGGGGGTGGTCGCGGCCGGCGCTGCAGCGTTCCTGCTCGGCCGGCGGGTACCCGCGCGGCTGCGCGGGAAGCTCAACGTCCTCGCCGTGGTCGGGATCCTCGCCGCACTGTGGTCGATCTCCGCGTTCGGCGGGGTGCCGCGCTCGGCGTGGGGTGGCCTGTTGCTGACCGCGTACTACACGATCGGCGCGCTGCTGCTGGCGTTCCCGATCGGCGTCGCCCTCGCGCTCGGTCGCCGCTCGACGCTGCCCGCGGTCCGCGTCGGCTGCGGGATCTTCATCGAGTTCTTCCGGGGCTCGCCGCTGATCGCCCTGCTGTTCGTCGGCTGGCTGATCCTGCCGTTCTTCCTCCCGCCCGGCTTTCCGACGCCGAACCTCGTCACCCGCGCGCTCATCATCTTCACCCTGTTCACCTCCGCGTACATCGCGGAGATCGTCCGCGGCGGCCTCCAGTCGGTCCCTCGCGGCCAACGCGAAGCCGCGCAGGCCCTCGGGCTCTCACCCTGGAAGCAGACCCGACTCGTGATCCTGCCCCAGGCGCTGCGCAGCGTGATCCCGGCGCTGGTGGGCCAGGCGATCAGCCTGTTCAAGGACACGACGTTGGTCCTGATCATCGGCCAGCTCGAGCTGCTCGGCGCCGCGCAGGCCACCACCCAGCAGGAGCGGTTCCTCGGGCAGGGCTACATCATCGAGGTCCTCGTCTTCATCTCCCTGATCTACTGGGTCGGCAGCTACTGGATGTCACGGGAGAGCCAACGCCTCGAGACCCGGTTGGGGGTCGGCACGCGGTAGCCGCGCGGCGGCACGCCGACCCACGAGCAGCGACGACAGGACCCGATGGTGGACAAGGACGGACAGGGGTCGCAGACCCTCACCAGCAAGGCGCTGCAACCCGGGGGCTCGGGCAAGCCGATGATCGAGCTCGAGGGCGTCGAGAAGTGGTTCGGTGACTTCCAAGCGCTCACGGGCGTCGACCTCGTCGTCGGCGAGCGCGAGACGGTGGTCGTCTGCGGCCCGTCGGGCTCCGGGAAGTCGACGCTGATCCGCTGCATCAACCGGCTCGAGGAGCACGACCGCGGCCGCATCGTCGTCGACGGCACGGAGCTCTCCGACGACCTGCGCGACATCCAGGCGATCCGTCGGGAGACCGGCATGGTCTTCCAGTCCTTCAACCTCTTCCCGCACCTGACGATCCTCGACAACATCACCCTCGCGCCCAGGCAGGTGCGCCACAAGCCCCGCAAGGAGGCCGAGGAGTCCGCGATGCGCCTCCTCGAGCGCGTCCGCATCCCTGAGCAGGCGCACAAGTACCCGGGCCAGCTCTCCGGCGGGCAGCAGCAGCGGGCGGCGATCGCCCGGGCGCTCGCCATGGAGCCGCGCGTGATGCTGTTCGACGAGCCGACGTCCGCCCTCGACCCGGAGATGATCAAGGAGGTCCTCGACACGATGGAGGAGCTCGTCGCCTCGGGCATGACGATGATCTGCGTCACCCACGAGATGGGCTTCGCCCGGGCTGCCGCCGACCGGGTCGTGTTCATGTCCGACGGCGGCATCGTGGAGGTCGACGACCCGGACGAGCTGTTCACCAACCCCAAGGAGGAGCGCACCCAGCTGTTCCTCTCCCAGATCCTCTAGCAGCGCACGCGACGCTCGGATGGCCAGGGCGGCCGACTACGCTGCCGCTCCGTGACCTCCACTCCCGCGTCGAGCGCCGCGTCCGGATCTGCTCCGGATCCTGCCGGTGACGATGCGCTGGCGGACAGCCTCCCCTGCGCCCGCGTGGTCCTCCTCGCCGGACCATCCGGGTCGGGCAAGTCCCACCTGGCGGAGCGGGCCGGGCTGCCGACGGTCTGCCTCGACGACTTCTACCGTGACGGCGACGACCCGTCCCTGCCGATGAGCGTGCTCGGGATCCCCAACTGGGACCATCCGGACGCCTGGGACGGCGACCGGGCGCTCGTGGCGCTCACCCGCCTGGCCCGCGCCGGCGGCGTCGACCTGCCGATCTACGAGCTCGCCGCGGACCGCGCGGTCGGCAGCCGCCGGCTCGAGCTCGACGGCGCCACGCTGGTCGTCGCGGAGGGCATCTTCGCCGCGGAGCTGATCGCGGGCTGCGAGCGCGCCGGCATCCTCGCCGATGCCCTGTGCCTGGTGCACCGCCCGCGCGTGACCTTCTGGCGTCGCCTCGTCCGCGACCTGCGCGAAGGGCGCAAGGCCCCGCTCACCTTGGTCCGCCGGGGCCTCGCCCTGCGTCGGCAGGAACCTGCCATCGTCGCCCGCCAGGTCGCCCTGGGCGCGATCCCGGTCCACGGTCACGACGCCTTGCGCCGTCTGGAGCGGCTCTCCGAGACGCCCCCGACCGACGCCGACGTCGCTGCCTGACGTGGGCGAGGTGCACCCGACCGCGCGCGGCTTCGAGCAGGCCGCCCGCGACTACGAACGGGGGCGGCCCGGGTATCCGCCCGCGGCGATCGAGGCGCTCGCGGCGGCGCTCTCCGTCGGCCCCGGTCGACGCATCGCCGATGTCGGCGCCGGTACCGGGAAGCTGACCAGGGAGCTCGTGGGTCGCGGCGCCGAGGTGGTCGCGGTCGAGCCTGCTGCCGCGATGCGCGCCGAGCTCGAGCGGTCGCTGCCCGGCGTGGAGGTGCTCGCTGGCACGGCCGAGGCGCTGCCTCTGCGCGACGCGGTCGTCGACGCATGCGTCGCCGCGCAGGCGTTCCACTGGTTCGACGCCCCCCGGGCCCTGCCCGAGCTGCACCGGGTCACGCGACCGGGCGGGGGCCTCGGCATCGTGTTCAATCGCCGCGATCTGACCACCCCGGAGCAGGCCGCCGTCGACGAGCTCCTGGCCGGCGATCGCGGCGACACCCCCACGTGGGCGAACGACGACTGGCTCGAGACGCTCGCCGGCTCGCCGTGGTTCGCCCCCGCCGAGCTCCATCGCGTCCCGTGGGTCCAGCACCTCGACGCTGACGGCCTCAGGTCGCGGGTGCGGTCGGTTTCGTTCGTCGCGACCCTGACCGGTGCCGCCCGACAGCGGGTGCTCGACGGGGTCGACGCGATCTTCGCGATGCACGCCCGCGCCGGCGTCGTGTCCTTGCACTACCTCGCCGAGGTCCGGGTGGCCAGCCGGCTCGACGCGACCGTGACCCCGCCGGTCGAGCCGTGAGTCACGATCCGGCTGACGACGGCGCTGCGGCCCTCGACCTCCGGCAGGTCCGGATGCGAGCGGCCCGTTACCACCCGGACGTGCGCCGCCAGCCGGGGGACGACGACTGGCAGGCCGCCACCGCTGTCGTGATCGTCCCGGGATCGGCCAGCCTCGAGGTGGCGTTCATCCGGCGTGCCGCCCGGCGAGGCGACCGCTGGTCGGGTGACATGGCGCTCCCCGGCGGGACCCGGGACCCGGGCGACGCCGATCTCGCGGCCACGGCCGCACGGGAGACCTTCGAGGAGGTCGGACTCGTGCTCGCCGCGCCGGTCGGTCGGTTGGACGACCAGCGCGGCAGGACACGCCGCGGCGTGGTCGCGAGCTTCGTGTACACCCTCGAGCACCGCCCGCCTCTGCTGCCCGATCCGCTGGAGGTCGCTGAGGCCCTCTGGATCCCGCTCCCCCGGCTGTTCGACCCGGGCGCCGTCACCCGGCACCGCTGGAGTGGGTTCCCCTTCCCGGCCGTGGAGCACGAAGGCCGAGTGATCTGGGGACTGACCCACCGCATCCTCGGCTCGCTGGGGCACGCCCTTGGCCTCACCGACCGCTCGACGTAGGGCGCGGGGCAACCGCGCGAAGAGACCCGGGAACTCGGCGCGTCCAAGCCAGCCTTCGACGGTCCTTCCGCCTGGGGCATGCGCCGCGAGTGCGTCCACCGATCGTCGGGCGCAACTCCGGCGGGTCGTCATCGTGCCGATCCGGCAACGGGGGCGTGACGAACGACGGTCAGACCCAGCGGAGTGGTCTCCCCATCCGACGCATCCCGATGCGTCCGTCCTGGAGCATTCTGATGGATGTCACACTGCTCGAGCTCACCCCGTTCCAGATCGACCTCGTCGGCGGGTTCTTCTCGCTGACCTTCGCGGTCTTCCTGGGAAGCGCACTGTTCTTCTTCGCCAGCAGGCGCGAGGTCGCACCGCGCTACCGGATGGCCGTCACCATCTCCGGTGTCATCGTCACCATCGCCGCCTACCACTACTGGCGCATCCTCGGCTCGTTCGAGTCGGCATCGCTCGGCGAGTCGCTGTTCAACGAGTCCTACCGCTACGTCGACTGGATCATCACCGTCCCGCTGCTGCTCACCGAACTGGTCCTGGTGCTGTCGATCGACGCAGCCCGGCGCCGCTCGCTGTTGGTGCGCCTGATCCCGTACTCGTTCCTGATGATCGCGCTGGGGTTCCCCGGCGAGATCTCGGAAAGCACATCCACGGCCTGGCTGTTCTGGGCCCTGTCGATGGTCTTCTTCGTGCTCATCCTGTGGACGTTGTTCGGTGAGCTCTCCCGGGAGATCGCCACCGAGCACGAGCAGGTGCGCTCGACGCTGCGGGGACTTCGGCTGGTGCTGCTGGTGACCTGGTCGTTCTACCCGATCGCCTACCTGTTCCCGCTGCTGCTGCCGGATGCGGCCACCGCCTTCGTGCTCATCAACGTCGGCTACGCCATCGCCGACATCACGGCCAAGGCCGGCTACGGGCTGATGATCCACCACGTCGCCAAGGGCAAGACCGAACTCGAAGAGGGGGCCCTCGTCGCCTGAACCCCTGAGCTGGGACGGGCGATGGTGAACCGCATCGCTCGTCCCAGCCCTCCTTCCTCAACGGTCTCGCCCCTGCCGACTTCGGTACCAGTCGGCCATCACGCTCCTGACCACCGTCACGATGATCTGCTCGAAGGACGAACATGACCACCACGGCCGCGCGAACCGACCACCAGACAGACACCGCCCCGATGGACCTCGGGGCGCTCGCGTCGTATGACGCGCCGTTCGCTGCGGAGACCGCCGAGCTCTTCGCCGCCGTGCGCGACCACGACCTGCCCACCCTCGCCGCCCGCTGCGACGACGACCTGGGCATCGTCGACATCAACCCCTCCGGCGGGTCCGAGGTGATCCGCGACCGGGCGGCTTGGGAGAGCTGGTTCGTGCAGCTGTTCGCACAACTCGACGCGATGGACGCAACGACGGACACCGAGATCCACCGCTACGACGCCGTCAACTGGGACCAGACCGGCATGAGCGTGGTCGAGTTCGTGCAGACCCTGACCGTCGGCGGGCTCACCGGTCGGTTCCGTTGCATCGTCACGATCGTCTGGAAGAGGCAGACCAACCGCTGGGTCGAGGCCCGATGGCACGCCTCGCTACTCGACACCGAGCTGCCCCCTGGCTTCGGAGCCACCGCCTGACAGGCACGACGAAGCACCCCGCGAGGCGCCCGACCGACATGCTCCAGGCTGAGCGGCCTCGCCATCCCTACCTCCTGGCTGCCGCTGACCCGCTCCAGGCACACGGACGGACCTTGGCAGCCCGGAGGACCCTATGGGTGGGGCCACTTCGGGCTGTCAGCACCAGCTGACGGTCAGGCGGCTTGGACGGTCTGGGTGTGGGTGCCGAGCCAGGCGGTGAGATCGGTGATGACCCGGTCGCGGTTGGTTTCGAACAGCAGCTCGTGCCGGCCGGGGTACAGCCGGCAGGTGACCTCGGTGAGTCCGGCGCGGCGGTAGGCGTCGACGAGTTGGCGGACCCCAGCGGTCTGCCGGCTGAACGGGTCCTGCTCGCCGGCGATGATCAGGATCGGCAGGCCGGTGGGGATGCGTCGGCGGCGCTCATCGGAGGCGATCGCCCGCATCCCGGCGGCGAGGTCGATCCAGAACTGGGTGGTGGGCAGGAACCTGCACCACGGGTCGGCGGCGTAGGCGGCGATCTGCTCGGGGTCGCTGGAGAGCCAGTCGTAGGCTGTGCGGGCCGGCTCGAACGCGCGGTTGTAGCCCGCGAACGCCAGGATGTTGAGCAGCCGGCTGCGGCCGCGCGGACCGAGTCGTGCCCGCTCGAGGTGCGCGACCAGCGCGAACAGCTCGATGGTCGGGTCGGGACCGCCGGTGGTGGCCGACAGCAGCGCACCATCGATCGCGCCGGGGAAGGTGAACAGATACTGCTGGGTGAGCAGCGAGCCCATCGAGTGGCCGAGCAGGAACACCGGCAGGCCGGGCTGTTCACGACGGATCATGGCGGTGAGGCGGTACAGGTCGTCGAGCAGCTTGACCCAGCCACGCCGTTCGGCGAGGAACCCGAGCTCGTCGGTGGACGCGGCGGTATGGCCGTGGCCGCGCAGGTCGTTGCCGTAGACCGCGTAGCCGGCAGCGGTCAACGCGACGGCAACATGCTGATGGCGGGCCACATGATCCTGCATCCCATGGACGAGCTGTACGACCGCCCGAGTGGTGACGTCCCGTTCGGGCAGCCAGCGGATCACGTGCACCGCCACCCCGTCGACGGTGTCCAGCCTGAACGTCGAGCAGCGCATCGCGACCTCCGATCCAGCTGCCCTCCGACCCGACCGGACCGTCCCCTCGACCGTAACCGCCATCCACCCGCAAGGGAACCCCGGCGGGTCCCGCGGGGGCCGCGTGCCAGTCCGGTGCAGACGAGACTCGGTGGAGGGGTTGAGGACGGTCACGGTGACATCGGACACGACGGTGGCTCCTGGCCGCGGCACGCACGGCACACGACCAGCGCGTGACGTCAGACCGCGCCGCTTGTGGCGGCGAGGCCCAACCGGTCCGCCGCTGCGGTTGTCGCTCGATCCTGATGCCGTGTCACGGCGAGTTCCGGGATGGTGGGCGGCCGCTGCGGTGTAGGGAGCAGCCGTCGATGCCGCATCCCGGCAGGTGAGCTCGCCTCGGTGAGCGTGTTGCTGCTGATGCCTTTCGCCCCTACAGCCGGCCCGAGGTCCCTGTGGGACGCTGAAGGTTCATGTCCGCCGTTCGGGCGGGACGGGGGTTGACGGCCGGGTCTCCCGACGGTGGCACGCACCGCAGGGGGACGACGATGGGTCAGGCATCGGTGACGCCAGCGCGGACGGCACCGCTGGACCGTTGTGTCGCTGATCTGGTCGCTGGCAAGGACCGCTGGGCACGGCTGCCGATCGCCGAGAAGGCCGGCTACCTCGAGGCGGTCCGCCGGCGAACGCTTGGGGTGATGGATGACTGGCTCGCGGGTGCCCGCGACATCGCTGGAGTGCCGGCCGGGTCGCACTGGTCTGGGCCGGAGTGGGGTGCGGGTCCGTGGTTCTTGCTGCTGGCGGTGGTCGCCTTGCAGGACACGTTGGCCGCACTCGAGCGGGGGCGGCCCCCAACGCCGGCTGACGTGTGGACCCGCCCCGACGGACGGACGGTGGCGCGCGTCTTCCCCGCCTCCGGGCTCGACCGGTTGATGTCCACCTCGGCAGAGGTGTGGATGCAACCGGGCGTGACCGTTGCGTCGCTGCCGGAGACGATGGCGACGCCCTACCGGCAGGCGTCGCCTGAGGAAGGTGAGGTGGCCGCGGTGTTGGGGGCGGGGAACCTGACCGTGGCCGGGCTGTCCGACGTGCTGCACCAGCTCTACCTCGAGGGCCGGGTGGCGGTGCTCAAGACCAGCCCCGTGCAGGCCCCGCTCGACGATGTCGTGGCTCACATCCTCGCGCCGCTGGTCGAGGACGGCTACGTCCGGGTCACCGCGGGTGGCGGGGAGGTCGGCGCGTACCTGGTGGATCACCCGGGGGTCGATGCCGTGCACCTGACCGGTGGGCGTGCGACCCACGACGCGATCGTGTTCGGCATCGGCGCCGAGGGTGCCCGCCGCAAGGCCGCCAACCGCCCGCGGTTGACCAAGCCGGTCACCAGCGAGCTCGGCGGGGTCGGGCCGGTGATCGTGGTGCCCGGCCCGTGGACGCGCCGTGACGTCACGACCCAGGCCGAGAAGATCGTCAGCATGGCGCTGTACAACGCCGGTCACACCTGCATCTCCGCGCAGGTGCTGGTCCTGCCGGCCGGATGGCCCACGTCCCAGGTGCTGCTCGACGAGATCGAACACCAGATGCGCCGCCTGCCGCCACGTGACGTGTTCTACCCGGGCAGCGGCGACCGGCACCGGCAGCTCGTCGAACGCCACCCGAGCGCGATCGAGCTGCACCGTGACCTGCAGGTGCCCTGGACGCTGGTGTGGGGCCTCGACGCAGGCGCCGAGGACGAGGTGTGCTTCACCGAGGAGCTGTTCGGGCCGTTCCTGACCGCAACGACGTTGCCCGCCTACTCACCGGCGAGCTACCTGCAGGCCGCCGTCGACTTCGTCGACACCCGGCTGGCCGGGACCCTCGCGGCCTGCGTGCTCATCCACCCTGTCACGGCCCGCCGGGTTGCGCCCGAACTCGACCGTAGCGTCGAGCGGCTGCGCTACGGCACGGTCGGTGTCAACGAGTGGCCGGGCGTCGCCAGCTTCTTCCCCGCCTGCCCCTGGGGCGGGGCGCCCGGGGCTCCGCTCAACGACATCCAGAGCGGCCGCGGGTTCGTCCACAACACCCTGATGTTCGCCCGACCCCACAAGACCGTCGCCCGCAACAGCTTCCACCCGATGTCGCGGGCATGGCGGCACCGTCAGTGGCAGACCCTGCCACACCCGCTGTACTCGGTCACCCACCCCTACGGTGACGAGACCGGGCGGCGCTACACCCGCCTCGCCGCCGAGCCTTCCTGGCGACACGTTCCTGGCATCCTCGCCGCCAGCGCACGCGGCAGGTAGAACCGAACTTCGACCGAGCGTGTCGCCAGCACGACGACACGACCAGCGCCACCGACACCGCTGCGCGGCAGCGATCAGCCGCCATGGGCGATCCCGAACCCGGCGCGACGCCGGTCGG
>SLMP01000082.1 GCA_007133465.1 Nitriliruptoraceae bacterium | reverse complement strand
GCGTCACCGGAGGCGGAGCGGATGGCGGTGACCGGGTGGGCCGCCCGGCTGCCCGTCGGCGACGGGGCGCAGGAGGTCGACGCCGGGCTGCGATGGCGCGCGCGAGCCACGGCGGTGCTCGACGTCGTCGACCGCTACGACGCCATGGTCGCCCGTGCACACCTCGAGGACCAGGGCGCGCCGCTACGGATCGAGGTGGATCCGACGCCCCCGGTGAGCGCCGCGCCGACCGCCGGCGGCCCAGCCGAGGAGCATCCGTCAGAGCACCTCCACCTGCTGGCCACCGCCGGCCACGAACGGGGCGACGGCTCCGCCCTGGAGCCGGCGCGCTCGCTCCTCGACGAGTCTCTGGAAGACGACCTCGTCCGGCTCGTGGGTCGGGCCGACGAGGTAGCGGCTCCGTCCGTCGGCGGTGCGCCTCCGGCGGTACGCGTTGACCAGGGGCTGCGGCTGTTGGCGGCCGCCGGCGCGCGACACGCTGCGGCCGAGGCGGCGCTGCGCCGCTGGGGGCAGGCGCGCGGAGCGTGGCACGACGCCGGCCGCGACCCCCGCCGCGCCCGAGCCGACCACCTCGGCACGTGGTCCGACGTGGAGCGGGCCGTGATCGCGCTGCGCCTCGACGACGTCGCCGGAGCCCTGACCGCGCTGCGCACGGTGCAGGAGCGGCTGCTGGCGCAGCTCGGGCCGGACAGCGAGCCGGTCGCCGCCGATCCGTCGGAGGTGTCGGCGCAGCTCCACGCCTGGCGGGCCGCCGCCGCGGTCGGCCGCGACCTCGGGATCGACCTGTGGCGGGCCGACGTGGCGGGTCGCTCGATCGCGCGCGCGGCGGGCGCACGCCGCGGGTCGGCAGCGACACGAAGGGTCTCCCTGCGGGACGTCCCGGACGACGTGCGCCGGGGTGCGGTCGAGCCGGTGCACCTGGCCGCGGATGCCCCACCGCGGGTGCTGTTCGTCACCGACAACGGGCACGGGGTCGGGCACCTCACCCGGCTGGTTGCGGTCGCCCGGCATGCGCGGGGGCGCTTCATCCCCGTGTTCCTGACGCTGTCCGAGGCGTACCCGGTGCTGCGTGAGCTCGGTTACCCGGCGGAGTACCTGCCGTCCGCGGACCGGCTGGGCATGAAGCGGGCGGCCTGGCAGGTGCTCGTCGGACCGCGCCTGGTGCAGGTCCTGCGGCGCCTGCAACCACGGCTGGTGCTCGTCGACCACGTCGGACCGCCCGACGCGCTGCTCGAAGCTCGCAAGCGGACGCAGGGCATGGAGCTGTTGTGGTCACGGCGGGGACTCTGGCGCGAGGGGCGCCACCGCCACCGGCTCGCGCTCGCCGACGCGTTCGACGTGATCGTGGAGCCGGGTGACCTCGCCGCGCCGATCGACCGGGGGGTGACGGCGACGCGCCGACGTGGCGTGACCGCCGTCCCGCCGATCACGGTGGTGGATCCCGACGAGCTCGAGGACCGTGCCGGCGCGCGCGCGGCACTCGGGCTGCCACCGGACGGCCGTGCCGTGCTGGTCCAGCTCAGCGACTCCGACCCCGCTCGCCTGACCGCCCTGATCGAGCAGGCGGCCGCGATCGTTCGCGAGGTCGCCGGCGCCGAGCCGGTGCACCTGTTCGCTCCGCAACACGTGCTGCACCGCGACGCCCTCGGGCCGGTGGACGGCGTCCATCTGCGAGCCGTCTACCCGGTCGCCCGGTACCTGCGCGCCTTCGACGGGGTCATCTCGACCGCCGGCTACAACTCCTACCACGAGGTGGTGATGAGCGGCGTGCCGGCCGTGTTCGTCGCCCGCGACAGCTCCTCGCTGGACGACCAGCGCCGGCGGGCGGAGTTCGCCTCGCTCTGTGGCCGCGGTGGCTTCGCCGAGTCGGTCGCCGCACCGGCGTTCCGGGAGGCCGTCGCCACGATGCTCCGGCCTCGTGAGCCGGAGACGGCGGCCGCCGTGACCGCCGAGCTCGGGTCGATGGACGGCGCCGCGGTCGTCGCCGACCTGCTTGCCGATCGAGCCGCGGCGCTGGCCGACCGACCGCTCGTCCTGCCCGCCGTGCGGCCAGCTGCGCCGGCTGAGGACGCGGCCCGCCGCACCCTGCGCTCGGGCGACCTGCCGGCGCCGGCCGCCGACGAGGCTCGCAACCTCGGTGTCGTCGCGCTCGATCACGATCCCGAAGCGCTGGTCCGGCTCGCGGGCGAGGTCGCCCGGGCTCAGAACCGCCGACCGACGTTCAAGCCGGTCTTCCTCGTGTCGTCACAAGCCGACCCGGCCGCGCTCGGTGCCTGTGGGTTCGCGTTCGAGACCGTCCTGGAGCGTGCGGAGTGGACGTCGCTCGTGACCGGTGTGCGGTTCGATGACTACCTTCGCGGTCGTCTGGCGGATCTGCGCCGGGTCTACGCCCCGGAGGTGGTGCTCACGCCCCATCCCGGTCGGCCGATCGACGAGTGGCTGCTGCCCTGAGGCGGACGGAGGTGGGCGGGCGATGCGTCTGGGTCCTCGGAAGCTGCTGGCCGCAGTCGGTGTCGTCGTGGTCGCGCTCGCGGGGTGGCTCGCCTACGTGATGGCGGGTACACCAGGTCTGTTGGGGGTCGTCCTCGCGGTGGCCCTGGCCACCGCGCTGGCGGAGGGGTACCTGCTGGTGCAGCTCGGGCGGAAGGTCGCGGCTGCCGATCGCCGGACCGCCCGCACGGGCGAGCGACTCGCCCGTACCAACGAGGGTCTCGATCGCGCCAACGAGCGACTCGAGCGCACCAACGAGCGTCTCGAACGCAGCAACGAGCGACTGCGCGAGACCGCCGTCGCCCTGCGGCGCGAGCAGAAGCGCGCCGCCGAGCGCCAGGCGTCGCTCGAAGGACTGACAGGCCGGTTGGAAGCGCTCGCTGCGGACCGGGACGAGCTGCGCGAGGCGCTGCTCCGGGTCGACGCCTCGCTCGATGAGCTCGCCGGGCGGGTCGAGCGGCCGAGCGAGCAGGCCGAGGGGCTGCTGCGGGCGATCAACGCCGGGTTCCGTCGTCTCGAGCTGGAGATCAGCGCGGACCGTGACGGGCGAGCCGGGCGCTAGTCGTCGGCGCGGGTTCGGGGAAGCGGGGTGGGGGTCACGGAGGCGGCCGCGTCGCCGGTGGCGTTGCCGGAGTCGTTCGCGACGGCGAGCACAGGGCCGGGTGGGTCGTACGTCCCGTTGGCGCCGATCCGGGTGCTGGACACCCGCGATGCGACACAGGTGGGGTGTCGTCGGCGGCCGGCACCTTCCATTCCTGCGCAGTCGATCCCGCGTCCCCTGACCCCGGCGCCGACGATGGCAGTGGCAGGCATCCGCTCCTCCGCTGGCGACGACCGCACGGGCTATCGAGGGCTGACCCTGCCGGAAGGGACGGGGCCGCCTCCACCGACCCGAGAACGGCTCGGGCTACAGTCCGCAGCGATGTCCACCGCCCCCACGCCGACCGACCGCCGCTCTGGACCACCGCTTTGGCTGGTCGAGGGCCTCGACATCGTGGAATCGCGCCGAAGGATCGTGCTCGGCGTCGCCGGGTTGATCATCGTGGTGGGGCTCCTGCTCGCGTTGCTCGCGCCTGGCCTCCTCCCACCGACCCCCCTCGTCGGCGCAGCGGTCGCGCTCGCCGCGCTGCTGATCGGGGTCGCCGCCGCGATCGTCGTGGACTCCTCCGACCTCCGCGTCCGCGGTCCCCGCCACGTCGTCGCCGCCGGCGGTGAGCTCGTCGCGGTCCTCCCGGTCGCGGAGGACGCCGAGGCGGCCGACGACCTGGCCTCGGTCGTGCTCGAGGCGCGCTCGCCGGACCGCTCCATGCTGCTCGGGCTCGCCGCCTCCAGCCTCGACATCGCCGCGACGTTGCGGTGGACGGACGCGCTCGGGGTCGCCCTCGCGCGGCGCGGTGTGAGCGTCCTGCGCGTGGACCTCGCGAGCGGCCGCAGCGACACCCCCGGCCTCGCCGAGGTCGCGGCCGGCGAGCGGAAGCTGACCGAGGTCGTCGACTACGAGCCGGGCGTGCTGCTGGCGCGGCTGGGTGCCGGCAGCGACCATCGCGATGCCCTCGCGGCCCTGTCGGACCTGCCGGCCAAGCTCCCCCGTGACCTCGAGGTGCTGCTCGTCGCCCTGCCGATCGCCGCGAGCCGCGGCGTCGTCCAGGCCGCTCGCGGACTCGATCACGTGCTGGTCGTCGCCGAGCGGGGCGACACGTCCCGGGTGGACCTGATCGCGGGCCTCGACGCTCTGCGGGCGGCCGATCTGCAGGCGCAGGTGATCCTGCTCGACGACCTCACAGCGGAGCGGATCGCCAGCGGCAGCACCGCCGCCGAGGTCGTGCCCGTCCGGGGCCGTGCGGACGACGACACCGGCGAGGTGGCGGACGAGCAGCCGACCGGCGTTCTCGAGGAGCCGGCCGCCGCGCCGGAGCACGACGAGCAGCCGACGGCCGTTCTCGAGGAGCCGGCCGCCGCGCCGGAGCACGACGAGCAGCCGACGGCCGTTCTCGAGGAGCCGGCTGCGACGGCCGTCGACGACGCCGCTGACCCCGTGCCGGGACCGGCGCCGATGCCCGAGCCGGCGCCGATGCCCGAGCCGGCGCCGATGCCCGAGCCGGCGCCGATGCCCGAGCCGGCGCCGATGCCTGAGCCGGCGCCGATGCCTGAGCCGGCGTCGACCACCGAGTCGGTTTCGACCGACGAGGAACCCGACGCAGAGGGGCCACCGCCGCTGCCCGCTGCCGCCTTGGCATCGGCCACGCGAGCACCCCGAGAGGGAGCCGCTCCCGAAGAGGACCCCACAGTGCGCCTCGCCCCGGCCGCCGAGCCGCCGCGAACGGACGACCCCGCCGAGCCACCCGGCGACCCCGATGACGCCTCTGCTCGGGTCGCGGCGATCGTGCAGGCGGTGATGGCCGACCACCGCAAGGCGGCGGAGGGCCCAGGCGAACTGGCCGACGCCGACCGGAGCACGCCGCGCGAGTGATGCACGGCCGGGGCGGCGGAACGGGCCGCTCGGAGCCCGTAGGCTGACGCCCTCGCCGGTGACGCTGCCCGTCCGGAAGGTCGTTGATGTCCCGTTCGGTGGTCCGTGCGCTCTGCGTCGGGCTCCTGCTGGTGCTCGCCGCCATCGCGGTGGGTTGCGGCCGTGGCAATCAGCCGTCGTCCGTGGAATGGCGCAACGTCACGGTCCAGGTGCCGGACGGTTGGTACGTGTTCGAGGAGGCCGAGACGCGCCTGTCGATCTCCAACCAGGACATCGGTCCGGAGGCGACGCGCGAGGGCGCGCCGCCCGCAGACGAGCCGGTCGTCGCGATGTTCTTCACCTACGAGCCGCGCACCCAGCCGGACGACTGGCGCCGCTACGTCGAGGAGCAGGACGCCACGCTCGAGGTGGACGACCGCCTGGAACTCGATGGGGAGGTCCCGGCGACCCGCCTCGTGTTCAGCTACATCACCGACGACGTCCCCCTGCGCGAGATGGTCGTCGTGATCCCGTCCCGCTCGATCGTCGTGCTGTCCCAGCCGGTGCCCGCCGTGGGGGTCACCTCCGGACCGGACGTCTTCCTCGACCACGTGGAGACGTTCATGCAGGTCCTCGAGGAGGCGAGCTTCGGGGCACCGGTCCTCGAGTGACCTCTCCTTTCACACCGCCGCTCGCGCACCCGGCACGTCCCGGGTCGCGCTGTCCCGCAGGGAGTACGCCATGAGGATCGGCGTCGTCGGCGCCGGCCACGTCGGGCTCGTCTCGGCCGCAGCCTTCGCGCGCTGGGGGCATCAGGTCGTTGCCATGGACAGCGACCCGGCGAAGATTGCGACGCTGCGGTCGGGGGCGAGCTGGTTCTACGAGCCCGGACTGCAGGAACTGCTCGACGAGACGACCGCCGAGGGCGCGCTGACCTTCTCCAACGACGCGGCCGACGCCGTCGCGGGGGCCGAGGTGGTCTTCGTGTGCGTCGGCACGCCGCCGCTGCCCGGCGGCGGCCCGAACCTCTCCTTCGTCGAGGCGGTCGGGCGTGCCGTCGTCGCCCACGCGACGGGGGACCTCGTCCTGGTGGAGAAGTCGACCGTCCCCGCCAACACGGGCCGCCGGCTGGAGCAGGTGATCGGCCGCGAACGCCAGCGCCTCGCGATCCCTCACGACATCGCCGTGGCGTCGAACCCGGAGTTCCTGCGCGAGGGCGCGGCGGTCGGGGACACGTTGCACCCCGACCGAGTGGTCTACGGCACCTCGAGCGAGCCAGCACGGGACGTGCTGCGCGCCGTGTACGCCCGCCTCGTCGCGGAGGACGGGTGCCCCGTCGTGGAGACCGACGTGCCGACCGCGGAGCTCATCAAGCACGCGTCCAACGCCTTCCTCGCGACGAGGATCTCGTTCATCAACGCGGTCGCACAGGTGTGCGAGCGGGTCGGTGCCGACGTCGCGATCGTCGCGGAGGGGATGGGCCACGACGAGCGGATCGGGCACCGTTTCCTGCAGGCAGGGCTCGGCTACGGCGGTTCGTGCTTCCCGAAGGACGTCGACGCGTTCGCTCACCTGGCCCGCCAGGTCGGGTACGAATTCGGCATGCTCGACGAGGTCCGCGACGTCAACCGGTCGCAGCGCGAGGCGGTGATCACCAAGCTCGAGGCCGAGCTGTGGCACCTCGACCAGAAGGTGATCACCCTGCTCGGCGCCGCCTTCAAGCCGGGGACCGACGACCTGCGCGAGGCGCCGGCCGTCCACCTCGCCCACCGTCTGCGCGAGGTGGGCGCGATCGTCCGGCTCTACGACCCCGTCGCGTTGCCGAACCTCGCGGTCGAGCAGCCGGACCTGCAGGGTGTGGAGGACCTCGACGAGGCCCTCCACGGGGCGCATGCCGCCGTCGTGTGCACGGAGTGGGACGAGATCCGAGCCATCACCCCGCACCGCTACCTCGCCACCCTCGCCTATCCGATCGTCGTCGACGGGCGCAACGTCCACGATCCCGACGAGATGATCGACGCGGGGATCCGGTACCACTCGATCGGGCGTCGGAGCGTCGAGACCTCGTTGTGATCAACAGCCGCGCCGCGCGGCGCTCCAGGGGACCGCGCGGCGCGTGCGGGTCAGCGGGCACGCCACTCGAGCAGCGCGTCGCGGGTGCCGGTGGAGGCGTCGTTGGGCAGGTCGGCGGCACCCGCCCCCGCGCCGGGCCCATGGCAGGACCGCCTCGGCAGCGGTCACGGGTCCGGCTGCTACCGTCGGTAGCCCGCTCCACTCGCGATCCGGTGTCGTTTCCCCGGCGGCCCTCACCACAGCCGCTGCCCGGGTGGGAGCGTCCCGTCGCCCGAGCCATGAGCTGCCCATGACCGCTGCCCGCCCGCACCCCGACGTTTCGATCATCCTCCCCGTCTTCAACGAGCGGGAGCACCTGCTCGCCGAGCTCGACCGGGTCGAGCGGGCGATGGACGCGTCGCGCTACACCTACGAGATCATCGTCGTCGACGACGGCAGCACCGACGGGTCGGCGGAGTTGCTGCGCGACCGTGCGGTCCGCCTGATCCGCTTCGAGCGCAACCGCGGCTCGGGCACCGCGCGGCGGGCCGGGACGCAGGCCGCACGCGGTGAGGTCGTCGTCTGGACCGACGTCGACATGACGTACCCGAACGACCGCATCCCGCAGCTGGTCGACGAGCTCGACGGCCACGACCACGTCGTCGGCGCGAGGACCTCCGAGCAGGGCACCGTCAAGGCCCTCCGGGTCCCCGCGAAGTACCTGATCCGCAAGCTCGCGAGCTACCTCGTCGAGACCGACATCCCCGACCTCAACTCGGGGTTCCGCGCGTTCCGGCGCGACGTCGCCATGCAGTACGTCCACCTGCTGCCGACCGGGTTCTCGTGTGTGACGACCATGACCATGTCGTTCCTCGGCAACGGCTACACGGTGCACTACATCGACATCCCGTACGAGAAGCGGGCGGGCCGGTCCAAGTTCCACTGGTGGGCGGACACCAAGCGCTACGTCACCCAGGTCGTCCGGATGACGCTGTCCTACAACCCCCTGAGGGTCTTCCTGCCCCTCGGGTTCTGGCTGCTCTTCGCCGGCATGGTCAAGCTCGGCTTCGACTGGTGGCAGCGCGACTTCCAGCTCGCGGCGAACACCTTGCTCATCTTCTTCATCGGTCTGAACGTCATCAGCATCGGGCTGCTCGCCGATCTCGTGGTCCGGGTCGGGTCGAGCGCGGTGGCCAAGGTGCCGTCGGCGAGCGTCCGGGAGTTCGATCCGACCCCGCCGGTCGACGTTCCCCACCTCCGCAACCGTGAGCCGGCGCCGTGACCGGTCACGGAAGCACCACCCGGCCCGTCAGGGTGGCGACGATCGGGGCGGCGCTGTCCGCGAACAAGGGCGCGGCGGCCATGCTGCGCACCGTCCTCGAGGTCTTGCCCGACCACCTCGGGCCCTGCCGGTTCGCGGTCCTGACCACCTACCCGGACGCCGACCGGCCGCGCGCCGAGGAGGCCGGGGTCCGGGTGGTGCCCCTCACGCCGGTCCAGTTGGTCTTCCCCGTGCTGCCGCTGCTGCTGCTCGGTTGGCTGCTTCGCCGGCTGGGTGGGTCCGGTCGCCTCGCCAACCGCCACCCGGCGGTCGCGGCCCTGACCGGCGCGGACGTGATCGTCGATCTCGCAGGTGTCAGCTTCGTCGACGGTCGGGGCGTCCCGATCCTCGGCTACAACGTGGTGATGACCGGCGCCGGTCTGCTGTCGGGCACGCCGGTCGTCAAGTGCGCGCAGGCCCTGGGCCCGTTCCGCGGTCGGCTCAATCGCCTGGCTGCCCGTCTCGTGCTGCCACAGGTGGCCACGGTCGTGGCCCGCGGCGAGCGCACCCGCGAGCACCTGGCCGACCTCGGTCTGACCAACGCCGACGAGGCGGCCGACCTCGCGTTCCTCCTGCCCGTGCACGACCCGGACCGCGACACCGCGTGGGCGGTGCTGCGGGCCGCCGGCATCGACGGTCCGTACGCCACCGTCGTGCCGAGCGCGGTGGTCGAGGGCTACGCCGCCGCCCGTGGCCTCGACTACCCGGCGCTGATGACCCGCAGCTGCGAGCGCCTCGCTGCGGCGACGGGCCACCCCGTCGTGGTCCTCGCCCACTCGGCTCGACCGGGTGCGCCCGCCAGCCGCATGAACGACCTGCCGCTGGTCCGAGGCATCGGGGAACGCACCACGGACGATCGCGTCGTCGCGCTCGCCGAGGACCTGGAACCCGCCGTGCTGCGCTCGATCATCGGCGGTGGCGAGGTCTGCGTCACGTCACGCTTCCATGCGATGGTTGCCGCGCTCGCGGAGTTGGTCCCCGTCCTCGTCGTCGGGTGGAGCCACAAGTACGGCGAGGTGCTCCACGATGTCGGGCTCGACGAATGGGCGCTCACCTACGACGAACTGACGCAGTCTGCGCTCGACGCGCGCCTGGACGCGCTGCTCGCCGAGCGCGAGGCCGTCGCGAGCAGCCTGCGGGCCACCCTGCCGCCGGTGGTCGACCGCGCCCGCCGCAACCTGGTGGCGATCGACCGCGTGCTGAGCGGGACCGCTGACGGTCCGGGCGACGAGCGAGCGGGGACCTCGCGATGAACGTGACCCACGACCTCAGTGGCGTCCTCGCCAGCGACCTGTGCATCGGCTGTGGGGCGTGCGTGTTCGCCGACCCGAGCCTCGAGCTGCAGCTCGACCCCGTGAAGCTGATCTACGAGCCGAGCCACGCCGGCAACGCCGCCGCCGCGTCGGTCTGCCCGGCGGTGCAGGTCGACTACCGCGGGCTGCAGGACCGCTTGTTCCCCGGCGCTGAGCAGACGCCATACGGTGTCGTGCACTCCGTCGTGCTCGCGCAGTCGACCGACGAGGGCCGCAACCTGAGGGCGTCCTCCGGTGGCCTGATCAAGGAACTGCTGATCGCGCTGTTGGAGCGCGACGACGTCGACGGTGTGATCGCGCTCGGGCACGTGGAGGGTCTCGAGTTCGAGCCTCGGCTGCTCACCGCGGTCGACGAGGTCGACGGGCTCCCGGGGTCGATCTACCACAACCTGCCGAAGCCCCGGGTGCTCGAGCTGCTGCGCGAGCACGAGGGCCGCTTCGTGCTGGTCGGGATCCCCTGCGAACTCGAGGGCATCTTCCAGTACATCCACACCCTGGAACCTCATCTCGCCCAGCGGGTGGCCACCACGGTCGGCCTGCTCTGCGGCTGGCAGTACAGCCACCACGCGCTGAAGGCGATCTGCGAGTTCAAGGGCATCGAGTTCGACGCCATCACCGACGTGAGCTACCGCGGCGGGGGGCCGGTCGGCAAGCTGCGGATCCGCACCGCCGACGGTCGCACGACGAGCGCGAGCCGCCGGGTCGACTTCGGCTACCAGGTGGCCTTCGACCGCACCTTCAACACGCCGCGCTGCCACCTGTGCGTCAACCACAGCAACTTCCTCGCCGACATCGTCGTCGGCGACGCCTGGCTGCCGAGCACCGTCGCCACCCGCACCGGCATCAGCCTCGTGATCAACCGGACGGAGGCCGCGGACGGACTGCTGCGCGAGCTGGAGGCCGCCGGACGGGTCGTGTGCAACGACGTCACCGTCGAGGAGATCAAGGAGTCGCAGAAGCGGCGGGTCGCGTTCGGCGACTTCGCCTACGCCTATGCGGACCACCTCGACGAGGTCGGCGTCCACCGGCCGATCCTGGAGGGACCGAACCGACCGGCCGCGGAGCTCGTCGACCGCGACGAGGTCGCGTCGTTCCACCGCGAGCTGACCACCAAGCTGGCCCTGCAACGGCAGGGCCGGTACCGGTACCTCTACTGGCGCAAGGCGACCAAGGAGCTGCCGCGCTTCCTCGCGCGCTACTGGGAGTGGTTCACCGTGCGCATCCTGCGGATCAAGAGCCTCACCGGCGAGCGTCAGGAGATCCCGCGCGAGGAGCTGTCCCGCTTCCGCTAGCCCGCGTACGTCGGCGGACGAGCGCGGCGGTGACGGCCGCGCCGGACACGTCGACGGCGATGAACACGAGCCGAGCGGTCACCGCCGTCGCCGCGGCCAGGCCGGACGGAAGGGAGGTGGCGGCCGCGACGAAGACCGCCTCGCGGACCCCGACCCCGCCCGGCACCGGGATGATCAGGAACCCCACCACCCACGACAGGGTGGTGGCGAACAGCACGTTGCCGAGCGTGCCGGCATCCCCGAGCGCGGCCGCGACGGTCCAGGTCGCCAACCCGATCGCGATCCAGGCCGGGACGTGCCGGGCGAGCAGCCGCACGCTGGTGCCCCACGACGGGATCGTCACCGCCGGCCGCCGGCCGGTGAGCCGTTCGGTCCACGACACGGCCAGGTCGATGACCCGGGGGTGCAGCGCCAGGACCCCGAACGGCAGCAGGAGCAGGACCCACCGCTGCGCCCGCTGCCCGTCGAGCCCGAAGGGCAGGGTGGCGACCGCGACCGCCATGGCAGCGAGGTAGGTGGTCGCGAGCGACAGCACCGTGCTGGAGTAGGCGGCGCCCGCCCCGACCCCGCCGCGGCGGGCCATCTCCGCCCGGCCGACGACCGGCCAGATCCCCCCGGGCACGTACTTGCCGAGCTGCCCGACGTAGTAGCGGTAGAGCGTGTCGACGACGGGGCGGCGTTCGCCGACGATGGCGAGTGCTCGGCGCCACGCGAGGCCGATCTGCACCATCGCGGTGACCCCGAGCAGCAGGGCGACCAGCGCCAGGCGGAGGTCCAGCGCCGCGATCGCGTCACCGACCGCCGCCCGGTCGCGCCAGAGCGTGCGCGCGATGAAGGCGACGCCGGCGCCGCCGATCAGCAGGCCGACGGCGCTGGCGAGGCGGCGTTTCACGACGGGTGGTCCTTCCGGACGGCCGGCTCAGCCCGGTCGCGGCATCGACGCCATGATCGCGGCCGTGACCTGATCGGGCCGGTCGGCGACGATCACGGACCGGGCGCCGTGCGCCTTGAGCACGGCCTCGGTGCGGGCACGCACGAAGGCCGCGTACGACCGCTGGGTGGCCGTGCGCTGCCACGTCTGCTGCCGCGGCAGCAGCTCGAACGAGAAGCCGTACCGCCGGAACGCGGCGGTGTCGCTCGTCCGGGCGACGAACACCGGACGGAACGATCGCAGGATGGTCTGCTGCCGCGCCACCTCCTCGACGACCGCGGCGAGATCGCGGTCGTCCTTGACCACGACCCCGATGACCCGGCGAACCTCGGTGATCTCCCGCGGGCTGTCCAGGAGGCCCGGACGGGCGGCCCGCCTGCGTGCGGGGCCCCGCGAGCGTGGCCTGGTCTGCTCCCACCGTCGCAGGCGCCGGCGGATCGCTCGCTGCTGCTCCACCGGCAGCCGACGGAAGAGCTGTCGGCCGACGCGGCGCGCGGACGAGGTGCTGACCGCCCAGGCGGCCAAACGCCTCGTCTTCACTGCGGACGGCTGCCCGGCGAGCTGTGGTCGGCCCGAACCTGCGCGACGGGGGGACGGCACGGGCGGGACTGGCGGGACGGATGGCTGCGGAGGGATCATGTCGGCCGCTCGCTGCACTCCGGCGCTCACCGGGCGTGGGAGTCCCTCCCCGTGTCCTCGGAGCAGTTGCTCGATGGCGGCCATCGCGGCGTCGGCGCCGTTCGACGACCGCAGCTCGATCGCCCGGTCCCGGGCTCGTGCGCGCTGCGCGGGATCGGCGAAGCGCTGGAGCGCCATCTCGAGCTCGTCGGTGGCCGGGTCCATCACACACGCGCCCGTGCCGACCGCGGCCGCCCAGCGGGCACGGGCGACCTGATCGTCGAGCGACGTGACGAGGTTCGGCACGAAGACCGTCGGTACGGCGGCGGCCGACAGCTCGTGGAACGTGTTGTACCCGGATGCCGCGATCGCCAGGTCGAAGGCGGCGAGGTAGCGGGCCAGTGGGTATGCGGAGATGGCATGGACGTGAGGCGGCAGCACCGCGTCGCGGGCCGAGATCACGGACCTCGTCACCACCGCGTCGATGCGCAACGAACCCAGCAGCTCGACCGTGCGGCGCAGGGTTGAGTCCACGTCATCGATGTTGCCCGCACCGAGTTGGACGAGCGCGACGACGGCATCGGCGGACAGTCCGAGTTCGGTGCGGGCAGCGGTCCGGTCGAGCGCCTCGTCGTCCGCGAGGTAGCTCACGGGGCCGACCTGCAGCGCTTCGTGGCGCAGCCCCACGGTCGGCCCGCGGTCCTCGTCGGCGGCCAGTTCGCCCGGCTCGATCACGAGGTCGAAGTCCCGTGACACGTGCAGCAGGTGGTCGGTGACCTCCGGCCGCCACATCCCGCGCCGCGACCAGACGAAGCGGACCTCGGGCCGGTGCTCCCGAACGTCCATCATCCCCAGGTAGGGGTAGGTGCCGTCGAACACGACCGCGCCCACGGCGTGCTCGTCGATCACCTCGATCAGACGACTCCGCAGCGCGGCGTTCCACGCTCCGGCCGGGTCCCCGGTGTACGGTCCTGAGGGGAAGTACTCGACGGCGAACCCGAGGTCGTCGACCACCTTCACCGCTTGGGAGAGGGTGAGGAACAGGGGCGTGGCGGAGCGGGCCCGGCGGGCCATCGACATCAGGCGCATCAGGTGCCCGACCCCAGCCCCGTTGCTGCTGACGAACAGCACGGCGGGGGGCCGCGCCGATGCGACGGACGCGGCCGGGAGCGTGAGGTCACGCTGGAGTAGGCGCCCGAGCCGCTCGCCGTGCGTTGCGGAAGCGAACCGGTCGCGAACGGCGCGCTGGCCGTACGCCGAGAGGCGACGGTATTCCTCGGGGTCGGCAGCCAGCCGCCGGACGGTGGCGGCGACCTCGTCGGGGTCGACGTAGAGCGCGGCATCGCCGAACAGGGGCCGGAAGTGCTCGGGCAGGAGGGCGACGGCCCCGCTCGCGAGGGCCTCCAGCACCACGCGGACAACGGCATCCCGGTGTGCCGTTGCCGGGAAGAGGACGAAGAAGTCGACCCCAGCGAGGAACTCCTCGGGTGGCAGGTCCTGGAGCCCGTGGACCCGCCAGTTGCGCGGGAGCTTGCCGTGCAGGATGCGTCGTGCTGGCTCGGTCTCGCCGAGCACCGCGACCTCGAGGTCCGGGTCCGGTGGGTAGGCGGAGAGCAACGTCGAGGCGTCGGTCGGCCACGCCCGAGGGTCGTCGCCGCCTCGTCGCCCGATGACCGGCCGCGTGCCAGGGCGCGCGGAGCGGTCGACCGCCCACTCGTCGACGTCGATGATGCCGTACCAGTCGGTTGCCGTCAGCAGCAGCGTCGGATCGTCGTCGAGCAACGCCTCGCGGACGAGAGGTCCGACGGGGGCCCAGGCGTGCTCGCCGGCCCAGGCTCGGAAGCGGTCACGCGCCTCGGCCGGGAGGTACTCCCGCTGGAGCAGGTCGCTCGACCGTGGCAACCGATCGGCGACGAGCACGGCTCGGTGGGTGGACACCGGGGGGAGAGATCCGACGTCGAGCGCCAGGGCGACCACCGGGTGACGCAGGATCACGAGGTCGGTGCTCACCGGCTCCGTGCCGACCACGAGCGCGACCTCGCCCTCGTCGATCGCCCGGACGAGACGCGGGTCGAACGCGAGCGGCTCGTCGACGAGCGGGCTCGTCACGTGCAGCAGGCCGGTGCGCAGCCCGAGCCGATGCTGAGCAGCGATCTCCGCGGCTGCCGACGCCGAGCTCTCCCCTGGCAGGCGGCAGTCGATGACGAGCAGGACGTCGAAGTGGCGGGGATCGGCGGGCACCTGCGAGGCTCCATCGGCGAAGGGGCGCGGCGAGCATAGGGTGCGGTCCTCGCGGGTCCGTTCGCGGACCGCGCCTAGGCTCCGCGTCGGTCCCGACCACGAGACGGCCAGCGTCGAAGAACTCCGGGGATGGCATGCACCGGTATCACCCGCGCTGGCTGCTGCTCGGACTGGCGGTGGTCGTGGTCGTGAACCTGTGGCAGTCGGCGACCATCGAATGGGGCACGCCCAGCCACCAGCGCGTGCTGGCCCGGGCCGACGGGGACCGGCTGCTCGACCTCGTGCGGTCGTCGTCGCCGACCGCACGCGTGCGGTTCGCCGTGTACCTGGAGTTGCGACCGTTCGTCGCCGGAGGGACCGTGGTCGTGCCGTCCTCGCCGGCGACCCTGGAGCCCACGTTGGTACGCGGATTGGCAGGGGCGGACGTCGTGACGAGGGACTACGACCCGCACCTCGATCCGTCCCTGGCCGACCGCCTCCGTGACGACGCAGCGTTCACCGCCACGCTCCGTACCTCGCGGGGCGAGCTCCCGGTGGTCGGCCCCGATGACCCCGCGCAGGTCTTGGTCGTGCTGGTCGACGCGGCGGACGACACGCTCTACGTGGTGACCCCAACGGCCCTGCGACAGCGAGGTGCGGACGTTGCGGGACTGGACCTCGACGCGTTGGCCGACGGCCGGCTCACCGATGGTTGAGTTGGCGGGGACCGTTGCGCTCGCCTACCTGGGTGCCCTCCTCGCCGGCCTCTCCGGGGTGCGGCGGCCGGTTGCACGCGTGGCGCTGGCCCTGCCGCTGGGCGTGGCCGTGTACGTCGTCACCCTGCTCGTGCTGCTGGTCGTCGGCGTCCCCGTCCCGCCCGTCGTGGCGCTCGGGCTGCCGATCGGCGCGCTGACGGTGGTCGTGGCACGCCGCCGGCCCGACCAGCTCGGGTGGGGGCTCGGTGCCGCCGCCGTCTACGGGCTGATGATGGTGGCGGTGCGCCTGCTGGCCTTCCCGCGGGTCTCGCCCGACTCCTTCCGGTACGTCGAGGCCGGAGCGATCCTGCGGGACTCCCGGTCGCTCGACGACCTCACGGGCCCCCTGGCGCTGACGCGGCAGTTCACGTACCCGGCGATCCAGGCGTTGGCGGCTCCCGGCAGCTACGTGCGGACCTTCTCCGCGCTGGCCCTCGTGTCGGCGGTCGCCATCGTGCTCGTCGCGGCGCGCGACGCCCTGGGTGATGCCATGCCCCCGCCGGCGATCAGCCTGCTCGTGGTGGCGGCGGTGCTGACCCCGAACCGCGCTGCCTACCACGCCCTGTACATCAACGGCCACACCCTCTTCGCCGCGTTGCTCGCCATCGTCACGGCCGCGGCGTGGATCGCGTGGAAGCGCCCGGAGGCCGCGGGACGATGGTGGCTGGCGGCCAGCCTCGCGACCGCCGCGCTGGTCCCGCTCCGGCCGGAGGCGGTGCTGGTCGCGGGGTTCGCGCTCCTGCCGTGGGTGCTGGCGCCCGCGGTCCCGCTCGCGTGGCGGCGGGCCCCGATGGTCGCGCTGGGCGCGACGACGATCCTGTGGTACGGCGGTGGTCCGCTGCGGCTCGAGCTCGCCGCGGGCCGCGACCCCGACACGTCGGTGGTGCTCGCCGTGGTGCTCGGCGCGGCGACCTTGGTGGCGACCGCGATCGCACCCCTGTGGTGGTTGCCGTGGAGCCTCTTGCGCCGCGTGGTCGTCGCCGGTTCGCTCGCCGGGACGCTCGTGCTGGCCGTGCTGCGGACCGACGAGGTGCTGGCGTCCGTCCGGGCCACGGTCGAGAACCTCACGGGCGCCGGGTACTGGGGCTGGTTCTGGCCGGCCACCGCGGTCCTGCTCGCGCTCGCGTGGCATCGTCGCCCCGACGCCTGGGGCATCCTCGTCTGGCCGATCGCCACCTTCCCGGTCCTGGGGTTGGCGGTCGCGATCGCCCGCGACGCGCCCTACCGGGTGGGGGCGGGGGACTCGTTCAGCCGCATGTTGGTGCACCTGCTGCCGGTGGTCGCGCTCGCGTTCCTCGCGCGGTTCGAGCAGCCGGTCGACCCGGGGGGCAAGGGGCCGGGGTCTGGAGCGGCGCCGCAGCGGGTCGGGGCGGGCGACGCGCCCCCGGGGCCGGTCCACTGACGGGTGCGGGCCCGTGGGTGGCTTACCCTGCGCGGCTGCTCGACCGGGACGGACCAGGTGCACGACAACCGTTGGCTGGTGGTGGTGCTCGCCGGGCTCACCGTCCTGACGCTGGTGCAGTCCGTGCAGGTCGAGCGTTCCGAGGCCTACGGCCTCACGCACGTGTTGCGCCGTGCCGATGGACACGAACTCGCCGACCTGGCTCGGGACGGTTCGACGCAGATGCGTGAGCGCTTCGCGTTCTACCTCGAGCTGCGCCCCGACGTCGAGGGTGGCACGGTCGTCGTCCCGCGGGCACCGGAGACCCTCGCGGTGACCGCGGCGCGCGGTCTGGCGGGTGCCGAGCTGCTCCGGGTCGACTTCGACCCGACGATCGGTCCGGAGCACGCCCGTGACCTGCGTGACGAGGCACGGCGCACCGGCGTGCTCAGCCCTGCCGATGGCACCATCGAGGTGGTCGGTCCGTCCGGGCCCGCCCCGCTGCACGTCGTGCTGCTCGACGAGCGGGGCACGGCCTACGTGACCGCCGCCGACCAGTTGGGGCGTCACGGCATCGAGCCCGAGGGGCTGGACCTCGACGCCTTGCTCGCCCGGGTGGCCGGCGATGGGTGAGCTCGCGGTGCTCGCCGGGCTGGCCTACGCCGGCGCGCTCACCGCCGGACTGGGTGGTGCCACGCGGTTCTGGCCGCGCCTCGCGTTGGCGCTTCCCCTCGGCGTGGCGGTCTACGTGCCGGCGCTGCTCGTCCTGCTGGTGGCAGGACTCCCGGTCGCCCCACGGGCGGTGCTGGTGGTCGTCGCGTCGGGCCTGACGATCGGGACGGTCGTGCGAGGACCGCGGCTGCTCGGAGGGGCGCTCGCCGCGACGGCGGTGTACGGGGTCGCGGTGCTCGTCCTCGACCGGCTGACGTTCGTCCGGGTGACCCCCGACTCGTTCCGCTACCTCGAGTCGGCGGGGATCCTGCGGGACTTCCGCTCGCTCGAGGCGGTGACGGGGCCGCTCGCGCTCACCCGGCAGTTCACCTACCCCGCGGTCCAGGCGCTCGCCGCCCCCGGCGGCTACCTGGGCACCCTCTCCTTGCTGGGTCTGCTCGCCGCCGTCGGCGTCGTCCTCGTCGTGGCCAACGAGACGCTCGGTGCGGCAGCGCCGCACCCGGCGGTCCAGGCGCTGGTCCTCGCGGCGGTGCTGGCCCCCAACCGCGTCGCCTTCCACGCGCTGTACCTGAACGGTCACACGCTGTTCGCCGCCCTGCTCGCCGTGATCGGCGCGGCGGGGTGGATCGCTTGGAAGCGGCCCGCCGCCGTGGGCGCGTGGTGGCTGCCGGCCACCCTCGCGGCGGTCGCCCTCGTCCCGCTGCGCCCGGAGGCCGTGCTGGTGACCGGGGTCGCGCTCCTGCCGCTGGTCTTCGCCCCGGCCGTCCCCCTGGCCTGGCGGCGCGCGCCCGTCCTCGCGCTCGGCGCGGTGACGCTGCTCTGGTATGCGGGTGGGCCCTTCCGCGTCGGCCACCTGGAGGGGCGCGACCCCGATCTGTCCGTCCTGCTCGCCATCGCGCTCGGGACCGCGGCGCTGGTCGCCGCCCTGGTCCCACCGCTGCTCGCCCTGGCGTGGACGACCGTCCGATGGGTGGTCGTCGGTGGGTTGCTGGCCACCCTCGCGCTGCTGACCGTCCTGCGTCCTGACGAGGTGATGGCCTCGCTCGAGGCGACCGCGCAGAACCTGACGGGCGACGGGAGCTGGGGGTGGTTCTGGCCCGCGATGGCGGTGCTGCTCGCGCTGGCCTGGCGGTCCCGGCCGGCCGCGTGGGGCATCCTGCTCTGGCCGCTGGCGACCTTCCCGGCCCTCGGGCTGTTGCTCGCCCTGTTGAGAGGCATCCCCTACCGCGTCGGCCCCGGGGACTCGTTCAGCCGCATGCTGGTGCACCTCGTCCCCCTGGTGGCGCTGACCTTGATCGCCCGGCTCGAACAGCCGATCGCTGCCAGCGCAGCGACCGACGAACGGCCCCCCGAGAAGGTGGCGCTCACCCCGAGGGGGTCGGTCACACCGTCAGCACGGCTCGGTCCAACCCTGGAGTGATCCGGCCCTCGCGCGCGAACTCGGCGTCGCGGCGGGCGAAGGTGTGCGTCCCGTGCCGTTGCCGGACGAAGCCGAACCGGTGGGACGAGTAGGTCCGGCCGCCGGACGCGTGGATCGCGCGGACGAGCTCGGTGTCGACGGCGGACGGCACGTGACGCCAGCGGTGACGGCGCAGCACCTCCGTGGGCAGCAGCATCGTCGCCCCGGGCAGGTGGTGGACCCAGCGTTCCTGCTCGTCGGGTCGGGTGACGACGGTGACGTCTCGGGCGGCCAGGTAGACCGCGTGCGACCAGCGCCCGACGGCGTCGGCGCCGCTGTACCGCAGCGCCAGGACCAGGTCGCCGAGGTGCTCGGGACCGTAGAGGTCGTCGTCGTCCATCTTCGCCACCAGCGGCGTGGCCAGGCGCGCCGAACCGGCGTCCAGCACGGCGCCGAGTGGCCACGCGGCGGGGAGGGACGACACCTCGACCGGCACAACGCCTGCCGCCCGGAGGCCCGTGGCGTCCGCTGCGTGGAAGCCGTGCAGCAGCAGGTGCACCGTCAGGTCCGGGTGTGTCTGGGCGGCGACCTGCTGCAGCGCCGTTCCCACGAGGTCCGGGCGGTTGGAGGCGAGCAGCACGGTGATGCCCGGAGGAGGCTCCGCCGGACGGCCGAGCCCGGCGAGGATCGCGCCGAGCCGCGCCTCCGTCCCGTGGTGGCGGTGGACATGGCGGCGCAGCTTGACGCTGGCCCGTTCCAGCGCCTCGTCGTCGTCGAACGGGGGCGTCGCAGACGTCGGCGCCGCCGACCGGGTGACGAGGTCCGCGTGCGGACCGAACAGCATCGCCTCGGGGGACCCGGGCGCGAGCAGCGGCACCGTGCCCGTCGCGGCCAGCTCGAGCAGCCGTCGGTGGTGGCGCGCCCGCGGCTCGCCGGGCTCGGCCTCGGCCGCTCGCCAGCCGGGCTCCCGGCCCACCGGGCTGCAGCGCCGGACATCGACACCGGGCGGGAGGATCAGGACCTCGGGGGTGTGGTCCTCGACCAGCCCGAAGCCGACGTGCAGGTCGCCGGTCACCCCAGCCGACGCGCAGTCGCCGACGGTGACCACGGCACTGCCGAGCGCCCGTGCCTCGGCGACGAGTTCGCGGTGTTGCCGTGCGGGTCCATCCGGCCCGTCGAGTAGGAGCAGGTCGGGGCGCAGGCGGCGCAGTTGGAGGCGCCACGCCCCGGGCCGCAGCCGCTCGTGGACCGCCGCGCCCGCGGTCAGGGGTTCGGCGCCGACGTGCGCGACCACGACGTTCGGATAGCGGGCCCAGCGGTCGGCGGGGGGCGCTGGCAGGTCCCCCGCGAGCGGGTCGGCCTGCAGTGCCTGGCGGGCCGCGGCCCCGCCGGTCCGCCGCAGGGCCGCGAGCGCGAGCGCGGCGCGCACCGGGCGGCTGCGCAGGACGCGGGCGGTGGCGTAGGCCTCGGGGAGTGCGTCCCGCCCGTCCGCGTCGCCCATCTGCCCTCCACTCGCGGCCGCGGCCGTGGATCCGGGACGCGCGGTCCGGGGGTCGACCGCCAGCGGGAGCGCTCGGCCCCTGGTCGACGGCAGAGTACGCTCCCTCGCCGTCCACCGGGGTCCACGGTGCCCCGGGTCCCGCACCCACTCGCCTGCTGGGAACCTCCACGTGGTCACCAACCTCGCCGTCCCACCCGAGGACGGCACCCTGGTTCGGCTCGGCGGCACGCCACCGCTCCGGGTCTACCTGACGACGCTCTGGCGCCGCCGCGAGTTCGCGCTGGACATGGCGCGCGGCGAACTTCGTGCCCAGCACCTCGACACGGCGCTCGGCAACCTGTGGCACCTGCTCAACCCGCTGATGCTGATCGGCGTGTACTACCTCGTGTTCGGCGTGATCCTCGGGACCGACCGGGGGGTCGAGAACTTCATCGCCTTCCTTGCGATCGGCGTGTTCACCTTCCAGTTCTCCCAGAAGTCGGCGCTCAGCGGGGCGCGGACGATCGTGTCGAACGTCGGGCTGATCCGCTCGCTGCAGTTCCCACGCGCGCTGTTGCCGATCGCCACCGTCGCGCGTGAGACCCT
>SLMP01000159.1 GCA_007133465.1 Nitriliruptoraceae bacterium | reverse complement strand
GACCGCGTCGCGATCGAGGTCGCGCCCGACGACGAGAGGTGCCGTTCCATGCCATCCGAGGCCGCCCGGCCCATGCCCGCCGTGTTCGCCGCGCCGCACAAGTACGTCCAGGGGGCCGGGGCGCTCGCCACCCTGCCCTCGGTGCTCTCCGAGCTCGAGATCGACACGCCGTTGCTGCTACGTGACGACAACGTCGCCGAGATCCTCGGTGACCGTCTCGACGGCGTCGACGGTGGGGTCCCGATCACCTTCGGTGGGGAGGTCTCACCCGAGGAGATCGACCGCATCGCGGAGATCGCCCGCGAGAAGGGTGCCGATGCGATCGTCGGCCTCGGCGGCGGCAAGGTCATCGACGCCGCCAAGGCGGTCGCGATGCCCGCTGGCCTGAAGGTGGTGATCGCACCGACCATCGCGTCGAGCGACGCGCCGACCAGCGCCCTGTCCGTCGTGTACAGCGACGCCGGCGAGTTCCTCGAGTACCGGTTCTTCGAGCGGAACCCGGACGTCGTCCTCGTCGACACCGAGGTCGTCGTCGGCGCGCCGGTCCGGTTCCTCGTCGCCGGGATGGGCGACGCCCTGGCGACCTGGTTCGAGGCGGAGACCGCGGCGACCACCCGGGCGAAGGCGATGGCCGGCGGCGCGCCCACCCGGTCGGCGCTCGCGCTCGCCGAGCTGTGCTATCGCACGCTGCTCGAGTACGGGGTGCTGGCGCGACGGGCCGTCGAGCAGCACGCGGTCACGCCGGCCGTCGAAGCGATCGTCGAGGCCAACACGCTGCTGTCGGGCCTCGGGTTCGAGTCCGGTGGCCTGGCGGCCGCGCACGCGATCCACAACGGCCTGACGGCGCTCGAACCGACCCACGACTACATGCACGGCGAGAAGGTCTCGTTCGGGGTCGCCTCGATGCTGATGCTCGAGCAGCGCCCGATCGCGCAGATCGACGAGGTCTTCGACTTCTGCCTGGCGGTGGGTCTGCCGATCCGGCTGGCGGACATCGGTCTGGCGGGGGTGTCGCGCGAGGACCTGCGCAAGGTCGCGGACCTCGCCTGCGCGGAGGACGAGACCATCCACAACGAGCCCTTCGAGGTGCATCCCGCGATGGTCGTCGACGCGATGCTCGCCGCCGACGCCTACGCCGAGCAGCGCCACCAGCGCGTCGAGGGCCCCAAGCCGACGCCGGCCACCTGACGGGTCCACCAGCGGCCGGCGCTAGGCTCGCCGGCTCGGAGCACCGCTGCGCGGCTGCAGGGTCGCGGCCGCGCACGTACCGATCCGAGCCGTGAGGGCGCACCGTCCGCGATGAGCTACCAGGTCAAGCTCGAGGTGTTCGAGGGTCCCTTCGACCTGCTCCTGCACCTCATCGCGCGGCGCCAGGTCGACGTCACGGAGATCGACCTCGCCGACATCACCCGGGACTTCCTCGACCTGCTGGGGGAGGGGCTCGAGGCGTTCGACCTGGAGACCGCGACCCGGTTCCTGATCGTGGCCGCCACCCTCGTGGAGCTCAAGGCCGCCCGGCTGCTCCCGGCCGAGGACCGCCACGAGCTCGAGGACCTGCTCGACGAGGCGCGTGACCTGCTCTATGCGCGGCTGCTCGAGTACCGGGCGTTCCGCGACGTGTCCCGGGTGCTGGCCCACCGCCTGACCCGGCACGCGTGGCACCTGCCGCGTGAGGTGCCGCTCGAGCCGTGGCTGCAGCGGCTGGTGCCGGAGACCCCGCTCCAGGTCGACGCGACCGGGCTGGCAGCGCTCGCGGCAGCGGTCACCGCGCCCGCGCCCGACCACCCCGTCGACCTCAGCCACATCCGACGCAGCTACCTGTCGATCCGCGAGGCAGCCCGACAGGTCCTGGACGCCCTCCCCGAGCCGGGGGTCCCGACCGCCTTCCGGTCGCTCGCGGCCGGGCGTGACCGCGGCGACCGGGTGGTGCTGTTCCTCGCACTGCTCGAGCTGTTCAAGCTCGGCAGCGTCGAGCTCGAGCAGCCCGACCACCGCGGCGCGTTGGCGGTCGCTCGGCGCGAGGGCGGCGTCGACCTCGACGACCTCGACGACCTCGACGACGTCGAGGTGCTCGACGAGGACGGCGTCGAGGAGCCGGAGGCCGCCGAGCCGCTGCCCACGCCTGCTGCGCAGGAGACGCCGTGACGATGCCGACCGACCCGACCGACGAGCCGGAGGTGCCGGCGCCGTCCTGGCACGACCTGCTCGACCCGGTGAGCCGACAGGGGCTCGAGGCGCTGCTGTTCCTCACCGACGAACCGCTGAGCGTCGACGCGCTGGCGGACGTGATCGAGCACGACCCGGGCGACATCGAGGTGGCGCTGGAGGCGCTCGCCGCGAGCCATCGCGGCGAGGGCCGCGGCATCGAGGTCCGTCGCGCCGCCGGCGGGTGGCGGATGTACACCGCGCCCGGCGCCCGCCCCGTCCTGGAACGTTGGGCGCTGCTCGGGCGTACGGGCCGGCTGACGCAGGCCGCCCTGGAGACCCTGGCGGTGATCGTCTACAAGCAGCCGATCGGCCGGCAGGAGATCAGCGACATCCGGGGGGTGAACGCCGACGCGGCCGTCCGCAGCCTGGTCGCGCGGGGGTTCGTCCGCGAGGTCGGTCGGGACCCGGGACCGGGGCAGGCGGCGCTGTTCGGCACCACGCCGGTCCTGCTGGAGCGGCTCGGGCTCGATTCGCTCGACGACCTGCCCCCGCTGACCGACCACCTGCCCGAGGCGCCGGCGCCGGACGAGCCGGTGCTCGGTGCCTTCAAGGAGGTGCGTCGCCGGCTGGCGGCGGGTGAGGAGCTGCCCAGCCGGTCGCTCGGGGGGCGCAGCGCGCTGCAGACCAACACGGGCCAAGGCACCGACGAGCCGGAGGACGACGACGCGCTGCCGGCGCCCGCCGGACGGATCGGGCAGGGCCGACAGGACGAGCAGATGGACGAGCTGACCGAGCGGCTCGACCGAGCCGCGCGCAGCGCCGTCGACCGGCTGCGCGCCGCGGTCGCCGCCGGCGACGGCGCCCCGCCCGACGAGGACGCGTCCGACGGCGCCCCGCCCGACGAGGACGCACCCGAGGGGGTCCCGTCGGAGGGGGTCCCGCCCGACCACGCCGACGCGGCCGACGCCGCCACCTCACCGGAAGGGGACGACCGTGGCTGAGGAGCGCATCCAGAAGGTCATGGCGGCGGCCGGCGTCGCGTCGCGGCGCGCCTGCGAGCAGTTGATCGTCGAGGGCCGGGTCACCGTCAACGGCGAGGTCGCCAGCCTCGGCGACAAGGTCGACCCGACGAGCGACGTGCTCCACCTCGACGGGGAGCGGATCGTCGTCGACCCCAAGCTCGTCTACGTGCTGCTCAACAAGCCACGGGGGGTGGTCACGACCGCCGACGACCCCCAGGGCCGCCCGACGGTCGTCGACCTGGTCAACCTGCCGCAGCGGCTGTTCCCGGTCGGCCGGCTCGACCAGGACACCGAAGGGCTGCTGCTCCTCACCAACGACGGCGCGCTCGCCCACGCGCTCACCCACCCCTCCTACGAGGTGGAGCGCGTGTACATCGCGCTCGTGCCGGCGCCGGTCCGCAAGAAGGTGCTGGCGGAGCTCCGGGCGGGGATCGAACTGGAGGACGGGGTCGCGCGACCGAAGCGGCTCCAGCTCCTCGAGGAGGAGCGCAGCAAGGCGCTGCTGGAGATCGTGATGACCGAGGGCCGCAAGCGTGAGGTGCGGCGCATGCTGGTCGCCCACGGGCTGACCGTCGAGCGGCTCGCCCGGGTCGCGTTCGGCGGGGTGCAGCTCGGCGAGCTGCGGCAGGGCAAGTGGCGCTTCCTGACCGGCGCGGAGATCGCGACCCTCCACGCGGCGGTCGGCGGTGGCGCCCCGCCACGGCACAAGGGCGGGCCGAAGCGAGGAGGACGACGGTGAGCGACCCGACGACCGAGCCCCGACGGGCGCCGCGGGTCCGCGCGCTGCGGGCCGCGACCACCCTGGACGTCGACGAGCGCCAGCACCTCTTCGCACGCACCCAGGAGCTGATGGACGCGTTGTTCGCCCGCAACGGGCTGGTGGAGGACGACCTCATCTCGATCGTGTTCACCGCGACCGACGACGTCCACAGCGCCTACCCGGCGGAGGCGGCGCGCGACGCCGGCATCACCCACGTCCCGCTGCTGTGCGCCCGCGAGCTGGAGGTCGACGGGGGGATCGCGCGGTGCATCCGGCTGCTCGTCCACGCCTACACCGACCGTTCGTCGTCCGAGCTCCGGCACGTCTACCTGCACGAGGCCCGCCAGCTGCGCACCGACCTGCCCGAGTGAGCCGGAGGGACGGTCCCGTGGACGACGTGGTGCCGACGGTCGCCGTGGTCGGTGGCGGGTTGATCGGGGGTTCGATCGCGCTCGCGGCCCGCCGCGGTGGGGCGGCGCGCGTCCTGCTCACCGACCGCGACGCGGCGGTGCGGGACCGTGCGCGGGCGCTCGATCTCGCCGACGAGGTGGTGGACGACGTGCCCGGCGCCGTCGCCGCCGCCGACGTGGTCGTGGCCGCGATCCCGAGCGCCGCGGTCGCCGAGGTGCTCGTCGCCGCTGCGCGGCACGCCCCGCGGGGGGCGATCCTCACCGACGCCGCCAGCCTCAAGCGGGCGGTCACCGCCGAGGTGACGGCGAGGTTGGCCGCGGAGGACCTCGCGCCGGGCCGGTACGTCGGCGGCCACCCGATGGCCGGCAGCGAACGCAACGGCCCGGAGGCGGCCGACGGCACGCTCTTCCAGGGCGCGACCTGGGTGCTCACCCCGACCGAGGCGACCGACGACGCCGCGTTGCACCGCCTCTCCGCGCTGCTCCGCGGGTTCGGCGCCCGCGTGCTCGCCCTGCCACCGGACCGCCACGACGAGCTCGTCGCGATCGTCAGCCACCTGCCGCAGGTCGTGGCGTCGGCATTGGCGGACGTGGCTGCCGACGTGGTGGCGGCGAGCGGCGAGGTGGTGCTCGCGGTGGCCGGCGGGGGCTTCCGCGACACGACCCGGATCGCCGCCAGCGACCCGGACCTGTGGGTGCCGATCCTGTCCGGCAACCGGACGGCGGTGCTCGAGGCGCTGGACCACTACCGCGGCCGGCTCGACGAGATCCGGGCCGCCGTCGCCGCCGACGACGCGGTCGCCCTACGCCGCGTCCTGGACCGCGCCGCGCGTGCGCGCCGCCGCCTCGTCCCCAAGGCGCAGGCCGCCGAGATGGTGGACCTGGTCGTGCCGCTCGCCGACCGTCCGGGCGCGCTGGCCGCCGCGGCGACCGCGCTGGGGGCCGCCGCGGTCAACGTCGAGGACGTCTCGATGCGCCACGCGGAGGCGGGGGACCGGGGCGTGCTGCTGGTCCGGGTCGCCGCCGACACCGCCGCCCGGGGGCGCGCGGCACTGGTCGCTGCCGGCCTGGCGGCACACGTCGAGCCGGTCGCCTCCGACGTCGATTGAGGACCTGGAGAGGACCCGCCCATGGCCGCTGCCACGTCGATCTCCGCGCCCGACCGCGTCCGGATCCACCCCGCCACCCTGCGGGGCGAGGTCCGGGTCCCGGGGGACAAGTCGCTGAGCCACCGGGCGCTGCTCGTCGGCGCGCTGATCGGCGAGCGGATCGCGGTCAGCGGGGTGGCACCGAGCGGTGACGTGGCCTCGATGGCCGCCTGCCTGCGTCGCCTGGGCGCCGAGGTGGCGCTGGCGCCGGCCTGGAAGGCGGAGGACGCCGACGGTGCCGACGGTGCCGACGGCGCGGACGAGGGCCGCGTCGCGGCTCCCGGGTCGCTCGCCGGCACCGTCCGGGGCCCGCTCGTCGAGCCGTCCGACGTCCTGGACTGCGGCAACTCCGGCACCGCCCTGCGCCTGCTCGCCGGGGTCGTCGCCGGCATCGACGGCATCAGCGTGCTCACCGGTGACGCCTCGCTGCGCAGGCGGCCCGTCGACCGCGTCGCGGCGCCCCTGCGTGCGATGGGCGCCCACCTCGACGCCCGCGACGGGGGGCGACGCCCGCCGCTGGTCGTTCGTGGCGGCCGGCTCACCGCGATCGCCTACGACAGCCCGGTCCCGAGCGCGCAGGTCAAGTCGTGCGTCCTGCTGGCCGGACTGGCGGCCGACGGGCAGACCACCGTGCGCTCGCCGCTGGTGAGCCGCGACCACACCGAGCGCCTGCTCGGCTACCTCGGTGTCGCGGTGGCACGGTCCGAGGAGGCGGACGGCCGGGAGGTGGTGCGGCTCACGCCGGGCCCGCTGCGTCCCCGGCCGATCGCGGTGTCCGGCGACCCGTCGAGCGCCGCGTTCTGGCTGGTCGCGGCGGCCGCCGGGGCCGGCGAGGTGCGCATCCCGGGGGTGTGCGCGAACCCGACCCGGTTGGGGGTCGTCGCGGCGTTGACCGCCATGGGCGGCGAGGTGGCGGTCGAGGCGCGTGGCGAGGTGGCCGGTGAGCCGGTCGCCGACCTGGCCGCCGCGCCGGTGGCGCTGACGGGGGCCGAGCTGGCGGGGCGGACGGTGGTGGACGCGATCGACGAGCTGCCGGTGCTGGCGCTCGCCGGTGCGGCCAGCCGCGACGGCCTGGTCGTGCGCGACGCCGCGGAGCTGCGGGTCAAGGAATCCGACCGGATCGCGACGCTGGCCGCAGCCCTGCGGGCGGTCGGGCTCGAGATCGACGAGCGACCGGACGGCTACCGTGTGCCCGGCGGCCAGCGGCCGGGGCCGGGCACCGTGCACGCCCACGGCGACCACCGGATCGCGATGACCGCGGCGATCGCGGGGGTGCTCGGGACCGGACCTGTCGAGGTCACCGGGTTCGCGGCCGTCGCGACGTCCTACCCGACCTTCCTCCGTGACCTGGTCCGGCTCGGCGGGACCGTGGAGGTCCTGGATGCCTGACCGCCCCGGCCACTGACCGACCCGCCCGCCGATCCGCCTGCTGGAGGCCGCCCGTGTCGCACCCCACCGAGTCGGCAGCCCCCGACGACATCGCGTCGGCCCCCGACCAGCGCCCCAGCGGGCTCGTGATCGCGATCGACGGGCCGGCCGGGGTCGGCAAGTCGACCGTGGCGGCACGCACGGCCGCAGCCCTCGCCATCCCCCACCTGGACACGGGCGCGCTGTACCGGGCCGCCACGCTCGCGTGCCTGCGGGCCGGCGTCGACCTGACCGACGGCGACGCCTGCGCCGAGGTGGTGGCGGGTCGCGCGATCCGCCGTGAGGCGGACCGCACGTCCCTCGACGGCGAGGACGTCGAGGAGGAGATCCGCGGCGCAGCGGTCACGGCCGCCGTCTCGATGGTGTCCGCCCACGCCGCGGTCCGCGCCGCGCTGCTGCCGGTGCAACGGCAGGCCGTGGCGTCGGCCGGTGGGGTGATGGAGGGCCGGGACATCGGCACCGTCGTCCTGCCGCACGCCGACCTCAAGGTCTACCTGACGGCGAGCGTCGAGGAGCGAGCCCGCCGCCGCGGGGAGCAGGTCGGCCGCGACGACCTCGACGTGATCGCGTCGGAGATCGCGACCCGCGACGCGGTCGACGGCGGCCGGGAGGTGTCCCCGCTGCAGCAGGCGGACGACGCGTGGGTGCTCGACACCACCGACTGGGAGGCCGACGACGTCGTCGCGCTGATCACCGTCCGGGCGCACGAGATCGCGCACGAGCACGCGATCCCGGTCGGGGGGGCCGGGGGCGGCGGCGAGGAGCGGAGCGCGGCGCAGGCGCTGGCCACGCCGCTCGATCCGGTCGCGGTCCGGCGCTCCCTGCCGCGCGTCGCGGTGGTCGGGCGACCGAACGTGGGCAAGTCGACGCTCGTCAACCGCATCCTCGGCGCCCGGGTGACGATCGTCGAGGAGAAGCCGGGGGTCACGCGCGACCGGACCGAGCACCTGGCCGACTGGCTGGGCCGCAACTTCCTGGTGGTCGACACCGGCGGGTGGGAGCACGCGGCCGAGGGGATGAACGCGCGGATCGTCGAGCAGGCGGAGGCGGCGGTCGCAGCGGCGGACCTGGTGCTGTTCATCGTCGACGGCACGACGGGGGCGCTCGAGGACGACGAACGCTACGCCCGCTTGCTGCGCCGATCGGGCACACCGACGCTGCTGGTCGCGAACAAGATCGACGGCGACCGGCAGGAACCGCTGGTCCACGAGCTGTACTCGCTCGGGCTCGGGGTGCCGTACCCGGTGTCGGCGCGGCACGGTCGCGGGGTCGGGGACCTGCTCGACGAGGTGCTCGACCAGCTGCCGCCGGTCCCGGAGGTCGACCTCGACGAGTCCGCGGTGCCGCACGTCGCGATCGTGGGCCGCCCGAACGCGGGCAAGTCGTCGCTGTTCAACCGGTTGCTCGGCGAGGAACGCTCGATCGTCGACCCGGTCCCGCACACCACCCGGGACGCGGTCGACACCATGATCGACATCGACGGGGAGCCGTGGGTGTTCGTCGACACGGCCGGGATGCGTCGCCGCTACCGGCACGGCGAGGACACCGAGCTGTACTCGGTCGACCGGACCCGCGCCGCGATCGCGCAGGCGGACCTGGTGCTGTTCGTGATCGACGCGTCGGAGCCGCTCGGGGAGCAGGACCAGCGGTTGGCGGCGCTGCTGCGCGACGCCGGCCGGGGGCTCGTGCTGGTGTGCAACAAGTGGGACCTCGTGGACGAGGACCGGCGCGGCGACTTCGAGAAGGAGCTCGACCGGCTGCTGTCCTTCGCGTCCTGGGCCCCGCGCATCAACATCTCGGCGTTGACCGGCCGCGGGCTGCGCCGGGTGCTGCCGAGCCTGCGGACGGTGCACGCCAACTACCGGCGGCGGGTGCCGACGAGGGCCCTGAACCAGCTGGTGGAGGAGGCCGTGGCCCGTCACGCCCCGCCGCGCGTCGGGCAGAAGCAGCTGAAGATCCGCTACGCGACCCAGGCCGAGGTCGCGCCACCTCGGTTCGTGCTGTTCGCCAACGGGCGGCTGCCGGACGGCTACCTGCGCTACCTCGAGCGGGAGCTGCGCGAGCGCTACGACTTCACCGGGGTGCCGCTGCTGGTCGACGACCGCCGGCGGCAGCGGAGCGCGCGGGGGCGGCGCGACGACCGGGCACGGCGAGGCGGAGGCGACCGCGGGTAGGCGGCCGCGCGGAGGCCGGCCGGGTCGTGGGTGCGCTGCTGCGGCCGGTGTGTGGTCCGGTGCACCCACGACGCGGGCCGGACGCGCTCGGCGGCAGATCGGGTGGCCGGGTCGGCCCGGAACGGGTAGCGTCAGCGGCTGCGGCGGGCTGTGGCGCAGTTAGGTAGCGCACTCGTCTGGGGGGCGAGGGGTCGCCGGTTCAAGTCCGGCCAGCCCGACCACCGCGAGACAGGCTCCGGGTGCCAGCAGGCGCCCGGAGCCTGCTCGTCGGGCAGCGCGGGGCCCTAGATTGCGAGGACGGCCGCGTCGTACCCGGGAGAGGACGACGCGGGGAGCGATCGGGAGAGGAGTTCCCATGTCTTCGAGTACGCCCGTGGGCGGGGCACCGGCGCGCCAGCGTCCCGCCCTCCTACTGATCACCGTGGTGGCCATGATCGCGAGCCTGGTCGCCGCCGGGGTCGCGCCGGCTACGGCCGCACCGCCGGACCGTCCGGGCGTCCAGCCACCCGGACGGGCGACCGCCCCGGAGCTCGGTGAGTTGACCGTCCGGGGCAGTGTCGAACAGATCCACGTCATCCACGCGGACCCGAGGGTCCAGGTCGACGTCCGCGGGCCGCGCGGCTACCGGGCGACCGCGACGACCGACGCCAACGGCGGGTTGGTCCTCCGCGAGGTGCCTGCAGGCGGTGGCTACACCGTCGCGATCGAGGGCGAACGCGGCCGGTTCCCGGTCAGGGTCCTGCATCCCGACGACCACCCGGACCCGCGCTTCTACCGCGCGCAGCAGCTCGATCCCTCCGAGGGCTACCTGCGCACCCGCGACGGCACCCTGCTCGCCTACCAGGTCGTGCTCCCGGATCCCGCCGTGTTCGGGCCAGGCCCCTACCCGGTCGTGGTGGACTACTCGGCGTACCGGCCGTCGATCGACTTCTTCGATGGCGTGGGGACCCGTTTCCCGGCGCTCGGTTACGCCGCGGTCGGCGTGAACATGCGCGGGTCGGCGTGCTCCGGTGGGGCGTTCGACTACTTCGAGCAACTGCAGTGGCTCGACGGCTACGACCTGGTCGAGGCGCTCGCCGCCCAGCCGTGGTCGGACGGCGCGGCGCTGATCGGCAAGTCCTACCCGGGCATCAGCCAGTTGTTCGTCGCCTCGACCCAGCCGCCCTCGCTGACGGCGATCGTGCCCGGGCACGTGATCGGCGACTTCTACCGTGACGTCGCCTACCCGGGCGGGGTCCTCAACTTTGCCTTCGCCGCGGTCTTCAGCGAGGGCCAGGACGCGCGGTCCGCGTTCCCGAGCTCCTACCCGCAGGTCAACCAGCGCGCCGCCGACGATCCGGTCTGCCTCGCGAACCAGGCACTCCGCGGTCAGAACGTCAGCATGCTGCAGGGCATCTTCGGCAACCCCTATGACGGCGCCTACTGGCAGGCGCGGGCACCCGAACGGCTCGTCGGTGACATCCTCGTCCCGACCCTGCTCGTGAACGCGTGGCAGGACGAGCAGACCGGCGGGGGACCGGCGAAGCTGTTGGAACGCTTCCCGGACACGACGCCGGCACGGCTGCTCGGCACCAACGGCGACCACGGTGAGTACTTCCGCGGCGACGTGTGGGCGGAGATCGTCCGCTTCCTCGACGTCTACCTCGGCGACCAGGACCCGGCCACCGTCACGGCGTACCAGGCCGAGGAGCCGGTGATGATTCTGCTCGAGCTCGACGGGACCGGCGTCGCCGGCGCCCGCTTCACGCTCCCGAGCTTCGAGGCAGCCGGTGACGGCCGGCGGTGGTCCCTCGGCGACGACCTGCTGGCCGACGATCCCGACGCCGGCGGGGACAGCAGCACCTTCCGCTACGACCCGCCGGGGTTGTTCGAGTTCAACCGGGGCTGGCTGATGCCGGCACAGAACACGTGGCTGCCGCCGCTGCAGGACCGGGTGACGTTCACGAGCGCGCCGCTCGCCGAGGACCTGGTCATCGCCGGCTCGGGGTCGGTGGACCTCTGGATCGCAGCCGACGCCACGGACGTGGACCTCGAGGTCACGTTGACAGAGATCCGCCCGGACGGGCGGGAGCAGCTCGTGCAGAGCGGGTGGCTGCGGGCGAGCCACCGCGCGCTCGACGACGAGCTCGCCACGGTGCTCCGTCCGCGTCACCTCCACACCCCGGGGTCGCAGGAGCGACTGGCGGTCGGGGAGACGACCCCGGTCCGCATCGAGCTCTTCCCGGTGGCCCACGCGTTCCGTGAGGGTTCGCAGGTCCGGCTGATCGTCGACGGGCCGGGCGGCAACCGGTGGCGGTGGGGCTTCGACCCGCTGGCCGGCGGGTTCGACGTGACGGTCGCCCACGGCGACGAGCACCCGAGTTCCTTCGTGCTGCCGGTGGTCGACGTCGAGGTGGAGCTGCCAGCACTGCCCGCCTGCGGCACCGTCAGCAGCCAGCCCTGCCGGTAGGGGTCCGCAACGCAGGTCCCCGTGGGGGTCCGGGCGGCAGCCACCGTGGTCGTCGCCCGGCCCTCCGATCCGCGCCGATCGGGGCAGCACCGGCCGGCCCCGCACCTCCGCTACCGTCGGACCTCGAGGGACGTCGCCTCCAGACGACGGCGAGCGAGCACGAGCAGGAGCGTCGAGGTGCGGATCTTCGACATCGGCACGAAGGACGACCCGGGCGAGGTCACCAACCGGGTCCTGACGGTCCCGAACCTGCTGTCGTTCGCCCGCATCGCGGTGCTGCCGATCATCTACCTCGACCTCGTCGACGACCGGCTTCTCCGCGCGTTCGTCCTGCTCGTGATCTTCGCCGCGACCGACTGGCTCGACGGCTACATCGCCCGTCGCTTCGACCAGGTCAGCAAGCTGGGGGCGTTGCTCGACCCCATCTCCGATCGCGTGCTGTTCGTCGTGGTCGGCATCGGGTTCGTCGTCGCCGGGATCGTGCCGCTGTGGGTCGTGCTGCTGCTGATCGCCCGCGACCTCGCGGTCATGCTCGTCGGTGGCGTGCTGCTGCTGAAGGGACGCTCGCAGCTGCCCGAGGTCACCCGCATCGGCAAGGCCGCCACCTTCGGTCTGATGTGGGCGTTCCCGACCTGGCTCTTGGCGGCGATCGTCGGCGACGGGCCGAGCGACCCTCAGCCTGTGCTCAACGTGCTCGCCTGGGGGACCTACCTCATCAACATCGGGCTGTACTACCTCGCGGCGGTGGGCTACGCCCGCACCGTCTTCCGCTCCGGGCGGTAGGGTGCGAGCGTGACGATCGCGGCGGACAGCGACTCCAGGGAGGGATGACCCCGTGGCCGACGAGACCCCCAGCAACCTGCGCTACACGAGCGACCACGAGTGGGTGCGCGACGACGGCGAGGCGCTGGTGATCGGGATCACGAGCTTCGCGCAGGAGCAGCTCGGTGACGTCGTCTACGTCGACCTGCCGAGCGCCGGCGCCGAGGTGGAGCAGGGCCAGGCGTTCGGCGAGGTCGAGTCGACGAAGTCGGTCTCCGACCTGTTCGCGCCGGTCTCCGGCAGCGTGGTGGAGCGCAACGAGGACCTCGACGACCGCCCGGAGCTGGTCAACTCCGACCCGTACGGTGAGGGTTGGATGGTGTCGATCGCCCCGCGCGACCGGGCGCAGTTCGAGGCCCTGATGGACGCGGACGCCTACCGCGCGACCCTCGAAGGCTGAGCCGCCGCGCCGGATCGGCGGTGACCGGCCGCGAGCTCCCGGCAGTGCGGCTTGCCCCGGGAGGGTCGTGGTGACCACCTGGCCGACGCACGCCGTGCCCGGTCGTCTACGCTCGTGCTCCCACCGCACACCGTCGTCGGCTGGGCGGTTGACCTCCACCTCGAGGTGACCTCGAGTGCGGGGCGGCCACCGACGGACGGCGGTCACGGTGAGACGCGACGAGCGGGAGGTGCGACCGTGCTGTGCAGCCGATGTGGACAACAGGCCGACGACGGGGCGAACTTCTGCTCGTCGTGCGGGGCGCCGCTCGCCGAAGAACAGGTCGCGCCCGATTCGACGACGGCCGCGATCGACATCGGGGCGCTGGACCCGCATCACGAGGTGTCGGAGCTGCCGACCCTCGAGCCCGGGACCGGCATGCTGGTGGTCGTGCGTGGGCCGAACGCCGGGTCGCGGTTCCTGCTCGACCGGGACGAGACCACGATCGGGCGCCATCCGGACTCCGACATCTTCCTCGACGACGTCACGGTCTCCCGGCGACACGCGACCCTCGGACGGGAGGGCAACACCCTCGCCATCCGTGACCTCGGCAGCCTGAACGGGTCGTACGTCAACGGCGAACGGGTCGAAGGTCGCACCATGGTGACCGGCGACGAGCTGCAGATCGGACGGTTCAAGCTGCTGTTCGTCGGCGACAGTTCGGCGGTGTCGGACGGGTCGTTGCCGTGACGAGCCACACGATCGGTGAGGTCCTCAACCAGCTCAAGAGCGAGTTCGACGACATCACCGTCTCGAAGATCCGCTTCCTGGAAGCGGAGGGGCTGATCAGCCCGGACCGGACCGAGTCCGGCTACCGCAAGTTCACCCCGGAGGACGTCGAACGGCTCCGTTACGTGTTGCGCGCGCAGCGCGACCGCTACCTGCCGCTGAAGGTGATCAAGGACGAGCTCGCCCGGATCGACGCGGGCCTCGACGCCGGCCTGGACGAGGCAGGCGACGACGGCGAGGTGGAGGCAGACGGCCCTCAGGCGGCGGCAGCGGACCGGAGCCCAGCGGCAAGCGGGACGGGTACCGGGTCGCCGGCGGAGTCGGCGGGCGGGGGCGGGACGGCGCCCCGGTTGCTCGACGGCGCGCCCACCGAGGTGCAGCTGTCGGCCGAGGAGCTGCTGACGGCGAGCGGACTCGACGAGGGGCAGCTGACCGCCCTGCGGGACCACGGGCTGCTCGGACCGGGACCCTCCCACGACGGCGACGACCTCCAGGTCGCGCGTTTCGCCACCGCGCTGCTGCGCAGCGGGTTGGAGGTCCGCCACCTGCGGATGTACCTGCAGTTCGCCAGCCGCGAGGCGTCGGTGGCGGAGGCGCTGGTCGCGCCGCTGCTGCGCCAGCGGAACCCGGCGAGCCGCCGGGCGGCGATCGATCACGCCGAGCACCTCGCGGTCGTCGGCGGGCAGCTGCACCGGGCGCTGCTGGTCAAGCAGCTTCGGGGGCTGCTGCGCTCCTGACGCGCGTGCCGCGGCTGGCCGGTCGGCCCGGACGCGTCTGCGGGCCGTCGTCTGGCCGACGCCACACCGGGGGTGGCCTCCGCTAGCCTCGTGGGCGTCCCTCGACAGGAGCATGACGGTGATCGAGATGGAGCTCGTCGGCGTCCGGGTGGAGCTGCCGGCGAACCAACCGATCGTGCTGCTGAAGGAGCGCGAGGGCTCGCGCTACCTGCCGATCTGGATCGGCGCGGTCGAGGCGACCGCCATCGCCTTCGCGCTCCAGGGGGTCGAGACCCCTCGCCCGCTGACCCACGACCTGTTCGTGGACGTGCTCCAGAAGATGGGGGTCGAGCTCGCCGCGGTCCACGTCACCGACCTGCGTGACGGCACCTTCTTCGCGGAACTGCAGCTGATCCAGGGCGACAGGGTCTTCACGGTCTCCGCGCGTCCGTCGGACGCGATCGCGCTGGCGAGCCGGCTGGACGAGGTGCCGATCCTCGGCGCCGAGGACGTGCTCGAGGAAGCCGGCCTGGAGATCGACACCGACGAGGACGGGGAGGAGTCGGTCGACGCGGAGGAGGAGGTGCGCCAGTTCCGGGCGTTCCTCGAGGACGTCGCCCCGGAGGACTTCGCCGGCGGCGACTGAACTCCTGCGGCATCGCACCGCCGATGCGACCGCCTGGGGCGTCGCGGCTGGCAGCCGGGGAGGGGACCGGCGAGGGCTGATCGGGGATCGAGGTCGCGGGTCCCGCGGGTGGTGGTGGGGTTGCCGCCGCGCCCTCCGGCGTCACGCTGCGTGACGAACGGGAGTGGACGAGTGCGGCGCTCGCGCCCGAGCGCCGTCTGGCTGCACCCTCGCGACCCCGCGATCCGTGCGTGAGCGCGCCCACCGCGCGTGCAACGCACGCGGGTTCCCGAAGCCTCGACCTGCGACGCTCTCAGGGCCTCTCATGCGGTCTCCACTCCCGCAGCAACCAACTTGTCTCACCCTCGACGTGAGGTCGACATGCCCCGAGCGGAGGTGCGGTGTCCCCAACCCTCGACCGACCGTTGACTCCCGCCGGTCGGTATCCGTAGCCTCAGGCACGGAGTTCCACGGGTGTCATCCGCCCGGTGACCTGGCCCCGCGTTCCGCCTCGACCGGTCTTCCGGAGGTCGGACCCGAGGACGGTGGAGCGCAGCAGGCGAGGCGCCTCCACCACCGGGTGGGTGGAGTACGACCCCGGTCGATGCCTCCACAGGACCCCAGAACATGGCGGTCCGGCGGGTGGCACGTGGCGGGAGCACCGACGAGCGAAAGGCGCGGGAGTGGCGAACGAGGCGGGGCAGTTGGCGCTCGACGTCGGCGACGCGACCGGCGCCCGGGAGGGCTACCGGGGGCCGGCGGTGTGCAAGATCGTCGGGATCTCCTACCGCCAGCTCGACCATTGGGCGCGGACCGGCCTGGTGGAGCCCTCGATCCGCAAGGCGAAGGGGTCCGGTACCCAGCGGCTGTACTCCTTCGACGACGTGGTGCGGCTCAAGGTCGTCAAGCGGATGCTCGACGCCGGCGTGTCGCTCCAGCGGATCCGGGTCGCCGTCGACGAGCTGCGCGCCCGCGGGCGCACGCTCGCCGACACCCTGCTGGTCTCCGATGGCTCGACCGTGCTGTTCCTCGACGACGACGAGCAGGTGCTCGACCTCCTGCGTCGCGGGCAGGCGGTCATGACGTTGGCGCTCGACCCCGTGATCGACGAGCTCCGGGGTGAGGTCACGGCCTTTCCGACCGAGCGCCTCGACGACGACGGTCGCATCGTCCCGGCAACGGAGGGCGAGGAGGCCGCCGCGGGGGAGATCCCGCCGGCCGCGCACGCCACCTGATCGCCGAAGGGTCGCTGCGCGCCAGATATGCGACGTGACCGCATCGGCATGCACCGCTGGACGGGCGTGCATGCACATGCAGGAGCCGCACGGCTGCCGACGGCGGCGCGCTGCCCGCGCCCGCTGCAACAGGACACCATCGGCCGCGCGCTGCCCGCCACGGCCGGACGGAGGGCTCGCAGCCGACCCGCCGGGCTGCTTCCATCAGAGGTGCACGAGGTGAGCGCTCGCGTGCTCCGGGATCGTCACGCGCTCCGCCAGCGACCGTGACGGTCGTGACCGCGCGTGACAGCCCCGGCCGGGTCGGCTCCCTCGTCCGTCCCCCGGAGGTGCGCCCGTGTCCGACCCGCTCGTCCCCCTCGAGGATCGTGACGGCTTCACCCGCCGCCACCTCGGCCCCAGGGCCGCCGACCGCGAGCGCATGCTCGACGGCCTCGGCTTCGGCTCGATGGCCGAGCTGCTCGACGCGACCGTCCCGCCGGACATCCGTGAGGAGGGCGCGGCCGAGCTCGACCTGCCGGGGCCGATGACCGAGGCGGAGGTGCTCGCCGTCTTGCAGGACCTCGCCGACAAGAACGACGTCCGCAAGGCGTTCATCGGGCTCGGCTACCACGGCACGATCACCCCGGCGGTGATCCGTCGCAACCTGATCGAGGACCCGGGCTGGTACACGGCCTACACGCCCTACCAGCCGGAGATCAGCCAGGGCCGGCTGGAGGCGCTGCTCGTCTTCCAGACGATGATCGCCGACCTGACGGGCACGGAACTCGCCGGTGCGTCGCTCCTCGACGAGGCCACCGCCGCCGCCGAAGCGATCCAGCTGTGCCGCCGGGTCAGCCGCAAGCGCCTGCCCGAGGACGACGACGGCGCCCCCGTCCGCGAGGTCGTGCTGGTCGGCGCCGGCGTGCACCCCCACACCCTCGCGGTCGTGCGCACACGTGCCCGCTCCCTCGGCGTGGACGTCGAGGTGGCCGACCTGCGCGCCCCGGACGCGCTCGACCGCGTCGACCCCGACCGGGTCGTGGCCGCCCTCCTGCAATCGCCGGACACCGACGGCGTCCTGCACGACGACCGGGAGCTGATCGCCGCTCTCCACGACCGCGACGTCCTCGTCACCGTCGCGACCGACCTGCTCGCCTGCACGCTCGTCACCCCGCCGGGCGAGCAGGGCGCCGACGCGGTCGTCGGCTCGTCCCAGCGGTTCGGTGTGCCGATGATGGGTGGGGGGCCGCACGCGGCGTTCCTCGGCACCCGGGAGGCGTACGCCCGCCAGTACCCGGGCCGGATCGTCGGCGTGTCGGTCGACGCGCACGGCCGCCCGGCCTACCGGCTCGCGCTGCAGACCCGCGAGCAGCACATCCGCCGGGAGAAGGCCACCTCGAACATCTGCACCTCCCAGGTGCTGCTCGCCAACGTCGCCGCGATGTACGCCGTGCACCACGGCCCGGAGGGCCTCGCCCGGATCGCCCGTCGCACCCACGCGCTCGCGAGCGCGCTGCGCGACGGGCTCGACAGCGCGGGCTTCGAGGTGGCCGCCGGGAGCTGGTTCGACACCCTGACCCTGACGGTCCCCGGCCGGGCCGACGCCCTCCGGTCGGCCGCCGCCGACGCCGGCTACGACCTCGGCCGCGTCCCCGGCCCCGATGGCCGGCTCGACCCCGGCGACCCGGACCGGCTGCGGATCGCCCTCGACGAGACCGCCACCCGCGACGACGTCGTCACGCTGCTGCGCGTCCTCACGGGCGTCGAGGTGGCCCCGGAGGTGGTCGGCGCGGCCGCCGCACCCGAGGCGGGCCTGCCCGGCGTGCCTGACGGCCTCGAACGCACGTCCGGCTACCTCGACGACGCCCGCTTCCACCGCTACCACAGCGAGACCGAGCTGATGCGCTGGCTGCGGCAGCTCAAGACCCGCGACATCGCGCTCGACCGGGCGATGATCCCGCTCGGCTCGTGCACGATGAAGCTGAACGCCGCGGTGGAGATGGAGGCGATCACCTGGCCGGCGTTCGCGAACCTGCACCCGTTCGCGCCGTGGGACCGCTCCGCCGGCACCCGCCGGATCGTCGCCGACCTCGAACGCTGGCTCGCGGAGATCACCGGCTACGACGCGGTCAGCCTGCAACCGAACGCCGGCGCGCAGGGCGAGTTCGCCGGGCTGCTCGCGATCCGCGGTTACCACCGCGTGAACGGCGACGACCAGCGCGACGTGTGCCTGATCCCCGCCTCGGCCCACGGCACCAACGCCGCGTCGGCGGCGATGGCGGGGATGCGGGTGAAGGTCGTGGCCTGCGACGAGGACGGCAACGTCGACGTCGAGGACCTCAAGCGGCTGGTCACCGAGCACCAGGACACGCTCGCGGCGCTGATGGTCACCTACCCGTCGACCCACGGGGTGTTCGAGACCGCGATCGGGGAGATCTGCGACCTCGTCCACGACCACGGGGGGCAGGTCTACCTCGACGGCGCGAACCTCAACGCGCTGGTCGGCGTCGCCCGGCCCGGACGGTTCGGCGCCGACGTCAGCCACCTCAACCTCCACAAGACGTTCTGCATCCCGCACGGTGGCGGTGGGCCGGGGGTCGGGCCGGTCGCGTGCCGCTCGCACCTCGCCCCGTACCTGCCGAGCCACCCGCTGGTGGCGGAGTCCGACCACCCGGCGACCCGGATGCTCGAACCCGACCAGGTCACCGGCCCGGTCGCGGCCGCGCCGTTCGGGTCGGCCGGGATCCTGCAGATCTCCTGGGCCTACATCTCGTTGATGGGTGCCGCCGGCCTGCGGGCCGCGACGGAGACGGCGATCCTCGCCGCGAACCACGTCGCGAAGCGCCTCTCGGCCGGGTTCCCCGTCCTCTACACCGGCCGGTCGGGCCTGGTCGCGCACGAGGCGGTGATCGACATCCGCCACCTCAAGGAGGAGGTCGGCATCTCCAACGAGGACGTCGCGAAGCGCCTGATCGACCATGGCTTCCACGCGCCGACGATGTCGTTCCCGGTCGCGGGGACGCTGATGGTCGAGCCGACGGAGTCCGAGTCGTACGCGGAGCTCGAGCGGTTCTGCGAGGCGATGCTCGCGGTCCGGGCGGAGATCGACCGGGTCGCCGCGGGGGAGTGGCCGGCCGACGACAACCCGCTGGTCACCTCGCCGCACCCGGCCGAGGACCTGATGGTCGCCGACTGGGACCACCCCTACACCCGCGAGGAGGCCGCCTTCCCGCCCGGCGCGGTGCGCGCGGACAAGTACTGGCCACCGGTGTCGCGCATCGACAACGCCTACGGCGACCGGCACCTGCAGTGCGCGTGCCCACCGATCGAGGCGTTCGACGACGGCTCGTGAGCGCCGGACGGCCGACCACCGCACCCTCGCCCGCCGATGGCTCGGCGCCGGCCGCCCCGGTGGTCGCCGGCTGGTCCTGGGGCGGTGACGCGGTCCTGAGCGACCTCGACGGCGTGCTCGCGAACTCGGTTGCGGTCGTCGAGGCGGCGTGGGCCTGGTGGGCCGAGCGCGTCGGCGTCGACGCCGCGCGGCTGCTCACCGGGATCCACGGCGTCCGTGCCGAGGAGACCGTCGCCCGCGTCGTCCGCGAGCAGCGCCTCGACGTCGCCGCCGACGCCGAGGTGGCGGCGCTGGAGGCGCGGGAGCTCGAGCTCATCGCGGGGACCCGTCCGATCGAGGGCGCGGTCGCGTTCGCGGCCGGGATCCCGCCGGAGCGGTTCGCCGTGGTGACCTCCGGGTCGCGGGCCATCGCCTCGGCGCGGCTGGCGGCGGTCGGGGTGCCGCCACCGCGGGTGTTCGTCACCGCCGACGACGTCACCGCCGGCAAACCGGACCCGGAGGCGTACCTGGCGGCGGCGCGGGGGCTCGGCGTCCCGGCGGCGCGCTGTCTGGTGCTGGAGGACTCCCCGGCCGGGATCGCCGCGGGCCGGGCGGCGGGCGCGACCGTGGTCGGCGTCGCGACCACGCATGCCGCCAGCGCCTTGGCGGCGGCGGACGTCGTGGTGGGTGACCCGGGCTGCCTCGCCGTCGAGGTGGCAGCCGGCGGCACGCTGCGGATGACCGTCACGGGCTGATCCCGCCGGCGCGCCGCAGCCCCTGTCCAGATTGGGTGGAGATTGGTCCGGACCATCGCCCCGCCGCGACGGTCCACCGGCCCTAGCGACGGCCCCCCGGCCCGACCAGGCTCCCTGGTGCGACGTCTCGGCGTCCGGCTCGGCGCTCCGGGCCCGCCATCGCGGGTCCGACAGCAGGCGGGCCGCGCCCGGGTACGGACGATCAGCGCAGGTTCGGACTCCCCCAGGAGCCAGCGGTGGGCGCACTCGAGTTCGCACGGCTGCAGTTCGCGACGACCACGATCTACCACTTCTTCTTCGTGCCGGCGACGATCGGGCTGGCCCCGCTGGTCGCGATCTTCCACACCCAGTACGTCCGGACCGGGCAGGAGCGCTACCGCCGGCTGGCGAAGTTCTGGGGCAAGATCTTCCTCATCATCTTCGCGATGGGGGTCGTCACCGGGATCGTGCAGGAGTTCCAGTTCGGCATGAACTGGTCCGCCTACTCGTGGTTCGTCGGCGACATCTTCGGCGCGCCGCTCGCGCTCGAGGCGCTGCTCGCGTTCTTCCTCGAATCCACCTTCCTCGGGCTGTGGATCTTCGGCTGGGACCGGCTGCCGCCGAAGCTGCACCTCGCGACGATCTGGCTGGTGGTGCTCGGCACCCACATCTCCGCCTACTTCATCCTCGCGGCGAACTCGTGGATGCAGTGGCCGGTCGGCTACGAGATCGATCCGGTCACCGGCCAGGCCCGGCTGAACGACTTCGTCGCGGTGCTGACGAACCCGTACCTGATGCACCAGTTCCCGCACGTGATCCTCGCGGCGTGGACCACGGGGGCGTTCATCGTGCTCGG
>SLMP01000164.1 GCA_007133465.1 Nitriliruptoraceae bacterium | reverse complement strand
GAGCGCAGCCGGTAGCCGCCGTGCACGTACTTGACGTCGACCGGCGAGAGCGCCGACGCGGACCAGCCCCGGTTGCCGGTGATCGCCATCGTCGCGAACGACCGGCCGTGGTAGGAGTTGCGGATCGCCAGCACCTGCTGCGAACGCCGCACGGTGCAGGCGAGCAGCATCGCCGCCTCGTTCGCCTCCGTGCCCGAGGTGGTGAAGAACACCTTCGCGTCCGGTATGGGGGCGAGCCGCGCGATCTCCTCCGCCAGCTCGATCTGCTGCTCGATCAGGTACAGCGTCGAGGTGTGCAGCATCCGCGCCGCCTGCTCCTGGACCGCCTCGACGACCTCCGGCAGCGCGTGCGCGGTCATGGTCGTGAGGATCCCGCCGAACAGGTCGAGGTACTCGCGACCCTCCGCGTCCCAGACCCGCCGGCCGTCGCCGCGGACGAGGGCGAGCGGCTCGTCGTAGTACAGCGCCAGCCACGACGGCAGGACCGCCTGGTGGCGGGCGAGCAGCTCCGCGTGGGTGCCCATGGGTCGTCCTCTCGTCGGGGGGCGGGGTCAGCGGCCGGGCCGGTCACCCCGCCAGGTCACGGGACGCGTCACGAATCGAAGCCGATACCGAACCGGTCGAGCAACGCGAGCCAGGGTCCGCGCCGTCCTTCCCGGGCGTCGGCCCGCTGGATCGCGCGCCGGGTCAGCGCCACGCCGGCCCACCGCAGCGGTTCCGGGGGGAACGGCATGGGCCGCGTCGAGGTGAAGGCGAGGTCGAGCAACGGCGAGTCCGGAGCGAGCAGCCGGTCGGTCAGCACCCGCCCCGCGAAGCGGCTGCTGGCCACCCCGAGCCCGGTGTAGCCGAGCGCCCACACCGCCCGCCCGCCGAGCGCGGCACCGAAGGTGACCGTGAACCGCGTGGTGGTCGCGATCGGCCCGCCCCACCAGCGGTCGAACGGCACGTCGTCGAGCTGCGGGAAGGTGCGCCGGAAGTTGCGGGCGAGCAGGTCGTAGGTGGCGCGACGGTGGTCGTAGCGCGGGCCCACCTGGCTGCCGTAGCGGTAGATCGCGTCGTAGCCGCCCCACAGGATCCGGTCGTCGGGGGTGAGCCGGTAGTAGTGGAACTGGTTCGCGGTGTCCGCGAGCCCCTGCCGTCCCTCCCAGCCGATCCGACCGAGCTGTTCCGCCGTCAGGGGGGCGGTGAGCAGCACGTGGTCGTAGACCGGCACGAACCAGCGACCGAGCCGCGGCAGCAGCCGGTGGCTGTAGGCGTTGGTGGCGATCACGGCCCGGTCGGCCCGGACCTGCCCGCCGGGGGTCGCGGCACACACCCCCGTGCCTGCGGCGCGCAGCTCGACGACCGGGCTGCCCTCGTGGATCGTGACGCCCCGCTCGCCCGCGACCCGCGCGAGCCCGCGCACCAGTGCACCCGGGTCGACCAGCCCGCCCCCGTCGGGCCGCGCGAGCCCACCGAGGTAGGTCGGGGAGTCGACCTCCTTGCGCATCGCCTCCGCGTCGAGCAGCGTCGCCCGCTCACCCGCACGGTCGAGGATCGCGACGCTCGCCTCGAGTTCCGCGAGCTGCCACGGTTCGGTCGCGACGTCGATGGCACCGACGAGGTCGAGGTGGCAGTCGATCGCATGCTGGCGGACGAACGCCGTGAGCTCCGCGAGGTTCTCGGTTCCGAGCCGGACGAGGTCGTCGATCTCCCCCGGGAAGTGTGCGAGGCCGTTGTGGATGCCGTGGGTCAGCGACGGGTCGACGAACCCGCCGTTGCGGCCCGACGCCCCGTGGCCGACGACCGCCGCCTCGAGCACGACGACGTCGAGGGAGGGGTCACGGTCGGTGAGCGCGAGTGCCGTCCACAGACCCGTGAAGCCGGCGCCGACCACCACGACGTCGGCACGCCGGTCCCCCGTGAGGGGCGGCCCGACCGGGCCACCCCCGTCCAGCCAGGCGGCCGCACCACGCGAGCTCGTGCCGGCCACCCCGTCCGGGGTCGCGCCGGCCGCACCACGCGAGCTCGCGCCGGCCACCCCGTCCGGGGTCGCGCCGGCCACACCACGCGGGCTCGTGCCGGCCGGTCTCACGCGTCGGCCCCCCCGAGGTCGGGGAAGACCTCCGCGACGGCCTCGTGCACGATCCGGCCGTCGGCGACGTTGCGCGCGCCGACGAGCCGGGCGTCCTCCTCGTCGGTGCCGGCCCGGCCCGCCGCCACCTCGTCGGCCAGGGTGAGCAGCTTCGGGGCGACCGCCGCCGACAGTGCCGCCGACGCGGTCCGCGGGAACTGGCCCGGCACGTTGGTGACGCAGTAGTGCACGACGCCGTGCTCGAGGTAGGTCGGCTCGGACAGGGTGGTGGGGCGGGCCGTCTCGACGCAGCCGCCCTGATCGATCGCGAGGTCGACGACGGCCGACCCGGGTCGCATGGTCGCGACCTGTTCCTCGGTGACCACGACCGGGGCGCGCGCCCCGGGGACCAGCGCGGCGCCGATCACCAGGTCGGCCTCCCGCACGTGCTCGCCCACGAGCGCCTGTTCGCTGATCTGAGTGGCGTCCACCGTCCCGTCGAGGTGGTGTTCGTAGAGCCGCTGCAGGTCGACGTCGACCCCGGTGACGTGCGCGCCGAGGCCGCGGCATCCCCGAGCCGCCATCGTCCCCGCGACGCCGAGCCCGATCACGAGCACCTTGGCGGGCGGGACGCCGGCAGCGCCGCCCATCAGCGTGCCGGACCCCCCCGAGGAGGCGGACAGTTGGGCCGCTCCGACGATCGCCGCGGCCCGACCGGCGATCTCCGACATGGGGGCCAGCAGCGGCAGGCCGTGGCGATCGGTGAGCGTCTCGAACGCGTAGGCCCGGATGCCCGAGGACACCAGCGCCTTCGTGAGCGCGGGCTCCGCCGCGAGGTGGAGGTAGGCGAAGAGGGTGAGGCCGGGACGGAAGTGCTCGTACTCCGCCGGCTGGGGCTCCTTGACCTTCACGACGACGTCGGCGGCCCAGACCTCCGCCGGGTCGGGGACGAGCGACGCGCCCGCCTTGGCGTATTCCTCGTCGGAGAAGCCGGCGCCCTCCCCGGCGTCGGCCTGGACCAGCACCCGGTGGCCGAGGTCGACCGCCATGTGGACCGCCGACGGGGTCAGCGCGACCCGGCGCTCCCGATCCTTGGTCTCCGCCGGCACCCCGACCGTGATCCCCGTCCGCCCGGCGGCGTCTGCGCTCACGACGCCATCTCCTGCGCCGCCTCGGTGAGCACCTGGTCGAGGATCGCGATGATCTCGCCGAGCTCCTCCTGCCCCGCGATGAGCGGTGGCGAGAGCTGGATCACGGGCTCGTCGCGGTCGTCGGCGCGGCAGATCAGCCCGAGCTCCATGAGCCGGTTCGACAGGAACCCACGCAGCAGGTGCTCGGTCTCCTCGTCGTCGAACCCGACCTTCTGCTCGCGGTCCTTGACCAGCTCGAGCGCCCAGAAGTACCCGGTGCCGCGCACGTCGCCGATGATCTCGTGCTTGTCGTACAGGGCCTGCAGCTGCTCGCCGAACCACGGGCCGTTGGACCGCACGTTGTCGAGGATGCCCTCCTTCTCGAACACCTCGATGTTGGCGAGCGCGACGGCGGCGGCGACGGGGTGCCCACCCCAGGTGGAGCCGTGGAGGTACATCGAGGTGCGGTCCTCGCCGAGCACCGCGCCGATGTGGCGGCGGAACCCGAGCCCGCCGAGCGGCTGGTACGCGGAGGTCACGCCCTTCGCGAAGGTGATGATGTCGGGCAGGTAGCCGTAGCGCTCCGCCCCGGTCCACTCACCGAGGCGCCCGAACGCGCAGATCACCTCGTCGGAGACCATCAGGATCCCGTACTCGTCGCAGATCCGCCGCACCTCGTCGAGGTAGCCGTCCGGCGGGGTGAAGCAGCCACCCGCGTTCTGGACCGGCTCGACGAAGATCGCGGCGATCTGATCGGGCCCTTCCGCGATCACCATCTGCTCGATCGACCGGGCGCAAGCCAGATCGCAGGGCGGACAGGCCTGCGAGGTGACGCACCGGTACTCGTTGGTGTTCGGGGCGTGGAAGTGGCCGGGCCTCAGGGGCTCGAACATCTTGCGCAGCCCGGCCAGCCCGGTCATGCCGAGCGCCCCGAAGGTGGTCCCGTGGTAGGCGTAGTTGCGCGAGATGAACTTCCAGCGGTCCTCACCGCGCAACCGGTGGTACTGGATCGCGAGCTTCATCGCCGACTCGACCGCCTCCGAGCCGGAGTTGACGAAGAAGAAGTGGTCGATGTCGCCGGGGAAGCGCTCCGCGAGCGCCCCGGCGAGCTCGATCGCCGGCCGGTGCGCGTAGGACCAGTTGGTCGCGAACGGCAGCTTCGTCATCTGCTCGGCGGCGGCGTCCACCAGCTCCTGGCGGCCGTAGCCGATCTGCGCGCAGAACAGCGCGGAGAGCCCGTCGAGGTAGCGCTTGCCCTCGCTGTCCCAGACGTAGCAGCCCTCCCCCCGCTCGAGGACGGGGACCGTCGGGTGCTCCGCGATCCAGTCGGAGGTGCGGGTGAAGTGCAGCCACAGGTTGCCGTCGGCGAGCTGTGCCCCGGTCATGGTCGGCTCCTCGGTCCGGCGGTCACGCTTCGATGTTGTGCATGACGTGCTTGATCCGGGTGTAGTCCTCGAGGCTGTACATCGAGAGGTCCTTGCCGTACCCGGAGTGCTTGAACCCGCCGTGGGGCATCTCGGCGACGATCGGAATGTGGGTGTTGATCCACACCGCACCGAAGTCGAGCGCCTTCGCCACCCGCATGGCCCGGCCGTGGTCGCGGGTCCACACCGACGAGGCGAGCCCGTACTTCACGCCGTTCGCCCAGGCGATCGCCTGTGCCTCGTCCTGGAACGACTGGACGGTCAGGACCGGCCCGAAGACCTCGTTCTGGACCATCTCGTCGTCCTGGCGGAGCCCCGCGACGACGGTCGGCTCGAAGAAGTAGCCGTCGCGGTTGACCGGGCTCCCGCCGGCGACCACGTCGGCGTGGTCCGGGCGCCGCTCGAGGAAGCCCTTGACGCGGTCGTGCTGGTTGACGTTGTTGAGCGGGCCGAAGGTGGCCTCCTCGGCGACCGGGTTGCCGTCATCGTCGAACGGTGCGCCGGTCGAGGCGGCACGCGCCTGTTCGGCGAGCGCCGCGACGAGGTCGTCGTACACGCCCGGGGCGGCGAGGACCCGGGTCGCGGCCGTGCAGTCCTGACCGGCGTTGAAGTAGCCGGCGCCGGCGAGGCCCTCCGCCGCTGCCTCGACGTCGGCGTCGTCGAAGACGATGCAGGGCGCCTTGCCGCCGAGCTCGAGGTGGACCCGCTTGACGTCCTGGGCGACGGCCTCGGCGACCTGCATCCCCGCCCGCACCGACCCGGTGACCGACACCATCTGTGGGATCTCGTGGGTGACGAGCGCCCGCCCGGTGTCACGGTCGCCGCAGACGACGTTGACCACACCGTCGGGGAGGAACTCGCTCATGATCTGTGCCATGAGGACCGTGGACATCGGGGTCGTGTCCGAGGGCTTGAGCACGACCGCGTTGCCGGCAGCGATCGCGGGCGCCCACTTCCACACCGCCATCATCATCGGGTAGTTCCAGGGGGTGACCTGGGCGACGACCCCGACCGGCTCACGGCGGACGTAGGAGGTGTGGCCCGCCATGTACTCGCCGGCCGAGCGGCCCTCGAGGAGGCGGGCAGCGCCGGCGAAGAAGCGGATCTGGTCGACGGCCGGAGGCAGCTCCTCCTCCATCGACAGCTGGAAGGGCTTGCCGGTGTTCTGGCACTCGACCCGGATGAGCTCCTCGGCGCGCTCTTCCATCGCGTCGGCGATGCGCAGCAGCGCCCGCTGCCGCTCGGCCGGGGTGGTCTCGCGCCACGCCTCGAAGCCTTCGGCGGCCGCCTGACAGGCCGCGTCGACATCTTCCGGCCCGGACAGCGGGGCGGTGGCGTACACCTTGCCCGTGGACGGATCCACGAGCTCCGTCGTCGCACCGTCCGCCGCGGCACGCAGTTCGCCGCCGATCAGGTTCTTCGCCTCGTGCATCCCAGCTCCATCTCTCCTGGTGACCGCCCGGCGTCCCTTCGCGGGCGGCCCGCTGGGCGGCCCGTTCATCCGCGGTGACGCTCCCATCTCCGCGACCGGAGCCAGCGGGGCTCCGGGGCCGCTGGTTGCAGCCTGCCATGTCGAGCCATCCGACCCGAACTCGCAGGCTCCCACCCGGCGGCGTGAACGGGCGAACCATAGGAGCACCGCAGACCGCTGTCGCTAGCCGGGTGGCGTGAGGGACCGCGTCGTCGTTGGCCACGTGGCCGAACGGGTCGATCGACCAGCACCTTCAGCGGGCAGGGGTGAACCGCGCCTCGCCAGGAACGAGGCACGGTCCTCACGGCACGCTCGCAGCCGGCCCCGAAGGCTCTCGGCTGGTCCGGCCGCCCGCCGGCTACGGCGGGACTGGTGGGACAGCGTTGGAATCAGAAGGGGACGTCCGGGTCGTCCTCAGCGGGATCGGACCTGGGTGATCCGGTCGCGTCGGGTGGCCCGCTCCCACCCGGCGGTCCGGTGCTGGGAGGTCGGTCGTCGGGGGGCCCGGTGCTGCCT
>SLMP01000001.1 GCA_007133465.1 Nitriliruptoraceae bacterium | reverse complement strand
GTCGCCGCCCCGGGACGCCGCCGGCTGCCCGGCGCGGTCGCTGCCCGCGGGGCCGGCACGGACGATGCCGCCGGCCTGTTCGACCGAGCCCTCGTACTTGTCGAACCCGGCGGCGATCACGGTCACCTTCACCTCGTCGCCGAGGGAGTCGTCGATCACGGCGCCGAAGATGATGTTGGCGTCCGGGTGGGCGGCCTGCGTGATGACGTCGGCCGCCTCGTTGACCTCGAACAGGCCGAGGTCACTGCCGCCGGCGAGCATCAGCAGCACGCCCTGCGCACCGTCGATCGACGCCTCGAGCAGCGGCGAGGCGATCGCGAGCTTGGCGGCCTCCAGCGCACGCGCCTCGCCTCGCGCCTTGCCGATGCCCATGAGTGCGCTGCCGGCGTCCTTCATCACCGTGCGCACGTCGGCGAAGTCCAGGTTGATCAGCCCGGGCGTCGTGATCAGGTCGGTGATGCCCTGCACGCCCTGGAGCAGCACCTCGTCGGCGAGGCTGAAGGCCTGGACGACCGAGGTCTCCCCGTCGGCGATCTGCAGCAGCCGATCGTTCGGGATGACGATGAGGGTGTCGACCTCGTGCTTGAGAGCGGCGATGCCCTCCTCCGCCTGCGTGGAACGACGCCGACCCTCGAAGGTGAACGGGCGGGTGACCACGCCGATCGTCAGGGCGCCGAGTTCCTTCGCGACCTCCGCGATCAGTGGCGCCGCACCCGTCCCGGTCCCGCCGCCCTCGCCAGCGGTGACGAAGACCATGTCGGCGCCCTTGAGCACCTCGACGATCTCGTCGCGGTGGTCGTGGCCGGCCTGCCGGCCGATCTCCGGGTCCGCGCCGGCACCGAGCCCACGGGTCAGTTCGCGCCCGATGTCGAGCTTGACGTCCGCATCCGACATCAGCAGGGCCTGCGCGTCGGTGTTGATCGCTACGAACTCGACCCCCCGCAGCCCGGCATCGATCATCCGGTTGACAGCATTCACGCCGCCGCCGCCGATCCCCACGACCTTGATGACGGCCAGGTAGTTGGTGGGCGCTGCCGCCACGGTGGCTCCTCCTCGCCCGGTGCGCCGGGCTGTCGTGGGTGACGTTGACGGGGTGCTGCTCACGGGAGGCCGCCGTGGGCGCCCGGCCGCACGGCCGGGACCCGGGGGCCGACCGCCCGAGGCGCGACGTCAGCACGGCGTCCGCCCCGCCGGCAACCGCGGGACCCCCTCCCTCGGGACGGGTCCCGGGGAGTGACTCAACCTCTACTTGAGGTTGATACTTATGTCAACCTCTGGTGCGGGGTGACCGTAGACGGGGAGGCCCGACGGGGTCAAGCATGCCCGTCGATCCCGCCCCCGTTCAGTCGCCGACGACCACCGGCGCGCTCGGAGCGCGCACGTCGATGAGCCGCACGGGGGTGTCGCCGACGTCGCCGAGGATCGCGCCGAGGGCCCGGACCTTCTCGTCGACGCGTTCGGCCCGGCCGAACCGCACCTCGGTGCCCGAGGAGAGCTCCAGCCGCAGATCGTCCGGACCCCGGGCGTCGTAGCGCTCGACCGCCACGCGCAGGTCGCCCGACAGCCCGCTCCACGCCCGATGGGCGTTGGCCAGCGCCGGCACGTCGCTGACGTCACCGCCGACGTCCGGCGGTGCGTCGCGCAGCGCCACGACCGGCAGGCCCGCGACCGTGCCGTCCGCGATCACGACCCCGTCCTGGTCGACCAGCCGCTGTCGGCCACGGCCCACGGCGACGAGCGACGGTTCGCGCTCGAGCACCTCGATGCGCACGCGCAGCGGGTCGAGCCGCTGGATCCGCGCGCGGCGGACCAGCGGCAGCGTCTCGACCCGCTGCGTCGCGTCACCGAGCCGCAGACGCAGGGTGGACGTGCCGAGGGGCAGCTCGGCCGCGGCGCGCACCTCGTCGGGCTCGAGCCGGTCGGTGCCCGCCACCTCGATGCGGTCGAGCCCGACGAGTGGGCTGCGCTCGAGCACGACGAGCAGCCCGAGCAGCACGAGCAGGACGACGGCCCAGCGGGTCCGGCGCAGCCGCGCCCGGCGACGCTCCTCGCGCACGGTCGCGCGGCGCTCGGCGATGCGCTCGTCGATCACCCCGCCGCCTCCCCCACCGGGGCGGTGAGGTCACCGAGCACGGTGACCTCGGGGCGCAGCCGGATCCCGGTGGCCGCGTGGACGCGTTGCTGGACCTCGACGATCAGCCCGTGGACGTCCGCGGCGGTGGCGCCGGGGCGGGTGACGATGAAGTTCGCGTGCCGCTCGGAGACGCGGGCGCCACCCCGGGTGAGCCCCTTCGCCTCCGCCACCTGGTCGACCAGCCGGCCGGCGGAGTCCCCGTCCGGGTTGGTGAACACCGAGCCGCAGTTCGGCTCGTTGAGCGGCTGGTGACGGCGCCGCCAGTCACGGATCGACGCGATCTCCGCCCGGACGGCGGTCGGGTCGCCGCTCCCCAGCCGCAGCGTCGCTGCGACCACGACGGCGTCGTCGGGCAGCTCGCTGTGCCGGTAGCGGAGCCCGAGGGTGGCCACCGGCCAGGTCTCGCGCGTGCCGGTGCGCAACCGCACGAGCTCGGCGTCGACGAGGTGGTCGGCCATCTCACCGCCGTGCGCACCGGCGTTCATGCGCACGGCGCCCCCCAGGCTGCCCGGCACCGAGCACGCCCAGGCGAACCCCGTGTAGCCGGCGTCGGCGAGCCGGACCGCGAGGGTCGGCAACGGCTCGGCGGCGCCGGCGCGCACCTGCGGGCCCAGGAGCTCCAGCCCGCGGTAGCCACGGCCGAGGACGACCACCACTCCAGGGAACCCGGCGTCGGCGACCAGCAAGTTGGAGCCGCGTCCGACGACGGCCCACGGCGCCCCCGCGGCGAGGCAGACGCGCCCCACGGCCGCCAGGTCGGCGTCGCGCTCCACGGTCACCAGCGCTCGCGCCGGCCCGCCGACCCGGAGCGTGGTCAGCGCCGCGAGCGGCGCGTCCGCCCGGACCTGCGCGATCCCTTCGGCCCGCAGCCGGGTCGCCAGCGACGTCGTCACCACCGCCCCCATGGCTCGGTCATGTCCCGCCCCCGAGGCGGGTCAGCAGGGCGGGTCCGATCTGGGTGACGTCCCCGGCACCGGTCGTCAGTACGAGGTCGCCGGGACGGACGAGCTCCTGCAGTCGCGCGAGCACGTCACCGAGGTGCGGGGTGTAGGAGACGGTGGCGCCGGCGGCGGTCGCTGCCTCGGCGACCAGGCGGCCGCTGACGCCCGGGACCGGCGGCTCGCCGGCGGCGTAGACGTCGGTGACCAGCACGACGTCGGCCGCGGCGGCGGCCTGCCCGAGCTCCGTGCCGAGCACCTCCGTACGCGAGTACCGGTGGGGTTGCACGACGAGCACCACCCGCTCGCGCTCGATGCTCCGCGCGGCCGCCAGCGTGGCGCGCAGCTCCGTCGGGTGGTGGGCGTAGTCGTCGACGACCAGCACGTCGCCGGCCTCGCCGAGGCGCTGGAAGCGGCGGGCGGCGCCGGTGAAGCGCCGGAGTCCGACGGCGGCGACCTCGGGATCGGCGCCGAGCAGGTGGCAGGCGGTCAGGGCGGCGACGGCGTTGAGCTGGTTGTGCCGGCCCGGCACCGTCAGCGCCAGCGCGACCTCCTGCCCGTCGATCCGGACCCGGGACGGCGCCCCGGCCTCGCCGGGGAGCAGCCGCACGTCGGCCTGGGGTGCGGTGCCGTAGGTGACCGCGTCGGTGACCTCGGCCGCGAGCGCCGCCGCCCCCGGGTCGTCCACGCACAGCACGGCCGGAGCAGCCGGCGTCCGTCGGGCGAGGAAGTCACGGAAGGCCCCGGTGACCGCCTCGAGGTCGGCGAACTCCTCCGGGTGGTCGAGTTCGAGGTTGGTGACGACCGCGAGCTGCGGCCGGTAGACCAGGAACGACCGGTCGGATTCGTCGGCCTCCGCGACGAAGGTCCCGTCCGTGCCCGCGTGCGCGTTCGTGCCGCTCTCGTTGAGCGAGCCCCCGATCGCGAAGCTCGGGTCGCCCCCGGCGGCCTGCAGGGCGACGACCGTCATCGACGTGACCGTGGTCTTGCCATGGGTACCGGCGATCAGCACGGCCCGTTCGTCGGCCATCAGCGCGGCGAGCATCTCCGCCCGGCGCAGGACCTGCCGGCCCTGCTGCAGGGCGGCCACCACCTCCGGGTTGTCGCCCCGGACGGCGGTGGAGTTCACCACCAGGGCCGCGTCACCGACGTGCTCGGCGGCGTGCCCGATCGCGACCGACACGCCGAGCATGCGCAGCCCGTCGAGGGTACGGCTCTCGCGCAGGTCGGAGCCCGAGACCTCGTGGCCACGCTGCACGAGGATGCGGGCGATGCCGGACATCCCGGCACCGCCGACACCGACGAGGTGCACCCGGGTCGGGGTGGCGAGGCTGACGGTCACGACGGTCTCCGGTGGTCGAGCAGGTCGAGGAGCAGCCGGGCGACGTTGCGCGCGGCGTCGGGGCGGCCGAAGGCGCGCGACGCGCGGGACACCGCGGCGTGGCGTTCAACATCGAGCAGCAGCGGCTCGGCGGCCGCGACGAGCGCGGGGCCGTCGAGTTCGTCGTCGGGGATCACGACCGCGCCGCCGGCACGCTCGAGCGCTCGGGCGTTGTGCGTCTGGTGATCGGCCGTCGCGTTCGGGTACGGGACGAGCACGGCGGGGATGCCGAGCACGGTCAGCTCGGCGATCGAGGTGGCGCCGGCGCGGCACACGACGACGTCGGCGGCCGCGTACGCGTCCGACATCACCTCGATGAAGTCCATCAGCTTGACGTGGGGGCCGGCGACCTTCGTGCGGGCCACCTCCCAGCCCCGAGCGGCGGCGGGGTAGTCGCGGGCCCCGGCGGCGTGCAGCACCTGGAGGTCCTGGCTGCTCCAGCGCGGATGGGCGGCGACGACCGCACGGTTGATCGACTGGGCGCCCTGGCTGCCACCGAACACCAGCAGCGTCGGGCGGTCGGGGGCGAGCCCGAGCCGCTCGCGCGCCGCGGCCCGCATCGTCGGCCGGTCGAGCGCCAGGACGTCCTCGCGGACCGGGTTGCCGGTCACCACGCAGCGCTCGGGGTGCGGGAAGCGGTGCGATGAGCCGGGGAAGGTCACCGCGACCCGGTCGGCCCAGCGGCCGGCCACCCGGTTGGCGAGCCCGGGGACGCTGTTCTGCTCGTGGACCACGAGCGGCAGGTCGAGCTTGGCCGCCGCGCGGTCCAGGGGGAACGAGACGTAGCCGCCGAAGGTGATCGCGCCGACGGCCGAGGTCTCGCGGGCGAGCGCCACGCAGCTGCGGACGCCGGCGCGGACGGACCCGGGCAGGCGCGCGAGCTCCGGCGAGAACCCACGCGGGACCGCGGTCGCCTCGATCAGGTGGAGCGGGAAGCCGGCCTCGGGGACCAGCCGGGCCTCGAGCCGGTCGCGGACGCCGACGAAGACCGGCTCCACGTCCGGCGCGCGCGCGGTCACCTCGCGGGCGACCGTGATCGCGGGGAAGACGTGGCCGGCCGTCCCGCCACCGGCGACGAGGACGGTGCGGGTCACGGGCGGACTCCTCGGAGCTCGACGGCACGGGGGGAGGGACGGCGCTGCGGGCGGTCGTTCGGCGGTGGCTGGGACCGCGCCACGGCGACGAGGATGCCGAGGGCGACGAGGGTGGTGACGAGCGACGAGCCCCCCACCGAGACCAACGGCAGGGTCACCCCGGTGATCGGCAGCAGCCCGATCACGGTACCGACGTTGATGAGGGCCTGACCCACCAGCCACGCGGTGATCGCGAAGGCCACGGTGCGCCCGAAGCCGTGCGGGACCGCGTAGGCGACCCGCAGCCCGAGGTAGAGCAGCAGCGCGAACAGCGCGAGCACCACGAGGGCGCCGATCAGCCCGAGCTCCTCGCCGATGATGGCGAAGATGAAGTCGGTCTCCGGGTTCGGCAGGAAGTGCCACTTGCCCCGCGACGAGCCGAGGCCGACCCCGAGCAGCCCGCCGGAGCCGAGCGCCACCCACGACTGCAGCAGCTGGAACCCGGCGCCGGCCGGGTCGGCCTCGGGGGCCAGCCAGCCCTGGAAGCGCGCCATCCGGTACGACGCGGTCACCGACAGCAGGGCGATGGCCGCGACCCCCGCGACGGCGGCCGCCGCGACGAAGCGGCCGGGCAGCCCCTCGACCCACAGGATCGCGCCGATGATCAGCGCGAGCAGGATGGTCGTGCCGAGGTCGGGCTGGAGCAGCACCAGCAGCCCCATCAGCAGCAGCAGCGGGATCGCCGGGATCAGCAGGTGCGGGACGGTCTGGAGGCTGCCGTCGCGCGGTCGCTTGCGTTCGAGCACGTCGCCCACCCACAGCAGGGCGGCGAGCTTCATCAGCTCGGACGGCTGCAGGGACAGCGGCCCGAACTGGATCCACCGGGTGGCGCCGAACCGCTCGTCGCCCACCCCCGGCACCAGCAGCAGCGCCAGGCCGACGAAGGCGACGAGCAGCAGGGGCCAGGACACCCGCCGCCAGAACCGGTGGTCGAGGGAGGCGGCGAGGGCGAACCCGACGGTCCCGATCGCCGCCCACAGGACCTGGCGGACCAGCACACCGAACGGCCGGCCCTGCTCGGCCGCGTCGACCATCGACGCGGAGAAGCTCATCACCAGCCCGATCAGCACGAGCACGAAGGTCACGACCGTCAGCGTGGCGGCGTCCACGTTCCACGGCCCGGGGACCCAGCGTGCCCGCAGGGCGGCGATGCGGCCCACGGGGACCTCGGCGGCGCGGTCCATGGTGCTCACGGGGTGCCTCCTGTCGGCTCGGGCGGCGCGGCCGCGGCCGCGGCACGGGCGGCCGCCGCGAAGCGCTCGCCGCGTTCGGCATAGCTCGCGAACTGGTCGAACGAGGCGCATGCCGGCGCCAGCACCACGTCGTCACCGGGACGCGCCAGGCCGGCGGCGAGCGCCACCGCCGCCTCGATCGAGGGTGCGTGGTGGGCCGGCACCCCGGCCCGGTCGCAGACGAGGGCGAGCTCGTCCGCAGCCGTGCCGATCAGCACGGCGTCGTGCACCCCGGCGAGCTCCTCGGCCAACGGCGCGAGGTCGACCCCCTTGGCGAGCCCGCCGGCGATCCAGACGGCGGACCCGACCGCTCGCAGCGCGGCCGTCGCCGCGTGCACGTTGGTGGCCTTCGAATCGTCGAGGTAGCGGATCCCGCGCCGGTCGGTCGCCACGACCTCGAGCCGGTGGCGGCCGGGGCGGAACCGGCGAGCGGCGGCGACGACCGCCTCGGGCGAGGCGCCGGCGAGCAAGGCGGCGGTGGCGGCCGCGGCCACGTTGGCGATCAGGTGCGGCGCCTGGGGAGCCGGGAGATCGGTGACGGCCAGCAGCGCCGTGGCGGCCCGGGCCGACGGCAGCCGCGCCACCAGCACGCCGTCCTCGACGCCGACGCCGAGCGGGACCGGGCCCGTGCCGGAGAACGCGGCGCGGCCGGCGGGCGCGTGGCGATCGCGCAGGGTGAGCGTGACGGGGTCGTCGGCGTTGGCGACCGCCCAGTCCCCCGGCTGCTGCGCCTCCCACAGGCGGGCCTTCGCCGCGCCGTAGGCCGTCAGGTCCCGGTGCCAGTCGAGGTGGTCCGGTGCGAGGTTGAGCAGCACCCCCACCCGGGGCCGTAGGCGCCCGGCGAACCGCAGCTGGAAGCTGGACAGCTCCGCCACGAGCACGGCAGCGGGCGGGGCGTCGGCGGCGGCCTCGCAGACGGGCGTGCCGATGTTGCCGCAGGCGCGCACGTCGCGCCCGTCCGCCGCCAGCATCGCTGCGAGCAGCTCGGTGGTCGAGGTCTTGCCGTTGGTCCCCGTCACGGCGACCAGCTGCCGTGGGTGCAGGCGCAGGCCGAGTTCCGGCTCCGACCAGATGGGGATGCCCCGCGCGGCGGCGGCGTGCAGCACCGGGGCGCCCTCCGGGACGCCGGGGGACGGCACCACCAGGTCGATGGCGGCGTCGAGGGCCTCGACGGCCGGGCGTCCGAGGTGCACCGTGACCCCCGTGCCGGTGAGCCCGGCCGCTGCCGGGTGCTCGGGTCGTTCCTCGGCGACCACCACCTCGACGCCCGCGGCGGCGAGGACGCGGATCGCGGCGCGACCGGAGGCGCCGAGCCCCACCACGAGGGCGCGGCGCACCGTCCCGAGCGGGTCGGGGGCGCGAGGACGCATCGCGGCGGTCATCCGAGCAACCCGAACCGCTGCAGGTACTCGGCGTAGAAGACCCCGAGGCCGAGCGCGAGCCCCATCCCGGCGATGATCCAGAACCGCACGATGATGGTGGTCTCCTGCCACCCGAGCAGCTCGAAGTGGTGGTGCAGCGGCGCCATGCGGAACACCCGCTTGCCGGTGGTGCGGAAGACCGCGACCTGCACGATCACCGACACGGTCTCGATGACGAACAGCCCGCCGATCAGCACGAGCAGCACCTGCGTGTTGGTGGCGACGGCGACGGCGGCGAGCAGGCCGCCGAGCGCCAGCGACCCGGTGTCGCCCATGAAGATCCGCGCCGGGGGGGCGTTGTGCCACAGGAAGCCGGCACAGGCCGCCAGCACCGACGCGCTGATGATGGCGACGTCCAGTGCCTCGCCCGCCGCCAGCGGGTAGGCGAACGGGTTGCGGAACTGCCAGAAGGCGATGAGCGTGTAGGCGCCGAAGACCAGGGCCGCCGATCCCGCCGCGAGGCCGTCGAGGCCGTCGGTGAGGTTGACCGCGTTCGAGGCGCCCGTCAGCAGCAGGAAGACCCACAGGAAGAACGCCCAGGCCGGCAGCTCGAGCTCGATGCCGCCGACCACCGAGATGTTCTGGGGCAGCCCGGCGGCGGGTCCGACGAAGGCGAACATCGCGGCGATCAGCGCCTGGCCGAGGAACTTGGTGGTCTTGTTGAGGCCGAGGTTGCGCCCCATCCGCAGCTTGATGAAGTCGTCGGCGAACCCGACCAGTGCCATCCCGACGAAGGTGCCCATGACGATCAGGCCGGCAGGGGTGACCTCCGCCGGTCCGAGGTGCGCGCCGAGGTAGGCGATCACCGTGGCCAGCACGATCGCCGTCCCGCCCATCGTCGGCGTCCCGGCCTTCGACCGGTGGCTCTCCGGGCCCTCCTCGCGGATCGGCTGGCCGAAGCCGTGCTGGCGGAAGTAGGCGATCACGAGCGGGGTGCCGACGAGGGCCACCAGCAGCGCGATCATGCCGCCGATCAGGATCGCGATCACGGGCCCACCTCCGCGGGCGCGTCGCGCAGGGCGGCGGCGACCCGTTCCAGCCCCGCGACCCGCGACGCCTTGACCAGCACCACGTCACCCGGCGCGACGAGCTGCCGAACGAGGTCGATCGCGGCCGTCACGTCAGCCACCTCGGTCACCCCGGTGGTGCCGGCGGCGCGGGCCCCGCGGGCGTACCCGGCGGCGGCCGCACCGACCACCACGAGCTCGTCGACCCCCACCTCCGCGACGTGCCGGCCCACCCGCTCGTGCTCCGCCTCGGTGGTGGGGCCGATCTCCGCCATCAGCCCGAGCACCGCGACGGTGCGTCCGGTGCGTTCGACGGCGACGAGCGTCTCCAGGGCGGCGACGACGGCGGTCGGGCTCGCGTTGTAGGCGTCGTTGACGACCACGACCCCGTCCACCTCGGTCACCTCGCCGCGCCACGGGCTGACCGGGGCGGCGGCCAGCGCACCGGCGGCGGCCGCCACGTCGACGCCGAGCGCTCCCGCTGCGGCGAGCGCGAACAGCGCGTTGCCGACGTGGTGGCGGCCGGCGATGGGCAGGGTCAGCTCGGCCGTGCCCCAGGGGGTGTGCACGGTGGCCCGCGGCCGTGCCAGCCGGTCGAGCCGGACGTCGGTGGCGGTGACGTCCGCGGTCGGGTCGTCGACGGCCGTGCGCAGGACGGCAGGGGCGCGCGCGGCCATCGCCGCCACCCGCGGGTCGGCGGCGTTGAGGATCGCGAGGCCGTCGGCCGGCAGCGCCTCGACGAGCTCCGCCTTGGCCCGTGCGACGGCGTCGATGGACCCGAACACCTCCAGATGCACGCCGGCCACGGACGTCACGATCGCGAGGTCCGGCGCGATGACGGGCGCCAGCGCCGCGATGTCGCCGAGGTGGCGGGCCCCGACCTCCGCGACCAGCACCTCCGTACCGCTCGTCAGGCCGAGCAGGGTCAGGGGGACGCCGAGCTCGTTGTTGAACGAGCCGCGGGCGGCGTGCACCACGCGGCCGGCACCGATGGCGGCCGCGGTCAGATCCTTGACGGTGGTCTTGCCGACCGAGCCGGTGATCGCCACGGCCCGCGGCGCCACCCGTCGCCGGACCTCCCCCGCGAGCGCCAACAGCGCCTGCACGACGTCCGCGACGACCACCTGGGCGACATCGACGTCCAGGCGACGCTCGACGAGCACCGCCCGCGCACCGGCCCGCACCGCGGAACCCGCGTGGTCGTGGCCGTCGGCGCGGGTGCCCCGCAGCGCCACGAACAGCGCCCCGGGCGGGACGTCCCGGGAGTCGATGGTGACCGCGTCGAGCGCGACCTCGGCGCTCTCGCCGGGGGCGACGACGAGCGCGCCGCCCGTGGCGGCGACGACCTCGGCGAGGGTCAGGCGGATCACGCGGCACCTCCCACCGACCAGCCGGCCTCCTCGAGCAGGGCGGCGGCGACCATCCGGTCGTCGAACGGCAGGGTGCGGTCGGCGAGCTCCTGGCCGGTCTCGTGGCCCTTGCCCGCGATCACCACCACGTCGCCCGCACGGGCCGCGTCGAGCGCCGCCGCGATCGCCCGCTGGCGGTCGAGCTCGACGACCAGCCCGGCAGGAGCGCCGGCGGCGACGGCCTCGCGGGCCCCCGCGGCGACGGCGGCCAGGATCCGCTCCGGGTCCTCGGACCGCGGGTTGTCGGAGGTGAGGACGGCGACGTCGGCGCTGGCGGCGGCGGCACCCATGGCGCCCCGCTTGCCGCGGTCGCGGTCGCCGCCGGCCCCGAGCACGACGAGGACCCGCCCGCCGGACCCGAGCGAGCGCAGCGTGGTCACGACCTGCGCGACCGCCTGCGGGGTGTGGGCGTAGTCGACGAGCACCGTGAACGGCTGGCCGCGTTCGACCCGTTCCAGCCGGCCGGGGGCGCCCGGACAGGCGGCGATGCCCGCGGCGGCCGTTGGGGCCGGCACCTCCGCCGTCACCGCGGCGACGAAGGCGGACGCGGCGTTCTCGAGGTTGAACCGGCCGGGTAGACGGGTGCGCAGGGCGATCCGGTCGTCGTCCCACACCAACGTGCCGCGTCCCCCGTCGACGGACAGCTCGACGTCGACGAGCCGGACGTCGGCGTCCGCGTCGGTGCCGACCGTGGTGACCGGGATCCGGACGAGGTCGAGCAGGCGCCGGGCCCACGGTCCGTCGAGGAACACCACTCCCCGCGGCGCGAAGGTCGGCAGGAACAGACGCGCCTTGGCCGCGAGGTAGGCCTCCATGGACCCGTGCCAGTCGAGGTGGTCCTGCGACAGGTTGGTGTAGACGGCCACCGCGAACCGCGTGCCATCGACGCGGCGGAGGTCCAGCCCGTGCGAGGACACCTCCATGGCGACGGCGTCGACGCCGCGGGTGTGCATCCGTCGCAACAGGCGCTGCAGGTCGGTGCCCTCGGGCGTGGTCCGGACGCCGGGCTGGGTCTCGCCGTGGATCCGGGTCTCGACCGTGCCGATCACGCCGACCCCGATGCCCGCGGCGGCGAAGGCGGCCTCGACGAGATAGGCGGTGGTGGTCTTGCCGTTCGTGCCCGTGATCCCGACGACCGTGAGCTCGTCGCTCGGGTGCCCGTGGACCGCGGCCGCCGCCGGCCCCACGGCGGCGCGGACCGACGGCACCTTCAGCTGTGGGACCGGCAGGTCGAGCCACCGTTCCACCAGGAGCGCGGCCGCCCCCTGCGCCACGGCGGTCGGCGCGTGGTCGTGCCCGTCGGCACGCGCGCCCGGGATCGCGCAGAACAGGGTGCCGCGGCCGACCTGGCGGCTGTCGTGGGCCGCGTCCGTGACCTCCACGTCGGCGCCGTGTCGCTCGGAGCGACGCAACGCGGCGGCGACCTCACCGAGGGTCGCGCTCATGAGGAGCTCCTCGCGCGATCGTGGCGGACAGGGGACGGGGGTCGGCCGCCACGTGACCGCGGCGGCCCGGCGGGCGGGGGCGCGCGACCGCAGGCCGACGCGGTCACCGGGCGGGCGGGACGCGCGTGAGCCTAACGTCGGGCCACCGCCAGACCGTGGAGCCGCCACCGCGTGCTGCGGGGACCCGGCCGGGTGGGGTCGGGGGCGCTCGTCGCCGCCCGCCGGCTTCACCCGTCGAAGCGGACCGGACGCACCCCGGTGTCGCCGTGCCCCGGCTGGCCGGGGGAAGCCGGCCGTGCCTGCTGGGCCGCACCCTCGCTGGCGGCGCGGTCCTGGCCGGCCGACTCGAGCGCGGCCGCAAGGCTACCGCTCGCCGTGTCGGGCGGGATCTGCAGGGCGGTCAGGGCCGCGCTCATGACCTCCTGGAACACCGGCGCGGCCACGAGTCCGCCGTAGATCGGCTGCGGCTCGTCGAGCACGACCGCGACCACCAGCCGCGGGTCGTCGGCCGGCGCGAAGCCGACGAAGGTGCCGAAGAACGCGCTCGAGTAGCCGGGACCGTCCGGGTTGGCCTTCCGGGCCGTCCCGGTCTTGCCGGCGACCCGGTACCCGGGGATCTGGGCACGCGTCCCGGTGCCCTGCTCGCCGCTGATCGGGTACTCGAGGATCTCGCGGACCTCGGCGGCGGTCTCCGGCGAGAGCACCCGCGTCTCCTCGCCGGCGTTGCTCGGGACCAGCCGTCCGTCCTCGTCGACCGTGCCCCGGACCAACCGGGGCGGCAGGGCCAGGCCGTCGTTGGCGATGGTCGCGAAGGCGTTGGCGAGCTGCAGCTGGGTCACCGCGACGCCCTGACCGATGGCGATGGTCGGCAGCGAGGTCTCCCACCACGACTCGTGCGGCGCCAGCATCCCGGACGACTCGCCCGGGAACCCGCTGCCGGTCGAGCGGCCGTAGCCGAACGCCCGCAGGTACTCCTCGAGGGTCTCGGGTCCGAGCTGCTGCGCGATGTGGATCGTCCCGGTGTTGCTCGACCGTTCGATGACCTTGTACAGCGGCCAGATCTCGTCGGCGTGCCCGAAGGCGTCGGTGAAGGTCTTGCCGCCGACCTGCAGCGCGAAGGGCGCCGGGATCGGGCTGTCCCTGTCGACGAGTCCTTCCTCGATGGCCGCGGCGACGGTGAGCGTCTTCTGCACGCTGCCCGGCTCGAACACGTCGGTGGCCGGACGGCTGCGCCAGCGGTCCTCGTCGCCCGCCACCCGTTCGTTCGGATCGAACAGCGGCGCGCTGGCCATCGCCAGCACCTCGCCGGTGCCGACCTCGAGCACGGTGACGCTCGCGCCGGCGGCGTTGAACTCCTCGATCGCCGACGCGGCCGCCCGCTCGGCGGCGTACTGGATCTCGCGGTCGATCGTCAGGACCAGGTCGGAGCCGACCGTCGGCGGGACGAGTTGGCGCATCCCGGAGGCGATGTCGAGACCACCCGGGGCGCGTTCGAGGGCGAGCATGCCCGGCTGTCCGCGCAGGATCGGGTCGAAGTGGCGTTCGAGCCCCTGGAGCCCCTCGCCGTCGATGTCGGTGAACCCGACCACCTGGCCCGCGAGCTGACCGGCCGGGTAGACCCGCTTCGGCTCCGCGAGCACGCCGATGCCGGGCAGCTCGAGCGCGGCGACCGCGACCCCCACCTCGTGGTCGAGCTGGCGAGCCAGGTAGGCGAAGTTGCCCTCCCGCGACAGGCGGGACTCGAGGGTGCTCGCCCGCAGCCCGAGCAGCGGCGCCAGCTCGGCGGCGACGCTCGCCGCGTCCGGGGCGTCCTCGAGGATCCCGTCGGGGGTCGCCTCCCCGCGGAAGATTCGCGGGTCGGCGTAGATCGTCGCCGCCTGCACCGAGGTGGCGAGCACGTCACCCTCGCGGTCGTAGATCCGGCCGCGCGTCGACGGCAGCTCGACCGTCATGGCGCGCTGCCGTACGCCCCGGTCCGCGTACTCGTCGGCCCGCACGACCTGGATCATGACGAGCTGCCCGACGACCAGTACGAGCACGAGCCCGTAGATCACGAGCAGCCACCGGATCCGGCGGACGCCGACCTCGGCCGCGGGTCGTGCCGTGCCACGGCGGGGCGGGAGGTCGCCGCGGCGCCGCAGGCGCGGTGCCGACAGGGACGGGCGGCGAGGGAGACCGGTCACCTAGCGCTCCACGGACAGGACGGGCTTGAGCGGGTCGGTGAGGCCCTCACGGACCTCCACGCGGCTCGGGGCGCCATCGGCGGGCAGGTTGCGATCGAGCGGCAGGTACCGGCCGACGTCGGCCGGGATCAGCCCGAGGTCGGCGGCCGCCTCGCGGATCCGGGCCGGGTCCTCCAGCGCGGCGACGTCGGCCACCAGTTGCGCGTAGTGCCGCTCCGCCTCGACGACCCGTGCGTCCAGCTCCCGCGCCTGGACCGACGCGGCGGCGGCGAGCGCGTTGAGGCTGACCGCGGCGAAGATCGCGACGCCCATCACCAGCAGGATCAGCAGGGCGAAGGCGACCGTGTGCCGACGCACCGGTTCCTCGACCACCTGCAGGCGCGGCCCACGGGCCGGGTCGTGTGCCTGGGCGGGCTTGAGCGGGGCGGTGACAGCACTCACGAGCCACTCCTGTCGGGCAGTCGCCGCACGGCACGCAGCCGTGCCGCCGACGCGCGCGGGTTGAGGGCGATCTCGGCCTCGGAGGGCCGTTCGGGGCGACGGACGAGGTGCTCGACCTCGGCGGTCCGGCCGCAGGCGCACACGGGCAGCTCCGGCGGACACACGCAGGCGCGGGCCGCTGCGGCGAACGCCCGCTTGACGATGCGGTCCTCGAGGCTGTGGTAGGCGAGCACCACGGCGACCCCGCCGGGCACCAGCCGGCCGAGCGCGACCGGCAGGGTGGCCTCGAGCGCCGTCAGCTCGTCGTTGACCGCGATGCGCAGCGCCTGGAAGGTGCGGGTCGCGGGGTGACCGCCGCGGCGTCGTGCCGCCGCGGGGATCGCGTCCCGGACGATCTCGGCGAGCTCGGTCGTGGTGTGCAGGGGACGCGCTGCCACGATCGCGCGCGCGATGCGATCGGCGAACCGCTCGTCGGCGTAGCGACGCAGCAGCGCCGCCAGCTCCCGCGCGTCCAACTCGTTGACCAGCACGGCCGCCGTCGTGGTCTGGTCGGGATCCATCCGCATGTCGAGCGGTCCGGGCTGGCGGTAGCTGAACCCGCGCTCGGCCCGGTCCACGTGCATGGAGGAGATGCCGAGGTCGAGCAGGATGCCGGCGATGTGTGGGTGTCCGGCGGCGTCGAGCACCGCACCCAGGTGGTCGAACCGGGTGCGCACGAGCGCGACCTCGACCGCCGGGTCGGCCTGGAAGGGCGCGAGTCGTTCGCCGGCCAGCGTCAGCGCCGTCGGGTCCCGGTCGAGACCGATCAGCGCGGCCCTGCCGTAGCGCCCGCGCCGCGCGGTCAGCACGGCCGCGGCGTGCCCGCCCGCCCCGAGCGTCGCATCGACGATCACGCCGTCCGGGGCGTCCGCGAGCAGGTCGACGACGCGGTCCTCGAGGACCGGGACGTGGGGCGCGGGCGTGGTCATGAGCATCGGCGTCACAGGACGAAGGGGGTCTGGAGGTTGGCGAAGTCCTCCTCGGCCTGGACGCGGTAGGCCTCCCAGGTGCCGCGATCCCACAGTTCGATCTTGTCGTTCATCCCGTTGAGGGTCAGGTCGCGCTCGAGGTGGGCGTAGTCCCGCAACCGCGCCGGGATCGTCACGCGCCCCTGCGCGTCGGGGCGGTCCTCGTGCGCGCCCGCCATCAGGATCCGCAGGAAGGCCCGGCCGCGCTGGTCCTCGTGGGGGATCGTCTGCAACCCCTCGATCCGCCGTTCGAACACGGTGGAGGGGTAGATGTCGATGCAGCGCTCCTGCGACGGGGCGAAGACCAGTCCGTTCGCGAGCCGCTCACGGAAGCGCGAGGGGAGGATCACCCGCCCCTTCGCATCCAGCGTGTGCTGGTGCTCGCCCAGGAACAACGTCCGCCCCGCTCACGGTCCGCGGCCCGCCCCGGATGGGCAAGTCCTCCACATCGCCCCACTCTACGACTCTTCTACTCCACGGTCAACGACACCGCACCACCGTCCGCCACCGGAGCCCTCCCGGCCGCCACGAGGAGGCCGTCTCGACGGCCCATGGCGGCGTGCGGACGGCGTCGCGCGGGCCCGCAGCGTGGCCAGGGCGTGGACCTCGGCCCGGGGACGGCGTCCCGGGGGTCGCGAGGTGGCCGCGGACGCGCCTCGGCGGCACCCCCAGCCCGCACCACCAGGCCCCACCCGGCCCCGAGCCGTCCTCGGCGAAGCGGTCAGCCGTCCTCGGCGAGGCGGATCAGGCCGCCGAGCCAGAGACCCGACAGGGTGCGGACCACCTCGGCCCGCCGCGCCGAGGCGTCGCCGCGCAGCCCCTCGGAGGCGTAGCCCTCGACCATGGCCACGAGCGCAGCCGCCGCCACCCCGGGGTCGTGGGACGTCGGCCCGAGGACCGGCTCGAGGACCTCCGCGACCCGCTGGACGTACCCGCGGCGCACCTCGCGCAACCGCTGCCGGAAGTGCGGCTCGTGGGCGCTCGCCTCCAGCCAGGCACGCATGACGTCACCGTGTGCGGCGAACACCGCGACGAACCGATCGATCACCGCCTCGATCGTGGCGGCGCCGTCGGGTCCGTCCCAGGGGTCGTCCACGACCGCCCGGAGGTCGTCGGCGGTGGCGTCGATCAGGGCGTCGAGGATCGCGGCCTTGTTGTCGAAGTAGGTGTAGAAGGTGCCGTGGCTGACCCCGGCCGCCTCGACGACGTCCTCGACCCGCGTCGTCGCGTACCCCCGCTCGGCGAACACCGAGCGGGCCGCGTCGCAGAGTCGCGCCCGGGTCCGCGCCCCCCGGGACGTGCGGGGTGCGGCGTCGCCACTGGTCATCGGATCCTCCCGTGTGCCCCGACGATAACGGGTCGCTCCGGGCGACCGGTGCTCGGCCACGCGCGACGCCGTCGAGCGGGTGCTCGGTACCCTCGCCGCGGACGGCGCCGCACCGCCGCCGTCGCCGCTCCACCTCCTCGCCGCGCCGCCGCTGCGCCGCTGGCGGACGACCGACGACGGGAGCCACCCGGGTGACGACCACCGAGCATCGCGAGCGCCCGGACCTCGGGTCCGTCAGCGAGGCGCTCCACGCGGTGGAATCGAACGTCCGCAGCGTCGTCGAGGGCAAGCCCGAGGTCGTGCGGCTGGCGGTCATCGCCCTGCTCGCCGAGGGGCACCTGCTGATCGAGGACGTCCCGGGCGTCGGCAAGACCCTGTTGGCGCGAGCCCTGGCCCGGTCGATCGACTGCTCGGTCGCCCGGGTGCAGTTCACCCCCGACCTGCTGCCCTCGGACGTCACGGGTGTGACCGTCTACTCCCCCGACACCGGGGAGTTCGAGTTCCGGCCCGGCCCGGTGTTCGCCAACATCGTGCTCGGCGACGAGATCAACCGTGCCGGCCCGAAGACCCAGTCGGCGCTGCTCGAGTCCATGGAGGAGCGCACGGTCACGGTCGACGGGGTCACCCACGAGCTCGCCCGTCCGTTCATGGTGATCGCGACCCAGAACCCCATCGAGCTCGAGGGCACCTACCCGCTGCCCGAGGCGCAGCGCGACCGGTTCCTCATGCGCATCTCGATCGGCTACCCGCACCACGACGACGAGCTCGCGATCCTGCGCACGCACGGCGGCGACGACCGGCTCACGACGCTGCGGCCCGTGACCGACGCGGCCGCGATCGCCGCGGCGAGCCGCGCGATCCAGACGGTCCGCGTCACCGAGCCGCTCGAGCGCTACCTCGTCGCGGTGTGCCGCGCGACCCGCTCGCATCCCGACGTCGAGCTCGGTGCCTCCCCCCGTGCCTCGCTCGCCTTGCTCCGCGCGAGCCGGGCCGCCGCCGCCATCGACGGCCGTGACCACGTCGTCCCGGACGACGTGAAGGCGCTCGCCCGGCAGGTCTTGCCGCATCGTCTGATCCTGCGCCCGGAGGCCGAGCTCGCCGGCCATGACCCGCTGCGGGTCGTCGAGGACGTCCTCGACGGGTTGCCGGCGCCGACCGGCTAGACGGTGCTCACCTCCCGGGGGATCGGCCTGCTGGTCGCCGCAGGCGTCCTGTGGATCACCGCGCGTGCCCTGGGTGTGGCGGAGCTGCAGATCGCCGCGGTCGCGGCGGGGCTGCTGGTCCTCGTGGCCGTCGTGGCCACGCGCCTGGTCGTCACGCGGCTCGAGGTCGACCGTGTGGTGGCGCCGGCGACAGCCGCCTTCGGTGCACCCGTCCAGGTCGCGCTGACGATCACGAACCGCAGCCGCCTGCCGAGCGTGCCGCTGGAGCTCGAGGACCACGTGCCGGCCACGCTGACGGGGCGGTCCCGGGCGCGGCTCGCGCCTCTGGCACCCGGGCGGCGGGCCACCGTCCGCTACCGGCTGACCGCGACGCACCGCGGCCGCTTCGAGCTCGGCCCGGTCGAGGTGCGCGCCCGCGACCCCTTCGGTCTCGCCGCCCGCCACACGACGGTGCCCGGCGCCACCCCACTGACGGTGCTGCCACCGGTCACCACCCTGCCGCCCGGCCTGCCGCTCGGCGGCGCGGTCGCCACGGGGCGGGGGGCCCGGCCCCGGCCCCGGGCGCAGGGCGAGGACACCGCAAACGTCCGCGAGTACGTCCGCGGGGACGACCTGCGCACCGTGCACTGGGCCAGTACCGCGCACCGAGGGGAGCTGATGGTGCGCCACACCGAGTCCCGCGAGGAGCCCCGTGCGGTGCTCGCTCTGGACCTGCGCGCGGACCGCCATCGCGGTGCCGGTCCCCGCGCCAGCGAGGAGGCGGCCGTCGCCGCCGCGGCGAGCATCGTCGTCCACCTCGCCGCACGTGATCGAGGGCTCGTGCTGCTGCACCGTCCGCTGACCGAGCCGCCCCGGGCCGGCGATCGCGACGAGCTGCTCGCCGAGCTGGCCGAGGTGCGCACGGAGGACGCGGTCGAGCTGCCCGCCCTGCTCCACCAGGTCGCGCAGGGGCTCGCCGGCGGTGGGACGCTGTTCGCCGTCCTCACGCTGCCGGAGGCCGGTGAGCTGCGCCAGCTCGTCCGGGCGGGTCGGGGCTTCTCGACCCGGGTGGCGCTGCTGATCGACGCCCCCAGCCACACGACCCGGCCCGACCCCGCCGCGGACGAGACGGCTGCCGCGCTGCGCGCTGCGGGCTGGCGCGTGGTGGTCCTGCGCGCCGGTGACCAGCTGGACCAGCGTTGGCGGGAGCTGCTCACGCAGCGCCGGGTCGCGGTCCCGAGCGCGGGGGCGGCACGATGAAGCGTCACCCCGCGACCGCGGCCGCGCTGGTCCTGCTCGTGCTCGCCGGGACGGTGCCCGCCTACGCACGGGTGTTCACCGACACGCTCTGGGTCGGCCCGATGCTGGTCGCCGGCGTCCTGTCGGCGGCGATCGTGGCGGTGCTGCACCGGCTCGGTCGTGGCGCCCTCCTGGCCACCGCGGTGAGCGGGGTCGCGATGGTGTCCGCCCTGCCGTGGCTGCTGAGCTTCACGAGCGGGCCGGTGCTGCCTCGACGAGAGCTGCTCGCGGACCTCGCCGCCCTGTGGTCGCAGGGCCTGGTCGAGCTCGCGGAGACACCGGCGCCGACCCCGACCCTGACCGGTCTGCTGCTGCTGCTCGTCGTGGCCACCTGGATCGTGACCCACCTCGCGGTCGTGGTGCTGGTGCGCGGCGAGCGTGCCGGGGCGCCCCTGGTGATGCTGACGGCGCTGTGGGTCGTCCCGCTCGTCGTCCCGCTCTCGCGGGTCTCGGCCGCGCCGGCGGCGGTCACGTTCCTGCTGACCGCGGCGGTGTTGCTGCTCGCGACGACCCCGCGGACGGAGGCCACCCGGGGCAGCACGCTCGTCCCGGTCACCGGCATGGTGATGGCGGCCGTGGTGATCGCGGTAGCCACGGTGGTCCCGCCCATGCTGCCCGGGTACGACGAGCCCGGCTGGATCGCGATCGGCGGCGGGGGCGCGGAGCCGCGGGGCTACCAGCCCATCGTCGACGTCTCCGACCGTCTGCAACTGCCGGAGGAACGCGATGTGCTCCGGCTGCACACCACGCAGCGCACCTACCTGCGGCTCGCTGGTCTGGACCGTTTCGACGGGTTCACCTGGCGGCTCGGCGAGCCCACCCCCGGCGGGTACCGCCCCGACCCGTCGACCCTGGTGACGGCGGCCGGACCGTTGCCGCCGGAGGAGCCGGCCGCGAGCACCGTGCCGGTGTTCGTGGACGTGGAGGTCCTGGCGCTCGAGAACATCTACGTCCCGATCCCCTACCAGCCGGTCGAGGTGCTGGGCCCGCAGCGCGAGGACATGGTCTGGTCGACCGACGGGGGGTTCCTCGCCGCGCTGGAACCGGTGGGCGACGCGCAGCGCGCCGGCATCCGTGAGGGCGTCGACTACCGGGTGGAGGCGGCTCGCCCCGCCCCCACCTTCGACGAGCTGCTCGCCCTCGGGGAGCTGAGCGATCCGGCGACGGCTGCTGCCGCGGGCCTTGCGCCGGCGGAGCTGGCCCGCTGGACCGACCTGCCCCGGTCCTACCCAGGACTCCGCGCGCAGGCCGAGGAGGTCTACGAGGCGGCTGGCGCACGTACGACCGTCGAGCAGGCGCTGGCGTTGCAGGACTGGTTCGTCGGACCGGCCGGCGGCTTCGCCTACGACCTCGACGTCGCGCCGCTGCGTGACGACGACGCGCTCGAACGGTTCGTGCTCGAGGACCGGGTCGGATACTGCGAGTACTACGCCACCGCGATGGCCGTGATGCTGCGGGAGACCGGGATCCCGGCCCGGGTCGCCGTCGGGTTCCTACCGGGCCGGGTGACCCTGGAGCCCGACCCGGCGAACGGGCGCGAGACCACCGAGTTCACGGTGTCCACGGCCGACGCCCACGCGTGGGTGGAGGTGCTCTTCCCGGGCTACGGGTGGGTGACCTTCGAACCGACCCCACGCGACGACGAGACCCAGATCGTGCCGACCGAGAGCGACCTGGCTCCGATCGAGAACGTCCGAGAGCGGCGTCAGCGCGAGGCTGCGGAGATCCCCGACCTCGACGCCGACGACCTGGTCCCCGACATCGGCGACCGTGAAGGGATCCCCCCGCTCGGGGCGGAGGACCGCTCGCCGGCGGAGTCGAGCGGTGGGGCGGGCGATGATCGTGCTCGCACCCTTTCCGCCCTGATCGTCATCGCTGCGCTGCTCCTGGTCGGTGCCACGTGGTGGTGGCGACGACGGGCAGCGCGGACGCTGACATCGGGTGGCGACCCGGCCGAGCGCGTCCTGGCCGCGCAGCACGAGTTGCTCGCGACGGCGCGCCGGTACGGCGTCGGGCGGCGCCGGCACGAGACGATGCGCGAGGTCGCGTCGCGGTGGCAGGCGGAGGGCCGGGTCGACGGGCATGCCACGCGCTTCGCGCACCTGGCGCAGGCGGCCGCCTTCGGCGGTGAGGTGTCCTCCGAGGAGGCTGTCGTCGCCGAGGAGATGGCTACGGAGCTCCGTGAGCGGCTGCGTTCGTCGGTCTCGGCTCGTGACCGGCGGCTGGCCCCGGTCCGCGTGCCCGCGCAACAGGTGTCCCGGGCCGCGCGCCAGGCCCGCACCGCCCTGCGGTCACGACCCGACCCGCGGCCCACGGGTCGCCCGGCCGACCCGGTATCGCGCCTGCGCCGGCGTCGGCAGCGGCTGCGCTGAACCGTCGGCTCGTTCGGCACGCCGGCAGCACCGCGGATCCGCCCTGCAAGCGCCGGCGTCAGAAGGGGACGTCATCGTCGGGGTCGGGTGGG
>SLMP01000172.1 GCA_007133465.1 Nitriliruptoraceae bacterium | reverse complement strand
GCGTAGTAGGCGGCCGTCATCGACAGCACGGCCACCTCTTCGAAGGCGTGTGAGCGGACCTTGCCGGTCTCGAGTTGGATCAGGTCGAGGACCTCGTCCTGGCGAGCGAACACCAGGTGCGCGACCCGCTGGAGGAGGGACGCCCGGTCGTCCACCGACCGTTCGGCCCAGGCGCGCTGCGCCCGGCGCCCGCGCGCCACGGCTTCGGCCACGTCGTCAGCGGTGCACGCCGGCACGTACCCGAGGACGCGTTCGTCCAGGGGTGAGACCACGGCGAGCGCTTCCCGCGGCTCCACGGTCACGATGTGCCGGGGGAGCGTGGCGGCGGTCGCCGTCGGCAGCGTTGTTCGCTGGTTCAGGCCGTCGGCACCTTGAGGGGGGCTCGGTTGGGCGTCCTGTTGGACGGCTTCGGCGATGAGAGGCACGATGAACCTCCTCCCCGTCGCGGCCCCACCCGCGGGAGCGTGCCGTCCGAGACGGCGGTGGTCGATGCCGCACGGAAGGCGTCCAGTGTACTCCTCGGCACCGTCCTCCCGGAGGTTGGTCCGGGCGTCGAGGAGCCGCTGACGACGGTCGTGGCGAGTAGTCTGCTGCGACATGTCCCTTCGCGTCGGGCTCCTCGGCGGCACCTTCGACCCGCCCCACCTCGGTCACCTCGTGGTCGCGGAGTGCGCCCGCGTGGAGCTGGATCTCGACGAGGTGCGGCTGCTCGTCGCCGGCGAGCCGTGGATGAAGGGGGCGGCCCCGACGCCGGCGGCGGACCGGTTCGCGATGGTCTGCGCCGCGGTCGACCAGGACCCGTACCTCCTGGTCGACGAGCGCGAGCTGCACCGCGAGGGGCCGACCTACACGGCCGACACGCTGGCGGACCTGCACGCGGGCGAGCCGGACACCGACTGGTTCTTCCTCCTCGGCGAGGACGCGGCGGCGGGTCTGCAGGACTGGCAGCGGGTCGAGGAGGCGTTCGCGCTGGCCACGTTCGTGGTCGTGACGCGCCCCGGCGACGACGCGCCGGCGGCCGACGACCTGCCAGGCGAGGTGGTCCACCTCGAGGTGCCCCAGCTGGAGGTGTCGTCGACCCAGCTGCGGGAGCGGTACGCGCGCGGGCTCGCGACGCGGTACCTCGTCCCCGATGCCGTCGACCGCTGCATCCGCGAGCGCCGGCTGTACGGGGCGGGCCCGCGACGCTGACGGCCGACGCAGGGTGGGGGCAACCGGCGGCAGGCTGTGGTTCCCTGGTGCCCGACGACCCGCCGTGGTCATCCATCGTGAACCGATCCGTCCGAGGTCCGTGTGCCAGCAACCCCCGAGGCCGTCGCGCTCGCCGTGACGGCTGCCGATGCCGCCGACGACAAGAAGGCGACCGATCTGACCATCCTCGACGTCGCGGACCTGCTCGCGATCGTCGACGTGTTCCTGCTCGTGACGGCGAGCTCCGACCGGCAGCTCAAGGCCGTCGCCGAGTCGATCGAGGAGCGACTGCGGCAGCAGGACCGCCGGCCGCTGCGGCGTGAGGGCACGCCGTCCGCCGGCTGGGTGCTGCTCGACTACGGCGACCTCGTCTGCCATCTGTTCTCCGCCGAGCAGCGCGACTACTACGCGCTCGAGCGGCTGTGGGCCGACGTGCCGCGCCGCGACCCGCGCACCGGTGAGCCGGCGGCGGCACCCGGCGCGGCGTCGAGCCGGCCCGCCGCAGCCGTCGGGTCGGAGCAGGCATGAGGCGCCTCGTGCTGGTCCGTCACGGCGAGTCCATCTGGAACGCCGAGGCGCGTATCCAGGGGCAGGCTTGCGCCGGCTTGAGCGAGGTCGGGCACGCGCAGGCGAAGCTGACCGCGGCGGCGCTGTCGGCGAGCTACCCGGACGCGCACCTCGTCACCTCCGACCTGCAGCGCACGGTGGAGACGATGGCGCCGCTCGCGGCAGCGCTCGGCCGCGAGCCGGCCCACGACCCGCGGCTGCGAGAGCGGTCGTTCGGTGACTGGGAAGGCCACCTGCGGGCGGACGTGATCGCAGCCGACCCGGAGCGGTGGCAGCGCTGGCTGGACGGCGAGGACGTGGTCGGCGAGGTGGGCGGCGAGTCCGCGGCGCAGCTGGCCGACCGGGTCGAACCGGTCCTGCGCGAGCTGCTGGACGCGACCCCGGACGGGGGCGTCACGATCGCCGTCACCCACGGCGGGCCGGTGTGGCACGGCACCCACCGGGTGCTCGGCCTGCCCCCCGGCACGTTCGGGGCGGTCGGCAACACGTCGGTGACCGAGTTCCTCGCCTTCGAGGCGCGGCGGCGAGGCAACGGGGACGGACCGGCTCCCGTCGTGCTCGACCGGTGGAACGAACTCGCGCACCTGCCGTTGGAGTTGCGGATCGGCTGGGTGCCGTCCGTGCTCGGTGCGGCCGCCGGCGAGGGGTCGGACCGCTCGGGTTCGGACCCCGCCGGGTCGGACGCGCCGCCCGTCGGCCGCTGAGCCGCGGTCGCCCTGGCCGAGCGCCGACGGGCCAACGGCCCGGACCGCGTCAGCTGCAGACGGCGTCGCCTTCCTCGGCGGTGTCGAGGACATTCGCCGCGGTGCCGGGGTCCTCGAGGATCGCGGCGACCTGCGCGTGCATCTGGGCGACGTCGGGAGCGCCCCCACCGGCCGGCCCGACGCCGGTCGCGACCATCCGGTCGCGCTCGATCACGGTCAGCACGGGGAGCAGGTCGGGCAGCTGGGCGACCGGGACGCTGGCGGTGACGTGCTCCTCGATCGCGCCGGCCAGGCTCGGGAACCGGCGGAGCAGCGACAGCGGGTCGGTGCGGGTCGCGAGGCTCGCCAGCAGGCAGCGTTGCCGCCGCATGCGTTCGCGGTCGCTCTCGGCGGACCGGGTCCGGACGAAGGCGAGCGCTTCCGGGCCGTCGAGGGTCTGCACCCCGGCCGGGATGTCGTAGACACGCCACTCGCTGTCCTCGTCGGGGGGCGACAGGCGGACGCGGATCGGGCTGCCGACGGCCACCTCGACGCCCCCGAGCGCGTCGACGATGCCGACGAAGCCGCCCATGTCGACCATCGCGTAGTGCTCGACGGGGATCCCGAGCAGCGCCCCCAGCACGTCCGCGGTCGCCGCGGCGGCCGGATCGGTGGCGTCGGGGTAGATGGCGGCGAAGGCGTCGGGGGCGCGGGAGACCCCACAGGTGTAGACCGCGTTGAGGTACTCCCATCCCGGTCCGACCGCGCAGTGGCCGTGGTACACCTCGGCGAGGCGGTCGGGGACGGGGAAGTCGGTCAGGGAGCGGCTGAGCGAGAAGATGGCCACGTCGCCGCTGTGTGGGTCGACGGACACGACCAGCAACGAGTCGATCCGGGCGCCCCAGCGGCCCGGCCCGGCATCGCTGCCGAGGACGGCGACGTTGATGCGGTCCTGCTCGAACCAGGGGTTGCCCACCGGCGACAGCGGGTCCGGTGGCGGTGGGGGCTGCGGGGCGGGGTCGCGCAGGTCGTCGCTCGCGGCCGGGGTCGGTCCGTCCGGTGGCCCGTCGCTCACCGTCGGCGCACCGGCTGCCGAGGGGTCGCCGATCGCGCCGTCGTCGCGGGCTGCCGTCGCCGCCTCCTCGGGAGCGGTGGGGCCGTCGGCGCGGACGTCGGCGACGAAGACGCCATCGATGAGGTCCTGTGCGGCGACGGTGTAGTAGCCGGCGACGGCATGCGGGGCACCGGCCACGAGCGTCAGGACCAGCAGCGCCGTCATCATGGCGGTGGCCGTGGCCGGAGTGCGGGGGTAGGCGGGCTCCACCGGCGGTCGCGTACCGAGGGTGTAGGCGTCGAGCGCCGCGAACAGCCGGAAACCGAGCAGGGTCACGTTGACCGCGGAGAGCCAGGTCAGCGCGCCGGGGCGGAGCAGCAGCGTGAGCAGCGCCATCGGACCGAGCGATGCGGTGAGCCCGACGGCGCCCAGCAGGGCGAGGGTGAGCAGCAGCAGCACCGCCCCGCGCCGGCGTTCACCGATCGCGAGGTGGCCAGCCCCCGGGATGACCGCCGAGAGGACCGCCGCCCCGAGGCCGCGACCGTTGCGCCGATGGTGATCGGCCGGATGCAACGACCACACATGCCCCACCACGCGCTCCTGGTCCACCGCCGCCAGGGGCCGCTGGCCCGGTTCGCAAGATCCTCGGCCAGCGTTCGGCCGCCGACCGTATCGACCGGTCGGTCAGGAACCGAGGAACCTCGACCGTGGGTGGAGCGACCGGGTCACTCCTCCTCGGCCGCGTCCGCTTCCTCCTTGGTGGCGTGCACCGTGCCGGGGGCGTGCTCGGGGGGCGCGTACGCCGTGGCGATGCGCAGTGGCGTGTCACCGGTGTTGACGAAGTTGTGGTGGACGCCGTCGTGGACGAAGACGAAGTCGCCGGGGCCGACCGGGGTGGTCTCGTCCTCGAGGATCGCTTCGCCGTGGCCCTCGACGAAGAACAGCACCTGGTCGTGGCCGGCGTGGGACTCCGCGCCGATCTCCCCGCCCGGCGGGATCGTCATCGCGACGACCTGGAGGTGTCCGCCGGTGATGAGGACCTGGCGGAAGTTGTCGTTGGCGCGGGTGGCGGCGAGCAGCGCGAGGACGTTGTCGTTGGCGGCGTGGTCGGTCGACATGGGACGGGCATCCGATCGGTCGTGGTCCGGGGCAGGGGCGGAGCCGTCGCCGGCCCACCGTACGAACAGCCTCTCCGTCGTGTCCGGTCGAGGCAACGGACCTTCGGCCGTGCGTCGACGTGCGCCCGTCCCGTCAGCCCCGCAGTGCCGTGTGGAGGGCGTCCGCGGCCGCGAGCCCGGATCGCGCTGCCCCCTCCACGCGGCCGGCCGTGAGTCCGTCACCGGCGACGGCGAGCGGCGCGCCCTCGACGTGGTCGAGGAGCACCGGCGCGTCCGGGTCGATGCCGTCGTCCGCGCCGGGCGGTGGGCCGATCGGTGCGGCGTAGCGCCAGCGGTGGACGTACAGGCCGGTCGCCGAGGTGCCGAGGTGGGGGGCGGCAGCGGCCAGCAGGTCGCGGGCCACCTCGGCGTCCGGGGCGTCCCACCGGGCGCGACTGAACGCGGCGGTCGCGTGCGCGGTCACCGCCGGGATGGGGGAGGCGCCGGTGACGAGGTTGTCGGTCAGCCAGGCGACCGGTTCGGTAGCGAGCCGGATCGCCCCGCGCGGGGGCAAGGCCGTCGGCCCGTCCGGACGCGCGAGCACGGTCAGGCAGGGATCGAACCGGATCGCCCCGAGCGTCGCCGCCGTCCTCGCGCTCAGCCGCACGTCGGCCAGCAGCGCGCGGGTCTGGGGCACCGGCGGCGTCAGCAGCAGGGCGTCGCCGGTGAGGACCGGCAGGGGACGGTCCTCGCGGTCGAGCAGGCGCAGGCGCCAGCGGCCGTCGGTGACGTCCACGCCGAGCACCCGGGTGCCGAGGTGGAGGAGGAGCGACGCGGCGAGGCGCTCCGCGATCGACCGCATCGCCGGTGCGCCCCGGTAGCGGGGATGGTCGCCATCGTCCTGCGGAGGTGGCTGGTCCGGGCTGCCGCGGAACCACTCGCGGGCGAACCCCGACGCCAGCCAGGCGTCGAGGTGGCGGCCGACCCGTGGGTCCCGGACGGTGAGGAACTGCGCGCCGGTGTCGAAGGTGGCGTCACCGACCCGCCGGGTCGCCAGCCGACCGCCGGGCTGGTGACCCTTGTCGACGACGACGACCTCGTGGCCGTTGTCGCGGAGCTCATGCGCGGCGAGCAGGCCGGCGATGCCGGCACCCACGATCAGGACACGCCCCACGATGACCACCTCCGGGGTGCGTTCGGTCCGGCCGCTCCTTCGGACGGGCTGGGACGAGCGCGGGGCATCGAACCCTGACATCGATCGGAGGCCCGGCACCAGCCAGCCGGGTCGGTCGGGCAGACGACGGGAGGCCGCCCGGTCCGCGAGGAACTACCTCGTCCTGATGGCGTTCTCGCGTTCCGGGCTCATCGAGCAGCTGCGGTTCGAGGGGTATTCCCGTGAGCAGGCTGCGTACGGCGTCGCCCAGGCAGGCCTCTGATCTGGTGCGAGGAACGCTGGCGCGGCCAGGCGGACAAACGCTCTGAGCAGCCGTGCGGACGTCGAGCGTCGCCCTGGACAGCAGAGAACCCGCTGGAACCAGCGGGTTCTCCACGTGGACCGGATGGGATTTGAACCCACGACCCCCTCCATGCCATGGAGGTGCGCTGCCGGACTGCGCTACCGGCCCGTGCATGCACACCACCGAGGTGGCGTGCGGCGGGGCAGCGTACCCGTGGGGACAGGGGGGCGCGAACCTGTGTCGTCGAGCGCCCCGGCCGCGGCAGCGCGCGGGCCAGGGCGGGTGCCCCCGGCGGTAGGCTCCGGGGTCACGTCGCAGGAGGCTCCCGCCGGTGAACACCGACGACATCGAGCGGTACGACCCGCTCACCATCGAACCGCCGATCGCGGCCCGGTGGCGTGACGAGCGCGCCTACTCGCTCACGCCGCGTCCGAGCGCCGACCGCGGGGAGGGCGACGAGACCTACTACGCGCTGACGATGTTCCCGTACCCCTCGGGCGACCTGCACATGGGGCACGCGGAGATCTTCTCGATCCACGACGCGCTGGTGCGCCACCTGCGGATGACCGGCAAGCGGGTGCTCAACCCGATCGGGTGGGACGCCTTCGGGTTGCCGGCGGAGAACGCGGCGCGCAACCGTGGGGCGGACCCGCGTGGCTGGACCTACGCGAACATCGACGAGCAGGCCGCCACGATCGCGCGGCTCGGCTACTCGTTCGACTGGGACACGGTGCTGCGGACGTGCGACCCCGAGTACTACCGCTGGACGCAGTGGCTGTTCCTCGAGCTGCTCGACGCCGGGCTCGCCTACCGCCGCGAGGCGCTGGTCAACCACTGCAGCTCCTGCGGGACCGTCCTCGCGAACGAGCAGGTGATCGACGGCGTGTGCGACCGCTGCGGGACGGTGGTGGAGCGCAGACCCCTGACCCAGTGGTTCTTCCGCATCACCGACTACGCGGACGAGCTGCTCGACGACCTCGACACGATCGACTGGGCCGACCGGGTCAAGAACGCCCAGCGCGCCTGGATCGGCCGGTCCGAGGGCGCCGAGGTGACCTTCCGGACCGCCGACGCGGCCGGCAAGGCCGAGGACATCGTCGTCTACACCACCCGGCCGGACACCCTCTACGGGGCGACGTACTTCGTGTTCGCGCCGGAGCACCCGCTGGTCGCCGCTCGCATGGGCGACGACCCGGACTACCAGGCGTACCGCGAGGCGGTGGGGCGCCGCTCGGAGATCGAGCGGCTCAGCTCCTTCGACTCGGATGCCGGCGGCGGTCGCGCGAAGCGCGGCTTCCGGCTCGACTTCGACATCGTCAACCCGGTGACCGACGAGGCGATCCCCGCCTACGCCGCCGACTACGTGCTGATGGACTACGGCACGGGCGCGATCATGGCGGTACCGGCGCACGACCAGCGCGACTTCGACTTCGCCCGGCAGGAGGACCTGGAGGTCCGCGTCGTCGTGCAGCCGCAGGACGGCGAGCCGCTCGACGGCGCCACGATGGCCGAGGCATATGCCGGTGACGGCACGACGGTGAACTCGGGGGTGTACGACGGGCTCGACTGGCGCGAGACCAAGGAGCGCATCACCGCCGACCTCGAGGCGAAGGGGCTGGCCCGGGCGACGGTGAACTTCCGGCTGCGGGACTGGCTGATCTCCCGGCAGCGGTCGTGGGGCGCGCCGATCCCGATCGTGCACTGCCCGTCGTGCGGCGAGGTCCCGGTGCCGGCCGAGGACCTGCCCGTCGAGCTGCCCGACGACCTCGACTTCCAGGTGCAGGGCTCGCCGCTCGCGCTGCACCCGACCTGGCAGCACGACGTCGTCTGTCCCGCCTGCGGGTCCGAGGACGCCCGTCGCGACACCGACACGATGGACACGTTCGTCGACTCGTCGTGGTACTTCCTGCGCTACCTCGCACCCCAGGACGACACCCGCGCCTGGCCCGTCGACGCCGCGAACGTCTGGCTGCCGGTGGACCAGTACACGGGCGGGGTCGAGCACGCGACGCTGCACCTGCTCTACAGCCGGTTCGTGGTCAAGGCGATGCGCGACCGCGGCCACCTCGCCGCGGACGAGCCGTTCCAGGCGCTGCTGAACCAGGGCCAGGTGATCCTCGGCGGCGCCGCGATGTCGAAGTCGAAGGACAACCTCGTCGTGCCCGGCGAGGTCTACGAGACCTACGGCGCCGACACCCTGCGCGGGACGCTGCTGTTCGCCTCGGCCCCGGAGGACGACATCGACTGGGCCGACGTCTCGCCGGCCGGGATGAACAAGTGGCTGGCGCGGCTGTGGCGGCTGAGCCTCGAACACCTCGCCCGTGAGGCCGCCGGGACCGCGGAGGACCACGACGCGGACGGTGTGCGGAAGGCGACCGCGCGGGCGGTCGTCGGCGTCAGCGAGGACATGGCGGCGCGCAAGTACAACACCGCGATCGCGAAGCTCATGACGCTGACCAACGCGGTGCTCGACGCGACCCGGGACGGGTCGGGCGGCCCCGCCGTCCGCGAGGCGCTGACGACGTTGGTGACCATGCTCGCGCCGATCTGCCCGTTCGTCACCGAGGAGCTGTGGGCCCGGTTCGGGCAGGACGGCTCGGTCCACGACCAACCGTGGCCGCGGGCCGACACCGACCTGCTCGTCGAGCACGAGGTCGTCGTCGTCGTCCAGGTCGACGGCAAGGTGCGGGGACGCGTCCGGGTGCCGTCCGGCGCCGACCAGGACACGGTCGTGGCCGCGGCGCACGCGGACGAGAGCGTCGCGGGCCACCTCGACGGCCGGGACGTGGCGCGGGTCGTGCTGGTGCCGGACCGGCTCGTCAACCTCGTCCTGGGGGGCTGACGCTGCGCGCGCGCTTCGTCCGGGCGAACGGCATCCGGTTCGCGTACCTCACCGAGGGGCCCCCGGACGGGCCGCTGGCGTTGTGCCTGCACGGCTTCCCGGACCATGCGGGGACGTGGCGTCACCTGTTGCCGATGCTGGCGGCGGCGGGATTCCGGGCCGCCGCGCCCTGGATGCGAGGCATCCCGCCGACGGAGGTCCCGGAGGCCCGGCGGTACGACCCGGAGCTGCTGACGGCCGACGTCAACGCGTTGCACCGGGCACTCGGCGGCGACCGCCGGGCGGTGGCGATCGGCCACGACTGGGGGGCGATCGGGGCGGCCCGTGCCGCGGCGGCGGCGCCGGAGCGCTGGCGGCGGGTCGTCACGCTCGCGGTGCCACCGGAGCGGGCGCTCGCCGGAGCCTGGCGCGACGGGCGGCAGGTGGTGCGGTCGTGGTACACGCTGGCGGCCCAGGTGCCGGGGCTGGGGGAGCGGTGGGTGACCGACCCGGACCGGCTCGAACGGCTCTGGCGCGCGTGGTCGCCGGGCTACGAGCCGACCGTCGAGGACATCGCGCCGCTGCACGCCCTGGTCGGTGACCCGCACGTGCGCCGGGCGATGTTGGCCACCTACCGAGGGACCGGGACCGCGATGTTGCGCGGCCGGGCGGTCGGGGTCCGGGTCGCCGTCCCGCCCCAACCGCACCTCGTCCTGCACGGCGAGGACGACCGCTGCATCGACGTCGCCTACGCCCGGGCGGCGGCGGACCTGCTGCGCCACCCGGCGTCGCGGGTGACGGTGGTGCCCGGCACGGGGCACTGGGCGCACCTCGAGGCGCCGGAGGTCGTCGGGGCGGCGATCGTGGGGTTCGTGCGCGAGGACGGGGCCGCGGGGGGTGGGCCGGCGCGCTCGGCGAGCGCCGGTCCGCAGGGGCCCGGAGCGATGCCTCACTAGGCTCCGTGTCGTCGGCGGTGCGGTGAGACGGAGGTGGCATGACGCGGGTCGCGGTCGTGACCGATTCCACGGCGGACCTGCCGGCGGACCTGGTCGAGTCGCTCGGGCTCCGGATGGTGCCGATGTCGGTGGCGTTCGGGGACGAGGTGCTGATCTCCGGGGTCACGCTCACCCACGAGCGGTTCTTCGAACGGTTGGTCAGCGGGACGCGACTGCCGACGACCTCGCAACCGGCGCCGGCCTGGTTCGAGGAGGCGTACGCGGACGCGGCCGACAACGGCTTCGACGCGGTCGTCTCGCTGCACTGCTCCTCCGCGTTGTCCGGGACGGTGGCGTTGGCTCGTGACCGCGCGTCCCGCGCGCCGCTGCCGGTGACGGTGGTGGACTCTCGGCTGGCGGGAGGTGCGCTCGGGCTGGCGGTGCTGGCGGCGCAGCGGGTCGCGGAGGACGGCGGGTCGGTCGCCCGGGTGGTCGCCGCAGCCGAGCGGGTACGGGAGCGGGCACTGAGCCTGTTGATCGTCGACTCGCTCGAACACCTGCGACGGGGCGGCCGACTCACGGGCGGGCAGGCGATGGTCGGCAACGCGTTGCGCGTGAAGCCGATCCTGCACCTCACCGACGAGGGACGCGTCGAGGTCCGCGAGAGGACGAGGACGTGGGGGCGGGCACTGGACCGGGCGGCGGAGCTCGTCACCGCCGCTGCCGGCGGACGTCCCGTGGACGTGATCGTCACCCACGCGCTGGCCCCGGAGCGGGCAGCGGAGCTCTGGGAGCGGCTGGACCAGCGGGTGGAGGTCCACGAGCGGCTGACGGCGATCATCGGGCCGATCGTCGGGACGCACGTGGGGCCGGGGGCGATCGGGGCGGCGGCGGTGCCGCGCTCCGGCTGACGGGCAGGTCGCCGGGTCCCCGCTGACGGGTGGGGTGCCCGTGCCCGGCGTGCCGGGACGTCGACCCGGAGGGCGGTCGGTCCCGGGTATCCACAGGCTGACGGGGATCCGTGGCCGCGGTCTCGGGTCGGTGCGGCAGCCTCCCCGGCATGGCTCCCACCGATCGCCGGACCGACCGGCACGATGCACCCGCCCTGTCCCGTGCGGCCGGGCCGTACGGTCCGGAGGTGGACGACCTGTCCGCCGATCCGAGCAGTGATCGGTTCGGTGCGGACGAGCGGCGCCCTCCGGGGCGCCTGGAGCGCGCAGCGAGTTGGTTGCGGGCGACGCCGGCGGAGCTGGCGGGCTTGGCGATCCTGCTCGTGGGGGCGGTGGTGGCCAGCCTGCTGCTGTGGTCGGGTGCGACCGGCCGGCCCGCCGTCCTGCAAGCGCACGGTGGGGACGGCAGTGCCGCGGCGGCCGGGCAACCGGCGGTGACGAGGGAGGATCCCCGCACCAGCGGGCCGGGCGCGACCGGGGATCCGGGCCACGCCGCGACGGACGCAGCGGATCCTGGCCACGCCGCGCCGGACGCGCAGACCGCGGGCGGACCGCCGCCGACGCCGACCGGCGGACCGCCGCCGGCGCCGGAGCCTCCCGGGCCCCTGACCGTGCACGTCTCCGGGGCGGTGCAGCGCCCGGGGCTGGTCGAGCTGCCGGCCGGCAGTCGGATCGGCCACGCCATCGAGGCCGCCGGTGGGTTGGGGCCGGGCGCCGACCTCGCGACGGTCAACCTCGCGCGGCCACTGCTGGACGGCGAGCAGGTGCACGTCCTGCGCGAGGGAGAGGTGGCGCCGGCGCCGGCGACGCCGGACCCGTCCGCCGCGGGGGAGGGTGGGCCGGTCGCCGACCCGGCCGGGGCGGGAGGTGGCGGGATCGACGCGGAGGGTCGGGTGGATCTCAACCGGGCGACGGCGGCGGAGCTCGAGACCCTGCCGGGTATCGGCCCGGCGAAAGCCGCCGCGATCGTGGAGCACCGGGAGACGCAGGGTCCGTTCGCGGAACCGGGCGACATCCGGGCGGTGGCCGGGATCGGGGAGAAGACCTTCCAGCAGCTCGCCGACCGGATCACCGCCGGATGACCTCGGGAGCGGAACGACGATCCGGCGTCGAGGGCCGCGCCGACGGCGAGGGGGAACCCGACCTCGACCGCGACCACGGGCTGCCTCGGCCCCCGCCCGGAGCGGTCCTCGGCCCGGCGCCGCTCTGGGCGCTGGCAGCCATCGCCGGCGGGCTGCTGGGGGAGTGGGCTGGCGCGCCGTTCGGCCACGCGATCGGTGGCCGGCTCGGCGAGGCCGGCCTGCTGGGCGCGCTCGGGCTGGTCACGGTGACCGTCGCGGTCGTCGGCCGGTGGGCCCGGCGGAGCAGCCGGTCCAGCGTCGTGCGGTCCGCGGCGCGCACGCCGGGAGGGACGCTGTGGCGGGGTCTGCTGGTGGTGCTCGCGGTGGTGGCCGTCACCGCCGTCGGGGCCGCACTGCGCATCGCCACGACGGACCTCGGGCTGCTGCCCCACCTCTCGGGGCAGGGTGGCGAGGTCGAGGTGCTCGGCACCGTCGTGCACGAGCCGCGGCCGATCGCGACCGGCTGGCACGTCGTGCTGCGCGTGGAGGAGATCGCGGGGCAGGCGACGCGTGAGCGCGCGGCCCTGACGCTGGACGACGACCCGCCGCCGCTCGGTTCGCGCTGGCGGGCGCGGGTGAGCGCGCGGCCGCTGCCGGACGGCGGCTATGGGACGTGGCTCGCGAGGCAACACGTCTCCGTGCTGCTCGACGTGTCGGCCTGGGAGGCGGCCGGGGACCCGGGACCGCTCGCCCGGTCCAGCGAGCACGTGCGGGCTCGGGTGCGCGAGGCCGCCACCCGTCACCTCGACGACCGGGCGGGCGGCCTGCTGGTCGGGTTCGTGACCGGCGACACGCGGTTGTTGCCGGCCGCCGACCAGGAGGCGATGCAGGCCACCGGGTTGACGCACCTCACCGCCGTGTCCGGCAGCAACGTGGCGATCGTGCTCGGCGGGGTGCTCGGCCTGCTCGGACTGGCGCGGGTCGGGGCTCGGGGACGGTGGGTGGCGGTCGCGCTCGTCGTGCCGTGGTTCGCGTTCGTCACCCGGTTCGAACCGAGCGTGCAGCGCGCCGGGACGATGGCCCTGGTGCTCCTCGCGGCCTCGATCCGAGGTGTCCCCCGGGACGCACGCCACGGGCTGGCCGTCGCCGTCCTGCTGTTGGTGCTCCTCGATCCTCGGTTGGCGGGGTCGCTCGGGCTGGTGCTCTCGGCGACCGCGACGGCCGGGGTGCTCGTGGCGGCGCCGCGGGTGCGTGCCCACCTGCCGCAGCGGTTGCCGTCCCGGCTGGCGGACCTGGCCGCGATCACGATCGGGGCGCAGGTCGCGGTGGTGCCCGTGCTGCTCGCCACCTTCGGCGAGGTCACGTTCGCGTCGATCCCGGCGAACCTCGTCGCGGTCCCGGCGGCCGCGGTGGCCGCCGCCATCGCGTTCGTGGGGAGCACGCTGGCCCTGGCCGTCCCGCCCCTCGGTGCGGCGGTGCTGGCGCTGGCGGGTCCGCCCGCCCGGATCGTGCTGGCCGTCGCGCACGGGTTCGGGGGGATCGGGGGGCGGGCGGATCTGGCCCGACCGGTCACGTTGGCAGCGCTGCTGGCCGGCTGCGTGTGGCTGCTGCTGGCGCCGCGGACGCGGGCGGCGCGCGTGGCGCTCGTGACCTGCGTCGCGCTGGTGGCCGTGGCCGGCGTACCCCAGGTGCGCGGTCGGCTCCCACCGACCGGCTTCACGGTCACGGCGATCGACGTGGGGCAGGGGGATGCGTACCTGGTCGAGTCGCCAGGGGCACGCATGCTGATCGACGCGGGCGCCGACGAGACCGCCGCACGCTGGCTGCGGGAGCACGGCCGCACCGCCCTCGACCTGCTGGTGGTGACCCACGGCCACCTCGACCACGTGGGCGGCGCTCCCGAGGTGCTGCGCCGTCTGGACGTCGGCGCGGTCTGGTACCGGCCGCTGCCGACGCAGCTGCCGGAAGCGGCCGAGGTGCTGACGGAGGCGGCGGCGCGGGGGATCCCCGTGCGCGACGTGGCGGCGGGCGACCGGGTGGTGCTCGGTGACCTCGCGATCGAGGTGCTCGGTCCCCCGCCAGGTCGGCCGTACCGCTACGCCCGGAGCGAGCTGAACGACAGCTCGACGGTCCTCCGCGTCGCGTACGGGAGCCGGAGCGCGCTGTTCGCCGGCGACGCCGAGCGGCAGGCGCAGGCCGACCTGTTGGCCGCTGGGAGGGACCTCACCGTCGAGTTGCTCGCCGTCCCGCATCACGGGGGCGCCACCAGCGACCCCGCGTTCCTGCTGGCGACGCGGGCGCCCATCGCACTGATCAGCGTGGGGCGCGACAACCGCCACGGGCACCCGCACCCGGACGTCCTCGAGGTGCTCGCGGCGATGGGCGCCGAGGTGCGACGGACGGACCTGGAGGGCACCGTGCGGGTGGAGGTCGCCGCACCCGGCGCGGCAGGAGCGGACGAGCGGTGGGGCGTGGCGCCCGCGGCGGGCGCCGTAGGACGCGTGCCGGGGACGGGGCCAGCGCGTCCCCGAGCGTCGCTAGCCTCCCGCCATGCCACCCTTGATGTTCCTCGTCGGCGACGACGACCTGCTGCTGCAGCGCGAGCTCGAGCGGCAGCTCGACCGGCTGCGTGCCGAGGACCCGGAGCTCGACGTCGCGGTCCACGACGTCTCGGAGACCGAGCACCTCCCCGAGCTGCGCACCGCCTCGTTGTTCGGCGGGCGCACCTGCGTCGTGCTCCGCGGGGTGGAGGCGCTGACCGGCGACCTCAAGGCCGAGGTGGAGGCGTACGTCACGGCCCCCTCCGAGGACGCGGTGCTGGTCCTGGTGGCACGCGGGGCGGGCAGGATCCAGAAGGTGGCGCGGCTCGCCAAGGAGGCGGACGCACGCGTCGACGTGCGGACACCGCCGGACTGGGAGGACCGTTCCTGGGACCGGCTGGTCGGCGAGGAGTTCCGCCGGCTCGGACGCAAGGCCGATGCCACCGCGATCGCGGCGATCCGCGCGCACGCCGGACAGGTCCCCGGCGTGATCGCGTCCAAGGTCGCGTCGGTGTGCGCGGCGAACACCGGGGTCGCGGTGTTGACCTCGGAACACGTCGATGCGGTCGTGGAGGGGCACGGCCGTGTGTCGGGCTTCGCGGTCGCCGACGCCGTGGCGGCCCGCGACGCGGCCGGCGCGCTGGTCGCGTTGCGCGGCGTGCTCGAGGCCGGTGAGGCCCCCCTCGCCGTGCACGGCGCGCTGACCTTCCGGTTCCGGCAGCTGCTGCGGGTGCGCTCGGGCGCGAGCCCGAAGGAGGCCGGGGTCACCACGGGCCAGTTCGGCCGGCTGAAGACGATCGCTGCGGCCTTCGGTCCCGGGGAGCTGGCGTGGTGCCACGACCGGTTGGCGCGGCTCGACCTCGACCTGAAGGGGTCGGAGCTGCCCGGTGACCTGCTGCTGGAGCTCGCGGTCCTCGAACTCGCCACGCCCCGACAGGTCGGCGCGCCGTTCAACCCGTTGGCCGGCAGGTCGACCGGGAGCTGAGTCAGCCGGCCCGTTCGATCGCGTCCCAGATGGTCCGCGCCGCCACGCCGGCGGCATGTAGGCGGTCGGGGTCGCTGCGTTCCGCCTCCGCGATGATCGCACGCGCCCGGTCGACGGCTGGCGCCCGTTCGTCGAGGAACCGCCGGGCGGCCTCGGCCTCCGGGAGGTCCGGGCAGGCAGCCAGCGCGGTCTCCGTGGCGTCGCTCCGGGCGCGGCGCAGGTCCGCGGTCAGGCCGGTGCGCTGCCGGCGGCCCCACACGGTCGTCGGCATCACGCGGGCGAGCAGGTCCTCGAGCCGGTCGATGCCGAGCCCGTCGCCCAGACGCAGGAACGTGTCCGCGACGTCGACGGCGCGGCGCGGGCGTGCGCCGGCGGTCAGCACCTGCGCGACGTCCGGGACCATCGCGAGGTCGCGTGCGGAGGCGAGCAGGCGCGCGAGGTCGGGGTCGACGAGGTCGTCGACGAGCCAGCGGGCGTGGGCGACGCGAGCGCGACGCTGGTCGGCGGTGCCGAGCCCCATCAGCCCGGCGATCAGCGCCTCCGCGACCGGACGGTCCCGTTCGACCAGCGCGGTGGCGTCGGCAGGGAGTGGCTCGGTCAACAGGTTCGCTGTCACGGCCGTCAACAGCGTTCGCAGCGGGGTCTCGAGCTCGAGGATCCGGTCGGGTGGGTGCGAGACCTCGTGCGCGTCGAGCCAGTCCCACCAGCGGTCGGCGCCGAAGGTCGCCCGTGCGGCGTTGTACGCGAGCACGACGTCGGTGAGCGGGACCCGCAGCTCGGCGGCCAGCCGCGCCGCGAACGTGACCCCCATCCGGTCCACGAGGTCGTTCGCGGCCGTGGTCGCGACCAGCTCGCGGCGCAGCCGGTGCCGGACCGGCAGGTCGGGGAACCGCTCCACCAACCGCTGCGGGAAGTAGCGGGCGACGGCGCCCTCGAACAGGGGCAGGTCGGGCACGTCGCTGGCCAGCAGGGACTCCTTGAGGTCCCGCTTGGCCCAGGCGAGCAGCGTGGCGAGCTCCGGGCGGGTCAGCCCGGCGCCGGCGGCGGCGCGGGCGGACAGCTCCTCGTCGTCGGGCAGCACCTCACCTTCGCGGTCGAGGTCGTGGACCGCCTCGAGCCGCGCCAGCAGGGTGCGGTGGTGGTCGAGGGTCGCGGCGCTGAGCTCCACCTCGCGGGAGATGGCCGCCGTCTGGCGGTCGATGTCCACGAGGATCAGGTCGACGACGTCGTCGGCGAGCCCGGCGAGCAGCGTGTCGCGTTCGACGGCGTCGAGCCGGCCGTCCTCGCGGGCGAGGGTGAGCAGGATCTTGACGTTGACCTCGTGGTCGGAGGTGGAGACGCCGGCCGCGTTGTCGATCGCGTCCTGGTTGATGTGACCGCCGCGCCGTGCGTACTCGATGCGGCCCCGTTGGGTGATGGACAGGTTCGCGCCCTCGCCGAGCACCCGGACCCGCAGGTCGCGGCCGTCGACGCGGAGCTCGTCGTTCGCCCGGTCGCCGAGGTCCTCGTTGCGTTCCGTCGACGCCTTGACGTAGGTCCCGATCCCGCCGGCGAACAGCAAATCGACGGGTGCGAGCAGGATCGCCCGGATCAGCTCCGGCGGGGTCAGCTTCACCGCCTCGACCCGCAACAGCGCACGGACCTCGTCCGACAAGGGGATGGTGCGGGTGCTGCGGGACCAGACGCCGCCGCCGGTGCTGAGCACCTCGCGGTCGTAGTCGTTCCAGCTGGAGCGGGGCAGCTCGAACAGCCGGCGGCGCTCGGCGAACGAGGTCGCGGGGTCGGGGTCCGGGTCGATGAAGACGTGCCGGTGGTCGAACGCGGCCACGAGCTTCACGGCCTCGGAACGCAGCAGGCCGTTGCCGAACACGTCGCCCGACATGTCCCCGATCCCGGCGACGCGGATCGGTTCGGTCTGGACGTCGATGCTGAGTTCGCGGAAGTGGCGCTGCACCGCCACCCAGGCGCCGCGGGCGGTGACCCCGAGCGCCTTGTGGTCGTAGCCGTTCGACCCGCCTGAGGCGAAGGCGTCGTCGAGCCAGAACCCGTACCGCGCCGCCACCGCGTTGGCGGTGTCGGAGAACGTCGCGGTGCCCCGGTCGGCGGCGACCACGAGGTAGGGGTCGTCATCGTCGTGGCGGACCACGTCCGGCGGGGGGACCACCTCGCCGCCCTCGAGGTCGTCGGTCACGTCGAGCAGCCCGCGGATGAACGTCACGTACTGGCGCCGGACCTCGTCGCGCAGCTCCTGCGGGTCGTCGGGTTCCCGCTTGACGACGAACCCGCCCTTGGCGCCGGTCGGCACGATCAGCGCGTTCTTGAGGATCTGTGCCTTGACGAGGTCGAGCACCTCGGCCCGGACGTCGTCGCGCCGGTCCGACCACCGCAACCCGCCCCGGGCGACGGCGCCGCCCCGCAGATGCACCCCCTCGACGCGGGGGGAGTGGACGAAGATCTCCCGGTAGACGATCGGGCGGGGGGCGTCGGGCACCTTGGAGGGGTCGATCTTCAGGGCGATGTACGGCTCTCCCGAGCTGTCCGCCACCGCGTCGGGACGGAAGGCGTTGGTCCGCAGGGTCGCGTCGACAACCGCGAGCAGCCCGCGCAGGATCCGGTCGTGGTCGAGGCGGGACAGTCCGTCGAGCGCCGCGAGCACCGCCGAGCGGGCCGACTCCTCGGAGCCTGGTCCGCCCGCGTGCTGCGGGTCGAACCGGGCGTGGAGGTAGGCGACCAGCGCCCGGGCGACCTCGGGCTGGCCGACGATGGTGGCGTTGACGTACTCCGGGGTGTAGGCGGTGCCGAGCTGGCGGCGCAGCCGGCGGTAGGCGCGCAGCAAGCCGACGTCGCGCCAGTCGAGCCCGGCGACGAGCACCAGCTGGTTGAGCGCGTCGACCTCGAGGTGGCCGCGCCACGCGGCGAGGACCGCGTCGGCGACGCGGGGACCGTCGGCGTCGATGTCGAGGTCGTCGGCCCGCACACCGAAGTCGTGCAGGTGCAGGGACGCGCCGTCGCGCTCGAGGCGGTAGGGGATCTCCTCGATCACGGTCAGCCCGAGGCTCTCGAGCAGCGGCATGAAGCCGGACAGCTCGACCGGGTCGCCGCGCTTGGCCACGCGCAGCCGGGCGAGGTCCCGCCCGGCGGCGATGGCGTCGTCGCGCTGCTCGGGACGGAGCGCCACGAGGAGCGGCGCGTCCCCGTGGACGGCGTGGTCGAGCAGCATGACGTCGGAGACCGCGTCCAGTGGCGCGACCGCGTCCCGGTAGGCGCGGGGGAGCCGGTCGATGACCGTGCCGAGCAGCCGTTCGGCTTCGGCGTCGCCGACGGCCTCGCGGAGTCGTTGGGTGAGCTCGTCGTCCCAGGAACGGGCGAGGGCGCGGATGGCGGTCTGGAGCTCGGGGAGGCTCACGTCCGGGATCGGCCGCTCGAGGTGTAGCAGGAACCGCGCGAGCGCCTCGTTGCGGTCGCCGAGGGACACCTCGACGTCGACGCGACCGTCCCCATAGCGGTCGAGCAACAGCTCGTGGACCCGCTGGCGCAACTGTGGCGAGTAGTGGTCGCGCGGGACCGCCAGGAGGACCGACACGGTGCGGGTGGCGTGGTCGACACGGACGAGGCTGCGCACCTCGCGGTGCTCCTCCGCGTAGAGCAGGCCGACCAGCGTGCGGTGCAGCTCGTCGGTGTCGGCCTGGAACAACTCGTCCTTGGGCAGGGCCTGGAACAGCGACGCGAGGGTCACCGCGTCGTGCGAACCGTCGACGACGTCCTCGCGCTCCAGGATCGCCCCGAGCTTGCGGCGGAGCACGGGGGTGGCCCGGGTCGGTGCGCTCAGACCCTTGTGGGTGAACAGCCCGAGGATCCGGAGCTCGCCGAGGAAGCGCCCGTCGGCGTCGCGGCGGCTGAGCCCGAGGTACTCCATCCGGACGCGCCGCTGGACGGTCGAGATCCCGGTCGTGCGGGTCACGGTCAGCAGCGGCGCGGCCTCGACCTGGTCGCGGACCCGCGGGGGCAGGTCCGCGATCGGGACCGGGGACGCGAACCGCGACCGGCGGTCGTCGGAGAGCAGCCCGAGCCCGGAGCCGTCCACCACCTCGATGCTGGGCGTGCCGTCGACGTCGACGCCGGCGTACTCGCGCAGGCCGAGCAGCACCACGTTGTCCTCGAGCAGCCAGTCGAGGAGCGCGGCGACCTCCTGCTCGTCGGCCGCAGGGTCCGTCCCTGCGTACGCCGTCCAGGTGCCGTCGCGCAGCGCATCCGCGGCGGCCCGGATCCGAGCGCGCATCGCCTCGTGGTCGTTGGTCGCAGCGACGACGTCGGCGATCAGCTGGCGCAGCCGGGCGGCCAGCGCCGGTTCCTCGCTGGCGGGCAGGTGACCCTCCACCTCGAGGTGGAGCACGGACTCGCGGTGCGCGGCGGTCCGCGCCGGCACGATCGCGGCGACCCGTCCGGCGTCGTCCCGGCGCACGCCGACGATCGGGTGCAGCGCCCGGACGACCCGCAGCCCACCGCGTTCGATCTCGTCGACGACGGTCGACAGCAGGAACGGACGGTCCTCGGTCACCACCTGGATTACGACGTTCTCACCGGGACGGCCGTCGAGTCCCGTGGCGGGTCGTAGCACCTCGACGCGCACCTCGCCCGCGGGGCGCTCGTCCATGCTCCTGAAGGCGCCGAGCAGTCGCCGGGCGGCTGCGAAGGGGTCGGCGGCGGCGAGCTGCCGACCGGGCACCCGACGCAGCGCCGCCCGCGCGAACTCGGCGACCAGCTCGGCGCGCTCGGGGGCGAGGTCGGTCATCGCGACGAGGATGCGGCGGTAGGACGCCACCACGCTCGCGTCGGCGTCGGGGTCGACCTCGGGGTCGAGCTCCGGGCCGGCCGCCGACCTGGCGTCCGGATCGTGCAGGGCATCCGACTCGTTCACGGGGCCTCGTTGCTCCCACGGTCCGCCTGCGCCGCCCCACGGCCCGCCGCCGCGGGGTCGCCGGCCGACCCGCCTGATCCGACTCTAGGAGTGAGCCTCGCCGGCGGCCATCGTCCGACCGGCTCCTTCCGACCGGGTCGGTGGTCCGCTCGTCGGGTCGGTGGACCGCCGGCCGGGCCGGTGGTCCGCCCTGCGGGCCGGGCGGCATCCCCCAACCCAGACCGAGAGATCGCATCGGGCCGCGGGCGACCGGGCCCGTGGAACACGACGAAGGCGCCCCGAGGGGCGCCCAGGCGGTCCGGGGCCGAGGACCCGGACGCGTGAGATCAGAGGCGCTGGAGCCGCTTGGCCATGCCCGACTTGCGGTTGGCGGCGGTGTTGCGGTGGACCACGCCCTTGCTGGCCGCGCGGTCGTACTCACGGGCCGCGACGCGGTAGACCTCCTCCGCGGTGTCCCGGTCGCCGGCCTCCGCCGCGGCGCGGAAGCGCCGGGTGTAGGTCTTCAGCCGGGAGCGGACGGCCTTGTTGCGCTCGTGGGCCGCCTCGTTCTGGCGGTTGCGCTTGATCTGGGACTTGATGTTGGCCATGGGGCGGAGGTGTCCTCGTGCTCGGGGGCCACGCGGTCGGCGCGGGGCGGGAGGGGCGCCGGTGGCGCGACGGGTGCGACGGCCGGAGATCGGCCGGGGGGCCGTGCGGTCGGTCCGTGAGCGTGCCCGGCGCGATCTGGCGTCAGCGACGCGACGTGCTTCCGCGCGCGTCGGCGCCGCGACCGAGGTCGCTGGGACGCGTACGGTACCAGCGGCTGCCGGGTGCCGGCAACCGGTCCGGACCGACCACTAGTCCTGCGGCGTCGGAGGCAGGCCCCCGTGGCGCTGGCACCGGCGGGTGGCCGGCGCGTCGGCGCCGTGCTCGAACGGACAGCCCCAGACGCTGCGGCGCCAGGCCCCCATGACGAGCCAGAAGACCGTCAGCAGCCACACGACCGTGATGAGGAAGCCGAGGACGAGCGCCCCGCCGGACGGTGCCGTCTCCAACCGGACGACCGCGAGGGTGAGGCCGGCAAGTTGCACGACCGTGAGCACGACGAGAGCGCCGGCGAGGCCCAGCCACAGCAGGTCGCGACTGGACGCGGCGGGGCGTGGCCCGCCGGCTCGCGGATCGCCCGGGCGCGGCGCCTCGGTCGGGCGCGGCGCGCCGGGCTGGTCGGTCGGACCCAGGACGTCACCTCCGGGAACGGCGCGCCGGGGGGCCGGGCGGCGTCGGCACGGCGCGGTCGGCGGCCGTGGGGCAGCAACGGTACGGAGCGGGCCGGCGGGACGCATCCCCGCGGGCCGGCGGGACGCATCCCCGTCGGGCCGGCGGGACGCATCCCCGTCACGGCCGGAACACGGCCTTCACGAGCCCGTCCTCCCGGTCGGCGAACCGGCGGTAGAGCTCGGGACCCGTCCTCAGGGGGACGTCGAGGTGGGTGACGACGACGTCCGTCGGCACCCGCACCTCGCCGGACGTCACGCGGGGTAGTAGCCGGTCGAGGGTGGCGCGGACCGACGCGCGGCCCGCCCTCACGGTGAGGTTGCGGTCGTACGTCTCCGGGGGGGTGAACGCGAACCGCTGGTCGGTGGGCACGGCGATCACCGACAGCGTGCCACCGGGCGCGAGGAGGTCGAACGCGAGCCGCTGGGCGGGCAGGGTGCCGGCGGCGTCGACGGCGGCGAGCAGCGGGGCCGGGGTGCTGCCGGCAGCGGACCGCCCGTGGGCCGCCAGGAGTTCGACGAGCACGTCGGCGGCGTCATCCGGC
>SLMP01000156.1 GCA_007133465.1 Nitriliruptoraceae bacterium | reverse complement strand
GTCGATCGGCGCGGCCTCGCGGTCGGATCCGGCCGCGTGCCGGAGGACGGGACGCGGCGACCTCGATAGTGGCACACGGCGGCGCCCGGGGGAACGGGGTCGACCCCTGGGGGTACCGGTGGGCCTCAGGGTCACCCCAGGGTGGTCCCCGATGGTCGCTCGAGGTCCCCGGGGCCAGGATGGGAACGACGGAGCCGACCCCGGTCCGTGACCCGCGAGGCCCTGACGTGAACGCACCCACCCCAGACAGCAGCAACGCCCCCGGCAACGGCCCCGCGTGGAGCCCACCTCCCGGCGGGTCCGGCCCCGGCGTGCCCCCACCGCCCGGAACCCCCGTTCCGGGGACGACGTCTCCCGCCCGCCCTCCCCTGCGGCGTCCCCGTGAGGGTCGCGTGCTGGCGGGCGTCGGCGCCGGCCTCGCGATCCACCTCGGCATCGACGTCACGGTCGTGCGCATCCTCGTCGTGGTGCTGACGCTCGTGACGAACGGCCTCGGGCTGGTCGCCTACCTCGCGGCCGCGATCCTGATCCCGGCCGACGACGGCACGGGAGCCGCTGCCTCCGGGACCCCCCGGAGGGCCGCCGACACGACGGCGGGCACCTCCGCGGTCGGTGCCCGTGACCCGCTGTTCTGGATCGGCGTCGGCCTGTTGGTGCTCGGGGCCCTGCTGCTGCTCAGCGGCCCCCTCGCCGCCGGTCGCTGGTTCCCGATCCGGTTCGGGCCCGAGGTGCTGTTGCCCCTCGTGCTGATCGGGTTCGGCCTCGCCCTGTGGCGCGCCGGCGCCGACGCCGGCACCGCCGCCGGCACCGCCGCCGGCACCGCCGCCGCCCCCACCACCTCCCCCTTCGCGCCGGCGACCCCGGCATCCCCCACGGAGACCCCCATGTCCACCGATCCGCGTGCTCCCGGTGGCGCGTCCGCGCCCCCCGCCCCAGAAGGCCCGCCTCCGGTCTGGTCCCCCCCGCCGGTGGGCGGCAACCGGCCGCCGGCGCACGGTGGCGGCGCCCCCGCCTGGACGCCTCCGCCAGCGCCGGAGCGACCGTCGTCGCTGCTCGGCCGTCTGGTCTTCGGGCTCGCGCTGGTGACGGTCGGGGTCCTCTGGATCCTCGACATCGGCACCACGCTCTCCCTCGGTGTCGGCCGCATCCTCGCCGCCGGCCTGCTCGTCCTCGGCCTCGGGCTGCTCGCCGGCGCCTTCGTCGGCCGGGCCCGGTGGCTGATCCTGCCGGCCGCGTTGCTGACGCCGCTCGTGCTGCTCGCCGGCATCCTCGCCCCGATGACCTGGGCCGACGTCGACGTGCGGACCGACGGCGTCGGTGAGCGCACCGAGCGGCCGGCGAGCGTCGTGGAGGCCGAGGCCGGCTACCAGCTCGGCGCCGGCAGCCTGCGGCTCGACCTGACCGGTCTGGAGCTCGCCGACCTCGAGGCGGCGGGGACCACCGCCATCGCCGTCCAGGTCGGCGCCGGCGAGGTCGTCGTCGACGTGCCGGACGACGTGAACGTCACCGTCACCGCACGTGCGGGCGCGGGGGAGGTCGCGCTGTTCGAAACGGAGGGCGCCGGGCTGGGCGTCACCCGGACCGAGGCGCTCGCGAGCTTCGGTGACGGCGCTCCCGCGATCGAGCTGGACGTCCAGGTCGGGTTCGGCACGGTCGACGTCCGCGCCGTGACCGCCGACCGGCCCGCGGAGGGCGTCGGTCGGCGGCCCGCGGACGGCACCGTCGACGACGGCACCGGCGAGGACCCGGTGGACGACACCACCGACGTGACCGTGGACGACCCGACCGACGACGCCGGAGAGCCGGACGGCACCGGTGAGACCGACGTGGACGACGCGGACGAGGACGCGGCCGGTCTCCGGCTCGAGCGCATCGCCGCCGGCGCGTGACCACCCCCGCAACGGGCGGCTCATGACGGCGTCGCCCCGCACCCCGCTCAGATCCCCCTGGAGGTAACCCCGTGGAACGCCACCGCTTCGACGCTCTCTCGTTCGTCTTCGGCCTGCTGTTCGTGCTGGTCGCCCTGCTCGGTCTCACCGACCTCGTCGAGGTGACCTGGCTCGACCTGCGCTGGATCGGCCCCGCCGTCCTCGTCGGGCTCGGCCTGGTGCTCGTGCTGACCGCCGGCCGTGGCCGCGGCGATCGCGCCATCGACGACCCCACCGACGCGTCCCACGATGCGGACGTCGTCGAGGCGGACACCCGGTAGCCGGGCACCCGCCTCCGTCCCCGCCGCCCCCGGCTCAGCCGTACACCAGCGGCGCGAGTCCCCACATCGCCGCGACGATCAGCACCGTGCCGACCACGTTCAGCACCAGCCCGGCCCGGACCATCTCGGGGATCGTCACGTAGCCGGTGCCGAACACGATGGCGTTCGGTGGGGTCGCGACCGGGAGGGCGAACGCGCAGCTCGCGGCCAGGGCGGCGGGGATCGTCAGTACCAACGGATCGATGCCGAGCACCACGGCGGTCCCCGCCACCACCGGGACCAGGGCGGCGGTCGTCGCCGTGTTGCTGGTCAGCTCCGTGAGCAGCAGCACCGTCGCCGCGACGATCGCGACCAACGCCAGCGTCGGCAGGTCGCCGAGCCCGGCCAGCAGCGTCCCGACGTAGCGGTCGACCTCGTTCTCCGCGACGGCGGCCGCCAGGGCCAGACCCCCACCGAACAGCAACAGCACGCCCCACGGCAGCTGGCGGGTGCTCGCCCAGTCCATCGTGAACACGCCGCGCCGGGCGTCGACGGGCAGCGCGAACAGCAGCACGGCGCCGGCGATCGCGATGATGGCGTCGTCGATGGCGGCCAGGGGGGTACCGGCGAACGCCTCCTGCAAGGGCATGCGGGCGAGCCACCCGCCGGCCATCAGCACGAAGACGACCAGGACGTTGCGTTCGCCGCGGGTCAGCCTGCCGAGCTGCGCGAGCTCCTCGCGCAGCAACGCGGCACCTCCGGGGACGTCGTCGATCTCCGGCGGGTAGAGCCAGCGGGTCAACACCAGCCACGCCATCACGAGGAACACGAGCGACAGCGGCAGCGCCAGCAGCATCCAGCGCGCGAACCCGAGGTCGATGCCGTGGTTCTGGGCCAGGAAGCCGGCCAGGAACGTGTTGGGCGGCGTGCCGATGAGGGTGGCGAGCGATCCGATGCTGGCGGCGTAGGCGATGCCGAGCATCAACCCGACCGCGAACCGTGGGGTGGGGCTGGTCTCCGCGACGGGCTGCCCCCGAGGCAGGTGGGCGCGCTCCTGTCCGTCGTCGTCGCCCGCTCCATCCAGCCGGGCGGCGACGAGCGCCAGCACCGACACCCCGATCGGCAGCATCATCACCGTCGTCGCGGTGTTGCTGACCCACATCGACAACCCGGCGGTCGCGAGCATGAACCCACCGACCATCCGACGCGGGCGGGACCCGACCGCCCGGAGCGTCAGCAGCGCGATCCGGCGGTGCAGCCCCCAGCGCTGCATCGCGAGCGCCAGCACGAACCCGCCGAGGAACAGGAACACCAGCGGGTTCGCGTACGAAGCCGTGGTCGTGGTGAGGTCCAGCGCGCCGGTCAACGGCAGCAGCACGATCGGCAACAGCGAGGTGACCGGGAGGGGCAGCGATTCGCACACCCACCACGTCGCCATCAACACGGTGACCGCGGCCGTCGCCCGACCGCCATCGGTCAACCCGCCCGGTCCGGTCGGAGCGAGGAGGTACACCAGGACGGCCAACGCCGGCCCGAGCCACAGGCCGATGCGTGCCCTCCGGCCGACCCGTGCCGGCTCGGCGCCACCTCCGAGCTGTGGCCGCGGGCCGCGTCGAGGCGGTCGGCTGCCGACCAACAGCAGCCGGGCCGCAGGGCCCGGCGCCGGGACCACCACCGCACGGCGTTCGATCACCGGTGCGCGACCGGGCACGGTCACCACCTCCTGGACCGGTGACCTGCATCCACCGTAGGTGACCCGTCGGTGACGCGGCAGGGCCGCTCGGCTGCGGAGCCGAGCCAGGCAGCAGGGCGACCGGCGATGCGCCGCTCCGCGTGCACCGTCCGATGTCTCCGGCCGGGGCGTGCCGGGTAGGCTCCGGTGACGGGGCCATCGTCCCGGGGTCCCCGGCGTGACCCGCCGGCGCGACACCCCGCCCGCGACATCCCGTGCGCGGCGCCCCCGGGGCCGGAACGAAGGACGACGCGTGCCCGCGACCATCATCGTCGGTGCCCAGTGGGGCGACGAGGGCAAGGGCAAGGCCACCGACCTGCTCGCCGACACGACCGATCTGGTCGTGCGCTACCAGGGCGGCAACAACGCCGGTCACACCGTCATCGTCGGCGACCAGGTCTTCAAGCTGCACCTGATCCCGTCGGGCATCCTCTACCCGCACGTCACCCCGGTGATCGCCGACGGCGTCGTGGTCGACCCGAAGGTGATGCTCGAGGAGCTCGACGGGCTGGAGCAACGCGGGCTCGACCCCTTCGCGCGCATCAAGGTCTCGGGCAACGCCCACCTGATCATGCCCTACCACCGCGAGCTCGACCTGCTGATCGAGCGGCGGCTCGGCAAGGCCAAGCTCGGCACGACCAAGCGGGGCATCGGGCCGGCCTATGCCGACAAGGCGGCCCGGGTCGGGCTGCGGTTCCAGGACCTGTTCGACGAGAAGATCTTCCGCCAGAAGCTCGAGGCGGTCCTCGAGCACAAGAACGAGCAGCTCGCCCGCATCTACAACCGCCTGCCGATGTCGGCGGACGAGATCGCGGAGGAGTACCTCGGGTACGCCGAGCGCCTGCGGCCGCTGCACGCCGACACCACCGACCTGATCCACACCTCGCTGGAGGCCGGCCGCCACATCATCCTCGAGGGTGCCCAGGGCACGCTGCTCGACCTCGACCACGGCACCTACCCGTTCGTGACCTCGTCGAACCCGGTCGCGGGCGGGGCGCTGACGGGCGCCGGCATCGGCCCACGCCACGTCGACCGGGTGATCGGCATCACCAAGGCCTACGTCACCCGCGTCGGGTCCGGGCCGTTCCCGACCGAGCTGTTCGACGAGGTCGGCGAGCGGATGACCGACGTCGGCGGCGAGTACGGCACGACCACGGGCCGCCGCCGCCGGGTCGGGTGGTTCGACGCGGTCCTCGCCCGCTACGCCAACCGGGTCAACGGCTTCACCGACATCTTCCTCACCAAGCTGGACGTGCTGAGCGAGTTCGAGTCGCTCGAGGTCGCCACCGCCTACCGCTACCAGGGCGAGACCTACGAGCACTTCCCCCCGCACCAGTCGATCTTCCACCACGCCGAACCGGTCTACGAGGACGTCCCCGGCTGGGGCGACGACATCTCCGAGGTGGAGGACTACGACGACCTCCCGCAGGCGGCGCGCGACTACGTCGACCTGCTCGAGGAGCAGTCGCAGACGCCGATCACGTGGGTCTCGGTCGGGCCGAAGCGCTCCCAGACGCTGGTCCGCCGCGACGTCCCGCTCGTCCCCGTCCGCTGACGGAGCGAAGGAGCCGAGGTGGGACGCAACGTGCTGGTCGTCGGAGGTGGCGGCCGCGAGCACGCGCTCGGGTGGCGGCTGGCCACCTCGCCGTCGGTGGACCGGCTGGTCTCGGCGCCGGGCAACCCCGGCCTGGCGGCCCTCGGGCCGACCCACCCGCTCGACCCGACCGACGTGACCGCGGTCGCGGACCTCGCCGAGCGGGACGCGATCGACCTCGTCGTCGTCGGCCCGGAGGGGCCGCTGGTCGCCGGCGTGGTCGACGAGCTCGCGCGGCGCGGCATCCCGACGTTCGGGCCGACCGCCGCCGGCGCCCACATCGAGGGCTCGAAGGCGTTCGCGAAGTCCGTGATGGACCTCGCCGGCATCCCGACGGCCGGCTACGTGGCCACCACCGAGCGCGACGCCGCCCACGAGGCGCTCGAACGCTTCATGCCACCGTACGTCGTCAAGGCCGACGGGCTCGCCGCCGGCAAGGGCGTGCGCATCTGCCTCGACCTCGAGGAGGCGCGCGAGGCGGTCGACGACGCGCTGGTGCACCGCGTGTTCGGCGACGCCGGCACCCAGGTCGTCATCGAGGAGTACCTCGAGGGGCCGGAGCGGTCGGTGTTCGGCGTGTGCGACGGCGAGGACGTCGTCCTGCTCGCTCCTGCCATGGACTACAAGCGCGCGCGGGACGGCGACGAGGGTCGCAACACCGGCGGGATGGGTGCCTACTCGCCGGTGCCTGGCTGCACCCTCGACGACGTCGGCCACCTCACCGAGGACGTCTTCCGCCCGGTGCTGCGCGAGCTCGCGTCCCGCGGCACGCCCTACCGCGGGCTGCTCTACGCCGGGCTGATCGACACCGTGCAGGGCCCGAAGCTGCTCGAGTTCAACGCCCGCTTCGGCGACCCGGAGACGCAGGTCGTGCTGCCCCGGCTGGCGAGTGATCTCGGCGAGCTGCTGGCCGCGTCCGCCTCCGGCTCGGTTGCCGACGTCGAGGTGGCCTGGCGCGACGACGCCGCCGTCACCGTCGTGCTCGCCTCCGGCGGCTACCCCGGCCCGTACGACACCGGCCTGCCGGTCCGTGGCGTCGAGGAGGCCGGACGGTCCGGAGCCGTCGAGGTGTTCCATGCCGGCACGGCCCGGGACGACGACGGGCGGCTGGTCACGGCCGGGGGCCGCGTCCTCGCGGTCACGGCCCTCGGCCCAACGGTGTCGGAAGCACGGGCGCTCGCCTACGCCGCCGCCGACCGGATCAGCTTCGACGGGCTGCAGCGGCGCGGCGACATCGCCGCGGGCGTGGCGGAGGGGTGAGCTCGCCGCCCCTGGGGACCCCGCCACCGGAGGTCCCGCCACCAGGGGCCACGACGCCGCCGGCCCCGCTCC
>SLMP01000050.1 GCA_007133465.1 Nitriliruptoraceae bacterium | reverse complement strand
GCCGCCCGCCCCGCCCCCCAGCCGGTAGCCACCAGCCTGCCCGCGGACCGCTACCTCGCGGCCGTGGCGGCCCTGCTGACCCGCATCGCCGCCGGGGACGTCTTCCAGGTCAACCTCACCCAGCGGCTGACGGCACGGTGGGACGGCGACGCCCCCGCCCTCTACCGCGCCCTGCGGGCCGAGAGCCGCGCCGCGTTCGGCGCGTGCCTGCCGACGCTCGGGATCGCCTCGGTGTCGCCCGAGACCTTCCTCGCGGTCGCCGGCCGGACCGTCACCACCCGCCCGATCAAGGGCACCCGCCCGCGGGCGGGGGACCCGGCGCTCGACGCCGCCCTGGCCGACGACCTCGCGACGGCCGTGAAGGACCGCGCGGAGAACGTGATGGTCGTCGACCTCGAACGCAACGACCTCGGCCGGGTCTGCGTGCCCGGCAGCGTCGAGGTCCCGCAGCTGACCGCCGTGGAGGGCCACCCCACCGTCTGGCACCTGGTGTCGACCGTCCGCGGGGCGCTGCGGCCCGACGTCGGCTACGGCGACCTGCTGCGGGCGACGTTCCCGTGCGGGTCGATCACCGGGGCGCCGAAGGTGGCGGCGATGCGGCTGATCGACACGCTGGAGCCGGTGCGACGCGGCTGGTACTGCGGTGCGGTCGGCTTCCTGTCCGTCGGCGCCGCCAGTCTCTCCGTGGCGATCCGGACGGCCACCCTGCAGCCGGGCGGGACGGTCGACTACGGCGCCGGCGGGGGCATCGTCGCCGACTCCGACCCGCACGCCGAGCTCGCGGAGAGCCTCGACAAGGCGGTGCCGTTCCTGCGCGCCGTCGAGGCGACGGGCGTCGGGCCGGGCCCGGTCACGCCGGCGCCATCCGAAGGACGAACCGTCCGCAGCCGGGGAGGCCCGGCACGCGACCGACAGGAGGTGCGGTGAGCGAGCTGCGGGTGTGGGTCGACGGGGCGCTGGTCCCGGCCAGCGACGCGCACGTCTCGGTCTACGACCGCGGGTTCCGCGGCGGCGAGGGCGTGTTCGAGACGATGCGGGCCTACGGCGACCACGCCTTCCGGCTGGGGGCGCACGTCGACCGGGCCGTGGCCGGCGCCGCCGAGCTCGGCTTCACGTTGGACCCCGCGGTCCTCCGGGCGGCAGTGGTCGCGACCGCCGCCGCGAACCTGCCGGTCGTCGACGGGGCGGACACGGCGGTCCGGCTGACGACGAGCGCGGGCCCGATCGACCCGGACAGCCTCTTCCCGGGCGTGCCCGAGGGCCGTCCCACGATCGTCGTCACCAGCCACCGGCTGCGCCCCCCGCGGACGGGCGGCTCCAGCGCCATCACCGTGCCGCTCGCCCGTGAGCTCCCGCATGTCAAGGCCGTGTCGTACCTCGTCGCTCTCACGGCGCGCCGGCGGGCCCGCGAGCAGGGCGCGGACGAGGCCCTGCTGACCACCGGCGACGGCCGCGTACTGGAGGGGTCGTCCTCCAACGTCTTCGCGGTCGTCGACGGCCGGCTGGTGACCCCGCCGCTGCGGGAAGGGCTGCTCGCCGGCGTGACCCGCAGCGTGGTCGTCGAGGTGGCGGGACGCCTGGGCCTGGCGGTCGACGAGCGGCCGTTGAGGATCACGGAACTGGCCGGCGCCGACGAGGCCTTCCTCACCGCCACCACCCGCGAGGTCATCCCGCTCACCGGGCTCGACGGGTCCCCGATCGGCGCCGGCGAGCCAGGACCGCTCACCGCCGTGGTCCACACCGGCTACCGCGATGAGGTCGCCCGGGAACGCGCGGAGGGCGACACCCACCCCGGCACGCCGTAACCCGTCCCGGCGGGCGCACGGGCAGCCTCCTGGCGGTGGCACGCACGACCACCCGGCGTCACAGCCGGGTGAACCGGAACCCGACGTGCGTGCGGTGCCGGCGGTTCACGCTCAGCAGCAGACAGGTGAGGTCCTCCGCGACCCCCGCGAGTCGCAGCGGCCCCGCCGCCACCGGCCGGCAGCCGTCGATGCGCTCGAGCAGCGCGACGACCGCCGCGACCGCCTCCTCGTCGTCGCCGAGGACCGGCACGTCGTCGTCGAGCGGCTCGTCCAGGCGCTTGAGTTCGCGGCTCGACACCGAGTGCAGCGCGGCGACGACGCGAGCGGACGGGACGCGGGCGGCGACGAGCTCCGCGGCCGAACCCTCCTCCACCGCCAGCGGGACCGGGCCGCGGTCATCGAAGGTCAACGGGTTGACCGCGGAGACGACCAACCGGCCGTCGAGCGCGTCGGCGAGCTGGTCGACGGTCGCGCCGAGGCCCCCGTAGGGCACCGCCAGCAGGATCACGTCCGCGTCGACCACCACCTCGGCGTTGCCGCCGGCGGTGAGGCCGCCGTCGTGCCCGGACGCGTCTCCCAGCCACCCGGCCACCTCGTCGGCGGCCGCACGGGCCCGGTCCGGATCGCGTGAGCCCAACCGGACCGTCACCCCGGCCCGCACGAGCCGGGCCGCCACGCCGCGGCCCAACGGTCCGGTCCCACCCACGATCGCGACCGACGTCACCCCTACCTCCTGGTCGAAACGGCTCCGTACCGGTGCCATGCTGCCACGTGCCGCGGCGAGATGGGCGGCCGACCGGCCACACCGGCGAGGCGACGGCACGCCGGCCGGGCGGCCGGCCGGCGACGCGCCCCACCGGTGCTGCCGACCCACGGCTAGACTCACCGCAGGATCGAGGACCCCCGAGGAGGTCCCGTGGCGAGTCACCCGGATGCGGTGGTGCGGTGGCACCGCACCACCCTCGACGGCCGTGTCGTCGTGTACGGGGAGGCCGGTGACGGGCCCGCGGTGGTGTTCCTGCACGGCTGGGGGTTGTCCGCGCGGTCCTACGCCCAGGCGCTCCCCCTCATCGCGGCCGGCGGCGCCCGGGTCATCGCGCCGGCCCTGCCCGGCTTCGGCCGCAGCGACGCGCTGCCGGGCGAGTACACCTTCGAGAAGCTCGCGAACTGGGTCGACGACCTCCTCGACCACCTCGGGGTGGAGGAGCCGGCGGCGTTCGTCGGCCACTCCTTCGGCGGCGCGGTCGCCACCGCGACGGCGTGGCACCACGAGAAGCGGGTCCGCTCGATCACCCTGGTCAACTCGGTCGGCGGCTCGGTCTGGCGCACCGGCCGCGGCGGCGAGCAGTCCATGGCCGATCGGCCGCTGTGGGACTGGGGCCTGCGCCTGCCGGGCGAGTTCGGCAAGCGCCACTACCGCAAGGTCCTGCCGGTCGTCCTGCGCGATGTCGTGAGCAACGCGCTGACCAACCCGGGGGCGGTCTGGCGGGCCGCGGACCTGGCGCGTTCCGCCGACCTGCGGGAGGAGCTGGCGACGCTGGCGGAACGCGGCCTGCCCGTGTCGATCCTGTGGGGCTCGGAGGACAACGTCGTCCCGGAGGCGACCTTCCTCGCCATGTGCGAGGCGGTCGGCGCGCCCGGCGACATCATCGAGGATGCCGGTCACTCCTGGCTGCTCGCCGACCCGGAGGGCTTCGGCGAGCTCGTCACCAACTCCCTGGCCGTGCAGCGCACGCTGGCGGAGCGCAGCCGGTCCGCCCGGCCGCAGCAGCGGCCCCCGGAGGCCGGCGAACCGGGGATCGAGGCCTCCGCGTGACCGTCCGGTCGTTGCCGCCCGAGCCGCCTCGGGCCGGACCGGACCGCGTGCGAGCGGATGTCGTGGTGGTCGGTGCCGGCCTCGCCGGGCTGTACGCGGCCGTGCGCCTCCCCGACGGCCTCGACGTCGTCGTGGTCGACAAGGGACTGCCGGGCGGCGACTCCGGCTCCTCCCCCTGGGCGCAGGGCGGGCTCGCGGCCGCGCTCGACCCGGCGGACTCCCCCGCCCTGCACGCCCGCGACACGATCCAGGCCGGCGACGGGTTGTGCGATCCGCTCGCGGTCGACGTGCTGACCCGCGAGATCCCCGGTCACGTCCGTGAGCTGCTGCGGCTCGGTGCGCAGCTCGACCGTCACGCCGGCCACCCCGACGACGACCTCGCCGCCCTCGACCTCGCACGTGAGGGCGGGCAGACCGTCGGCAGGTCGGTGCGCCGAGCCGACGCCACGGGCGCGGAACTGGTGCGGACGCTGCGGACGGCCGCGGCGCCCCGGGTCACCCGCCTGCCGGGCATCGTGCCGGCCCTGGCGCGCGACGAGCGGGGGCGCGTCACCGGGATGTGGGTCCTCACGGACGAGGGCCTCGTCGCGGTCGAGGCCCGGGCGGTCCTGCTCGCGACCGGCGGCTGCGGGGCCCTGTTCGCCGCCACCACCAACCCGGATGCCGCCACCGGCGACGGCCTCGCACTGGCCGCCGCCGCCGGCGCGGTGCTGCGCGACGTCGAGTTCGTCCAGTTCCACCCGACCGGCCTCGCCGTCGACGGCGCCTGGCGCTTCTTGCTGACCGAGGCGTTGCGCGGGGCCGGCGCCACCCTCCACGACGCCGACGGGCGGCGCTTCCTCGTCGGGCGGCACCCGGACGCGGAGCTCGCGCCCCGACACGTCGTCGCCCAGGCGATGCTCGAGCTCCCCGGAGCCACGGCCTACCTCGACGCCACCCACCTGCGCGACGAGGAGCTCCGCACCGAGTTCCCGACCGTCCTCGCGGGTGCTCGACGGTACGGCTTCGACCTGGCGAGCGAGCGGGTGCCCGTCACGCCGGCGGCGCACTACCAGGTCGGCGGCGCCCGTACGGACCTCGACGGCCGCACCTCCGTCCCGGGGCTGTACGCCGCCGGCGAGACCGCGTCGACCGGCGTCCACGGGGCCAACCGGATGGCGGGCAACTCGCTCGGCGAGTCGCTGGTCTTCGCAGCTCGGGCCGTCACCGCCCTGGTCGCCGAGCTCCCGGATCGTCACGGCGCGCTCGGACGGGCGCCCAGCTTCCGCGGCGACACGACCGTGGACGTGGCGGCCGTCCGTGCCGAGCTCCGCGCGCGCATGCTGGCCGACGGCGGGCCGGTTCGCACCGGGGCGGGGCTCGCGGCGCTGGCACGGCAGCTGGCCGACCGGACCCGCGCGTTCGGCGACCCGACGGCCGACGTGGCGAGCGTCGAGTTCCACCACGCGCTGCGGGCCGCCGCTCTCGTCGTGCGCGGCGCCGGGCTCCGGACCGAGTCGCGCGGCGGCCACTGGCGGGCCGACCACCCCGCGCCCGACCCGGCCTGGGCCGGCGTGCACCTCGAGCAGATCGGCCTGCCCCCGAGCGGGACGGCCGGCTAGAGCACGTCCTCGAGGTCCTCGAGCCCGAGCTCCACGACCCGGCGCCGGTGCCGTTCCATCACGGAGATCGCCAAGCGCTTGACGTGCTGCTCCCCCGACCCACCCTCGGGGACGTCGGCGGCCAGCAGCACCTTGAGGGCGTCGGTGTCGGTCACGACGCCCTGGAACCCCGTCAGCGCCCGGCCGAGCAGGTCGGCGGTGAGCCGCCGGGCACGTTCGCGCGCCTCCTCGCCGTCGAGCAGCCCGGCGAGTTCGCGCATGGCCATCTGCTCCACCTCGGTGCGATCGCCGCGCGCGTGCAGCACCACGCCCGCCGTCTCGCCCCGCAGGCTCGGCGCGACCGTACGGATGAAGTCACCGGCCAACGGCACCCCGAGCGCGAAGAACACGCACGCGCCGAACCAGTCGTCGAGCGGGGCCCGATCGAAGTAGGCGTCGAAATGGGGCTTCTGCCGGTCCATCACCGCGGTGGGCAGCTCCGTGAGCTCGGCGAGGTGATCGCGCAGCGCGACGTACTGCTCGTGCTCGTGGATCGCTGCCACGCCCAACTCATCGGCCGTGCGGGCGTCCGGGGCCAGCCGGATCAGCCGGGCCACCGCCTCGAAGGAACGCAGCTGGCCGTAGGCCAGGGCCCCCAGCAGCTCCACGGTCGCGAGCTCGAGCTCCTCGGACACGGGCGACCTCCGTCCTGGGGCCGGCGCGACGCCGGCGCCATCCCACGCTGGATGACGCTCGACAGCCTAGGACACCGCGTCGTGGCGTGGCCTGGCGGGTCGGCCACCGGCCCCGGACCGACGCGGGTCCCCGTTCCGGTGTCAGGTGGCCCGCCGAGGTCGCCAGCCGAGGCGCTCGGAGATCTCCCGGGCCGATCGCAGCACGCGCAGCGCGACGGCCTCCGGTTCCGGCAGGCGGGCGGTCGGGGCGACGATGCCGACCGCGGCGACCGCCTTGCCGGTGTGGTCGAACACCGGCGCGGCGACGCCCGAGGCGCCCGGCTCGAGTTCGTCGCGGGTGTAGGCCACCCCGCGCTGGCGGACGGGCTGCAGATCCGGGTTGCGAGCGCCCTCGGGGAGGAAGGCCAGCAGGGCCTTGCCGTGCGCCGCGACCCCCAGGGGGTGGCGGAACCCGATCCGGTAGTTGACCTGCACGAAGCGGTCGCCCGGCTCGATCACCTCCACGACGACGAGGTCGTCACGGTCACGGACGGCGAGGCAGGCCGTCTCGTTCGTGTCGTCGGACAGCGAGCGCAGCGGCGGGCCTGCGAGGCGCCGGACCTCCAGGCCCTGGGCGGCACGCACGCCGAGCTCGAGCATCGACAGCCCCAGCCGGTAGCGCCGCGTGTCCCCGTCGCGCGTCACGAAACCCTCCGCGGTGAGGGTGTCGAGGAGGCGGTAGAGCACGGCTCGGTCCAGGCCGGTCGTCTCCGCGAGCCCGGAGACGGTCGCGCCTTCGGCATGCTCCCCGAGCGCGTTCAGCAGCGACAGCCCGCGCGACAGCGTCCGCGACCCGCTCGATCGGCGACCGGCCTTGTCATCGTCGTCTTCCACGTGATCCTCCTGGCTGCCCCACTGCCCGACCGGTCGCCCGCGACCTCCTGGGTGCGGCCGCCGACCGTGGACGGACCTGATGGTGCGCTGGTGGTGCGCTCGCCGGCCGCACACGAGGGTGCGGTGGCGCACACGGAGTGTGCTGCGCGACTGCCGCACGGTCAAGGGCGTTCCGGATCGGTCGTCCACCGTCGACCGACATGTGACCGGTGGCGGCTCAGCCTCCGGGAGCCGAGGTGCCCCCTCGCTACCATCGCCGCCCGGCGCGCCGCCCGGCGCGCGAACCCCGACCGAGAGGCCGCGAGCGTGTCCGACGAGATCGAGAAGCTGTTCGGCGGCCCTCGCCGTGCCTACGACAAGCTCTTCGAGGAACGCATCCTGTTCCTCAAGGGCCCCCTCGAGGACGAGAACGGCGATCAGCTGGTGGCGCAGTTGCTGGCACTCGACGCGGACAACGAGGACGACATCACCCTCTACGTCAACTCCCCGGGCGGCATCATCACCGGGATGTTCGCGCTCTACGACACCATCCAGCTGCTGCAGAGCAACGTCAACACACGCTGCATCGGCCTCGCGGCGTCGGCGGCCGCGTTCCTGCTCGGGACCTCCACCGGGACGCGGTCCGCCACCACCAACGCCCGGATCATGATCCACCAGCCCCTCGGCGGTGCCCGCGGTACGGCCAAGGACATCGAGATCCAGGCCCGCAACATCGTGTGGATGCGCGAGCGCATCAACGAGATCATGGCCGAGGCGACCGGCAAGTCCGTCGAGCAGATGCGCATCGACACGGACCGCGACTACTGGATGACCGCCGAGGAGGCCAAGGACTACGGCCTGATCGACGAGGTGATCGCTCCCGGCCGCGGCGTCTGACCGACACCGCACCGCGAGCCGCCCGACGGTCGCGCTCGCCCGCGCGCCACGGCCGGGGGTGCGGGCCAGCGACTAGCCGACCGGGTGCAGGCGATAGCGCAGGGAGAACGGGTCGAGCACGGCGGCAGGCGGTCGGTGGGGTCGAGCCGCTCCTCGGACGGCAGCCGGAGGTCGTGGTGCTCGAGCAGTGCCGCCAGCATCGTGCTGGTGGCGAACAGCACGAGGTTGCGCCCCGGGCACACCACCGGGCCGTCGCTGAACGGCACGAGCGGCCAGTCGCCTGCGGGCGTGCGCCCGTCCCACAGCTCCGGCGCGAAGCGGTCGGCGACGTCGAGGCGCTGGTCGTCGCGGTGGAAGAAGGCGCGTGGATCAGCACGGGCGCCCCGGGATCCGCAGCAGCGGCCCGGCCCCGTACCGCTGGCGGAGCTTCTGCAGCCGCCGGATCGCCCGTCGGTCGAGGTCGAGACGCTCGGCCGCAGCGACGACAAGCGGGCGTCGCACGATGAGTCCCCGGCTGATCAACCGGAGCAGCACCTCCGACAGCGTGAGGGCCGAGTCGGCGGCGGACGCGTCGGCACCATCTCGAGGCGGCCGGGGGGTCCGTGACATCGGCGGTCCTGTCGGTCGACGCGGTCGACCCCCGGGCGCCGACACGCGGAGCGACGACCGGCGAGGGCCACGACCAACAGCATTGCGGCGGGAGCATTGCGGCGGGAGGACGGCCCGGCCACCACCGGCCACGGTCGGCCGGACGTTCTCTGCGCGAACGGCGACTCCGCAGACGGGAGCACCTGCCGTCGCCGGCCGAGCGTGCGTGCATGACGAACGCCGGCCGAGGACCGGCCGGCGTCCGACGAGCGGAGGTTCCCGGGTCAGCGCTGCTCGCGCACATGCTCGGCCGCCTCCTGGCCCCGCTGCTGGACGTGCTCCGCGGAGTCCTGGGCCTCGGTCTTGACGCGCTCGGCAGCCTCCTGCGCCGTGTGCTTGGTGTCCTCGACCGCAGCCTCGGCGTGCTCCTGCAGCTCGCCCTTGACCTCGTCGCCCGACTCCTTCAGCGACTGCTTCAGTGGCTCCTCGAACTGCTCCTGCAGCCCGGCGGCCGCGCGCCGCTCCGGTGTGCTGGCGGGGAAGAACGAGCCGGCCAGCGCGCCGAGCCCGAAGGCGATCAACCCCGCGGCGAGCGGGTTGCCGCGGGTGGCGTCCTCGATGCGCTCGGGCGACTCTTGCACGGTCTGCTGCACGTCGTCGAGCCGGCCCTGCGCCTCGTGGGCGACGTCCGTGCCCTGGTCGCGCAGGTCGTCGGCCGAGCCCATGACCGAGGTCTTGACGCCCTCCCACCGGGATCGGACGCGTTCGGTCTGGCGTTCCTTGATCCTGGTCGGGCTGACCCGGTCCTCGATCTCCTCGAGCGTGCGGCCCATGTCCGACCGCGTCGTATCGATCTCGCGTCGCAGCAGGTCGGGATCCTGAGGCAAGTGGTTCGTCATGAGTTCGTCCTGTCGCTCAACACCTGCTTGTCCTGCTGCAGGCTCTCCATGGTCTGGTGTGGGGTGAGGTCGACCTGCTCCATGCGCTTCTTGCCGGTCATGGCCAGCCCTGCGGCGATGGCGCCGAAGAGCAGCGTCGTGACGAGGAACGCGGCCCAGATCGGCATGACCTCGGCCAGGCCCCAGGCGATGGTCCAGGCGAGCAGCAGCACGGTCACGAGTCCGAGGACCGCCGCGGCGCCGAACATCGCGCCGGCACGGGCAACACGCACCCCTTCCTGCTTCAGTTCGACCTTGGCCAGCTCGACCTCCTGGCGGAACAACGTGGTCACGTCGTCGCCGAGGCGGCTGATCAGGTCGGCGATCGTCGCGCCGCTGTCCGGCCCGGGACCGGGATCGGGGGCGCCAACGCTCTGGTCGGCAGCACGGCGGCTCCCGCTCTGGTCGGCGGTGCGGTGCTCACCGCTCGTCGAGGCGCTACTGCTCATGGCCGCACCTGCCCCGACCGCAGAGGATCAGGGGTCGCGGTCGGTGGCGGGGGCGCGACGTCCGGGCCCGCGATGGTCGGGTCGTCGACCGGCGTGTCGGTCGGCGATCCCTCGAACAGCGGCTCGCCGCTCAGACCGCCCGCCGGGGAGGCCGGGGCCGGGGGAACGGCTGGGGCCGGCGGCACGTTCGGATCGGTGACCGTCGGGGGTGGCGCGGTGACGAGCGGCGGGGTGCCGGCGGCCCCATACAGGGCTGCCTGGCCGCTGTCGCGCTCGTCACGCTGCTCCTCGTCCTGCTGGGCGGCCTGCACCCCACGTCCCAGGCGGGACACCGCGAACCCCGCGAGCGCCGCACCAGCGAGGAATGCCCCCGGCCGACGGCGAGCGAAGCGCTGGACCTCGTCGACCATGCCGTCGAAGCCCAGGCGATCGATGCGGCCAGCGAGGTCGTCGACCTGGTCGGCGAGCTGGTCGACGTACTGCCCCACCGGACCGGCATCGTCGGGCCGACCATCCGCGAGCGCGTGGACGCGGTCACCGAGCTCTCCGAGGACGCCGCCCAGCTGGTCCGTCTGCGAGGCTGCCTGCCGGTGAAGCTGCTGCTTCGCGTCCTGGGCGAGGTCGCGTGCGTGGCTCGTCGCCTCCTGCACGACGATGGACGTCTGCTCCCCGACGGTTGCGGCGACGGACTGTGCCTCACGCGTCGCCTCGTGGCGAAGCTCCTCGCCTTCTTCGCGCACCGCGTCGGTGGTGTCGCGGTCCTGCCCGGTCTGCCCGGGGGCCGCGTGTGGTTGCGTCTCCGGCCGTTCCATCATCATGCCTTCCTGGCTCGGTCGTCCATGAGCGGGGGCCGGGCCGCCTTGACCGCCCGGCCCGGCCGCCGGTGTCAGCGGCGCGTGTCGCCGTCGTCGACGACGTCGATCTCCTCGCGAGCAACGTCCTCGGAGACCTCCTGCTGCTCGGTGTGGACCTCCTTGTCGAGCCGGATGCGCTCCTTCGGCACGGTCCGCTTCTCGACGTCCACCTCCTCTTCGTGCAGGATGACCTCGTGCTCGTCCTCGGTGAGGTCCGGACCCTTGGTGGCGTCCTCGACGTTGTCGTCCGTGATCGGCTCGCGCTCGAGGCGGACCTCTTCGCGCTGGACCGGCACCGTCTTCGTGACCTGGTCGGTCACGACGTGCTTCCGCAGCCGTGCACGGCCTACCTCACGGCGCGACGTGTCGATGTCGAGCTCCTCCTCGGAGCGCGTCATGGCGTCGCCGCCGCTGACCCGGTCGGCGTCGTCACCGGTGCGGCGCGTCGTCGCGTCGCCGGTCCGGGCGTCGGTCGTTCGGTCGTCGGTCCGCTCGTCGTGGCGGCCGGTCGTCGTCGTGTCGCCGCGGTGGCTGTCGCCATAGCCGTAGTAGGCGAACAGCTCCTGCTCCTGCTCCGGCTCCAGGTGCCCCTCGGGGTCCAGGTTCGGCGCGTCCTTGACGCGGTCCTTGGAGAAGTCGACCCGGAGGTCGTCGCCGTCCATCGACGCGCCGTCCAGCGGGACGAAGGACGACCGGAGACCGAACAGCCCCGTGTTCACCAGCGCGAACTTCGGGTCTTGCGTCTCGTCGTCGATGTAGACCTGGTCGACGCTGCCGATCTTGTCGCCGCTGTTGTCGTAGGCGGTCGCGCCCACGATGCGGTCCACGTTCTCGAACATGTCGTGCTCCTTCGTCGTCTCGTCTCGGTCAGTCCCGCGGACGCCGCCGCGGTCTCGACCACGGCCCGAATCGCGACGGCGGAAAGCTCTCGTGCTGCTGGCTCTCCCTCACGTCGCGGCGGCCGCTGCGGCCAGGTGGCCGCAGGCGCCGCGGTCGGGAGGAAACTCCCTCCTCCCGCTGCTCAACAGCCTCGCGAATCGGATGGCCGATGTCTCCACGTTCCACCCCGTCGTCTGGACACCCGGCAGGAAGTCCACGTGTCCAGGTGGCGACCGGCCAGATGAACGCGGAGGACCCACCGCCTCCAGTCCAACTGGACCGACTCCATGGTCGTCCGGGTCATGAACGCAGACCGGACGGCACCAACCGGGGGAGCACGCTCGGGCGCCCGATGATCGGCCGCGGGACGGTGGCGACAACCCGCGCGCCCCGTAGCGTCCCGTCAGCCTTGCGGCGACTGGCGGGCGTCGATCCACGCGACGAACGCCTCGACGTCGCCCGGCCCGACCTCATCGACGTACGTCTTGGCCCAGGCGTCGATATCGTCGTCCTCGAAGCCGCGCGAGCGCAGGTCGCCCCGAGCGTCGTTCGCCAGCAACCGAGCTGGCTCGAGCTGCATGGCGTCCGGGTCGCGGGTGGGCACCCCGTGTTCCTCCGGCTCCCCGGGACGTGGCTCGGCGGACGTCGTCGGTTCGCGGTCTGCGGACGTCGTCATCGGTTCCTCCGGCTCGCGACGGCCGACAGGAGGGTGCATGGTCGGTGACGGGGCCGCGTCACCGTCGATCCGGCCGATCGTCCAGTGCGTGCTCGTCCGTGACCACCTGCAGGGTGCCGAGCAGCTCCCGGAAGGCCGTCACGCCTCGCCCCTCGGCGGTCGCGAACACCGCGGTGGCGCCGCGCTCCCCGTCCGGTGCGACGAGCACCCACGCGCGTGTCCGGGGCGGCGTCCAGGCCACCTCGAGACCCGGCGCGGGAGCGAATCGTGGCTGCCCGGCGCGGCCTGCTCCGGGGACCGCCGGCGAGCCGGAGAAGGCGACGTCGCCCGCCTCGTCCTCGAGCGTCACGAGGTACCGGCGGCGAGGCGATCGGCCCGCGGATCGCTCCAGGCCACACCGCAGCTGCGACGCTCGTGACAGCCAGGAGCCCGGCAGCACGACGACCAGGTCCGTGCCCGCGAGCAGCCCCGCGGGGTCGACCGGCACGAACCGGTCCTCGATGATCTCGAGATCGTCGTCGCCGAGCCGATCACCCATCTCCACGCCCCCCTCCCGTCAGGATGCCGTCGCATCGTCCTCGACGTCGAGGTAGTACTCCACGCGGAGGCGGTTCTCTGCCGTCCCCCTCGGCTAACGAACATGCCGCTGACCTGCGGAGACACATCAGCGTCATCCCGCCACGTGGTCCGGCATCCCGCACGCTCTCACGCCGCCCGTCGCCAAAGCGTTGTCACGAACGGTCCTCGAGTGGGCCCTACCGTTCGCGGGGATCGGCGATGCAGCCACGGCGAGGGTTGTCCGGCTCTCCCTCCCCGGCTGGGATCAGCCCTGGCGGGGCGGTGTGCTCGTTGTTGTCGTCCCCGTAGCCGTGCCCCGGCCGCAGCCCCGCGGGGTCGCGTCCGGGGGCGGCCTGGTGGTTGTGGTTGGTGTCACCGAACCCACACCCCGGACGTGGCTGCAGGTCATCGGTGGCTGCCGCTGGGACGCCAACGGCGCTGACGAGCAGCGCCGCCGATGCCAGCAACCCGAGCACGCGTGCATCCCTCTTCACGATCGGCTCCCTCGCTCGACGTGTCGTGCCGCGCAACGCTAGCGACCTCCCTACCGGCGGCTCCCGGACGGATGGCCGGGGGCCTGCGATCCACGCCCGGCGACCGCGCGTGAGGGAACACGTCCCGACGGGGGAGCCGCTGCCACGTGCGATCGAGTGCTGCAGCACCATCTTCCGGCGCCTCGTATTCGGCGCCCACCGCGCCGTTGAGGCTGCCGACCGAGGTCCCGACGACCAGGCCGGGCTGGAGGCCGACATCCGCCAGCCTGCAGCATGCCGACCTGGGCGGCACCGAGGCTGGCGCCCCCGGACAGCACGAACGCCACCGGCCGAGGCAGCCCCGCCGCCCAGTCCGTCACGAGATGCCGCGGTCGGCTTCGAGCAGCCGGAGCCACACCTCGCTGACCGTGGGGAAGGCCGGGATGGCGTGCCAGAGTTCGTCGAGCGTGATGCCGGACACGATCGCGATCGTGGCAGCGTGAATCATCTCGCCCACCCCCGGGCCGGTGAAGGTCGCCCCGACGATGGTGCGGGCCGTGCGATCGACGACCAGCTGAGCGGTCCCAGAGACCCCCTTCCCCAACAGGGAGGCGCCGGCGACGCCCCCCACCCCAGAGGCGAGGGCTTCGACGTCCCGGCCCCGCTCTTGAGCGGCCGCGAGGGTCGGACCGACCGCCGCGACCTGCGGGTCGGTGAACACCACCCGGACAACGGCCTGGTGGTCGGCCCGTGCCTCGACCTCCTTGCCGGCGAGGTGGTCGCCGACCAGGCGCGCCTGGTACTTGCCATGGTGGGTGAGCAGCGCGCGACCGTTGACGTCACCGATCGCGTACAACCATCCGCCGTCGACGCCGCTGGCGCGGAGCTGATCATCGGTCTCGATGGAACGGCCAGCCTCGAGCCCGACCGTCTCGAGACCGAGGTCGCCGGTGTTGGGCCGGCGGCCGGTGGCGACCACGAGCTCGTCGGCGACGAGGTCGGACCCATCGGCCAGCGTCAGCGTGACCGGGCCGTCCCCGTCGCGCTCAGTACGGACGGCTTGGACGCCGACGTGGACCATGATGCCCTCGGCCTCGAACGCGTCTTGCAGCTGCGCGCCGACGAAAGGCTCCTCGGTGGCCAACAGCCGGTCGGCCATCTCGACCACCGTGACCTCAGCCGCGCCGAGACGACGGAAGGCCTGGGCCATCTCCACCCCGACCACGCCCCCACCGAGGACCAGCAGCCGCGCCGGCACCTCCTTCGCCGTGGTGATGTCGCGGCTGTCCCAGACCGCGATGTCACGCAGCCCGTCGACCGGGGGGATCGCCGCCGAGGTCCCGGTCGCGACGACCACCCCACGGCGGGCGGTGAGCGTGCGGATCGTGCCGTCCTTGCCGGTCACCTCCACCGTGCGTTCGCCGGCAAGCCGGCCGTGCCCGCGCACGAGCGTGGTCCCGGTCCCTTCGACCCACTGGACCTGGCCCTTGTCGTCCCAGTTCGACGCGAACGCGTCCCGCGTCTGCAACGTCGCTGCGGCGTCCACGCCCGCGGTCACCGCCGGCGCCGCACCCGGGACCCGGCGGGCGGCGGCGAGCGCCTCACCGGGCCGCAGCAGCGCCTTGGACGGCATGCACGCCCAGTACGAGCACTCCCCACCGACCAGCTCACGCTCGACGAGCGCGACCTCCAGATCGTTGTCACGCGCGTACCAGGCGGCGTTCTCGCCGGCCGGGCCACCACCGATCACGATCACATCGAACTCGTCACTCATCTGGGCTCCTGTCATTGGTCGTTTGCTGAGGTAACCCACCACCGCGCGTGCGTCATCCCTCCCCGAGCAGCACCCCGAGGTCAGCGTCCAGGGACCGGCACGCGCACGGTCCCGCCGCCCCACCCGTGTCGCTGATCGCGCCCCTCGACGATCACCTCGGCAACGTCGGCTGGGATCTCGACCTCCAGGGACCTCGTGAAGGGTTGCTCATCAGCGTGATCGTGGAGGAGCTCTCGCACCCCGAGCTCCTCCCCGTCGGGTGTCAGCACCCGGAAGGCGTCGGCATAGCGCTCCGGGGTGTCGTACGGGGAGGAGATCGTCGCCGACAGGCGCCAAGCGTCGCCGGCTGGCTCGAGTTCGGCCCCGAGCACATCCGGATGGCGCTGCTCCGATACCTCGGTGACCGCGCGTTCGCTTCCGTCGGCGCCACCCGAACAACCACCGACTCCCAACAGCACACCCAACGCCGCCGCGATGGCCACCGAACGCTCACGCATGCACCGCCGTCCCATCAGGTCTTCCCGGACGTCGTCGACGGCCCGCCTGCTCGGGCATCCCTCGACGTCGTGCAGGGCCATGTCGGGCAGCGTCTTCCCCCGCGCGTTGTCAAAGCGTTGTCACGGCGTGATCGAGAATAGCTGCTTCCGCAGGTCAGGAGGGCTTTTCACTGTCCTCGACGTAGAGGTAGTACTCCTGGTCCTCCTCCTCCCAGTCCATCTCGACGACGTCCTTGGTGACCGCCGCCTTGCAGAACTGGAGGAACCCGGAGTAGCCGAGGTCCTTCTCCGAGAAGTCGGGCTGCCGCTTGCGCAGCTGGTCCTTCAAGCCGGACAGCGGTGGGTCACCGCCGAGCTCGACCATCAGTTCCTTGACGGTCGAACGCAGGAGCGCGAAGGCCGCGTCCTCGTCGCGTGGCGCGGCAGGGAAGTCGACCTCCGGGTCACCCGGGGCACTGCCCTCCGTGAGCGTGATGACGTCGTTGTCGGCGAGGTGGCGCAGCAGTTCCCGGAACCCGCGGAACCCCACGTCCCCTTCGTTGAAGGTGGGGTCCTTGCGCAGCAGCGCGCGCTTGAGGTTCGACGCGAGCACCGGACCCGCCGACGACGACTGGATACCGGACAGGGTGCGGGTCAACAGGCGCTCGAGCTTGCGCAGGTCCTGCTTCTGCGACGACGAGGGAGCGCTCGGTTCGGTCGTGCCCGCCGTCCCGGAACTCCCCGTCGTCCCCGTCGCGGGCGTCGACGGTCCCTTCGGCGCCGCCTTCTTCGCTCCGGCCGACTTCTTCGGGCGGCCGTGGGACGGCCCACCACGGCTCTCGCGCCGCGGCGCGCCCTCGAGCCGGTCGTAGAACAGGAACTCGTCGCACGCCGACGGCAGCATCGCCGAGGTGGACCCCTTCATGCCCACGCCGATGACCCGCTTGTTGAGCTCACGCAGCTTGCTCACGAGGGGGGTGAAGTCGGAGTCGCCGGACACGATCACGAACGTCGACACGAAGTCGCGCGTGAGCGCGAGTTCCATCGCGTCGACGGCCATCTGGATGTCGGCGGCGTTCTTGCGGACCGAGTCCGACCGCTGGGGGATCTCGATCAGCTCCACGTTCGCGTCGACCATCCCCCGCCGGTCGTCCCGGAAGAGGTTCCAGTCCGCGTAGGCCCGTCGGGTGATGAGGCGTCCGCGCTCGGCCAGCGCCTCGAGCAACGGGGCGGGGTCGAACATGAAGCCGATGTCGCGCGCTCCGATCGCCACGTTCTCGTGGTCGATGAACAGCGCGAGTCGTTCCTCTGGCACGTCGTTGATCGTCATGGGCGCACCCTACTGCTTCGCGGGCGGATCCCGATCCGCGAGCCCGAGCGCGGCGAGCACCGCGTCGGTCGTCGCCGCGGCCTCCCGACGGTGCTGGATGCCGACCATCCCGCACGCACGGGCGGCCGCGACGTTGCGCTCGAGGTCGTCGACGAAGACGATCCGGGACGGTGGCAACGCCAGCCGTTCGGCCGCGAGCGCGTAGATGGCCGGGTCCGGTTTGCGCAACCCCACCTCGCCCGAGACCACGAGCACGTCGAAGGCCGCCCGGAGACGGTCCCAGGGGTAGATCGCGTGCCCCCAGGAGTTGGACAGCAGCCCGGTCGGCCGTCCGGCCGCCCGTACCCGACGGGCGAGGTCCCAGACCGCCTCGTCGGGCCGCAGGCCCGCGAAGAGACCGGTCAGGAGCGGACCGGACGGCAGGCGCTGTCCCTGGCCCTCCAACCGGGACCGCAGCTCGGCCTCGAACGCCTGCGGGCTGAGCTCGCCGCGTTCGAACCGGCCGACGAGCCCATCCTCGGCGTCCCGCGAGGCGTCGAGGAGCACGGCGACGACGATGCCCTCGGGTAGGCCGGCGGCGCGTTCGAACGCGGCGAAGGACGCCGTGACCGAGGTGGTCAGGACCCCGCCGAAGTCGAGCAGCAGCCCTGCGGCGGGTCGCACCGCCGGGCTCACCGGCCCGCCGCCGTGGCGGCTTCCGCCGCGCGCTCGCCGAGAGCGACGACGAGTTGACCGAACGCGCGGAAGCTGTCGTCGGTGTCGCCGTAGGCACCCGACGCGTACCGCCCGTAGACCCCCTCCAGGATGCAGGCGAGCTTCCAGTACCCGAACGCCACGTAGTACTGGAGATCGGAGAGGTCACGGCCCGATCGGCTCGCGTACCGCTCGGTCAGGTCGTCACGGTTGGGGAACCCGGGCGCGGTGGTCGGCGCGTCCAGCAGGACGGGGGTGTCGTCGCCCGGCTCGGTCCAGTAGACCTGCAACAGCCCCACGTCGGCCAGCGGATCGCCGAGCGTCGTGAGCTCCCAATCCAGCACCGCCCGGATCCTGCCGGTCGACGGGTCGACGATGAGGTTGTCGAGCCGGTAGTCGCCGTGGACGATGGTCGCCGGCCCCTGCTCGGGGACCGCTGCCGTCAGGCGACGGTGCACCTCGTCCAGCAGCGGCAGGTCGCGGGTCCGGCCCGCTTCCAGCTGCCGGTGCCACCGACGCAGCTGCCGCTCGAGGTAGCCGTCGCGACGGGCGAGATCGCCGAGGCCCACCTCGTCGGGGTCGATCGCGTGGAGCCGGACGAGGACGTCGATCACGTCCTGGCCGGCCGCGGTCCGGGCGGGTTCGGCGAGCGCCCGCTCCGCGGTCGCGACGTCCCGGACCACCTCGCCGGCGACGTACTCCATCACGTAGAAGGGCGCGCCGCTCACGGCCGGATCCGGCTCGTACCCGAGCGTCGGGGGGACGGGGACGTCGGTGCCCGCCAGGGCCGCGATGATGCGGTGCTCACGCCCCATGTCGTGCGCCGACTCGAGCACTCCGTGCAGCGGCGGGCGGCGCAGGATCAGGCGGGTGCCCGCCGCGTCGGTCACCGTGTAGGTCAGGTTCGACCGTCCCCCCTGGATCACCTCGAAGGTGAGCGGGGGGGTGATCGCTGCCCGCTCCGCGATCCAGGTCGTGACGGCTCCGACGTCGATGCCCGCGACCTCGGTCGGCGCGTCGTCGCTCACCCGTGCTCCTCTCGTGGCGTCCCCGGAGCCTTCCAGAGCGGCCCCGCCGACGCCAAGCCCAGGGACCGCCCGCCGGGCATTCGTCGTCCACCCGGCGATCGGCGGCCGCCCACGCACGACCGTGGGCGCGGTAGCGTCGGGGACGTGACCGACAGGAGCTCCTCCCCCATGCCGACGCGCGGGGGCCGGCGTGGCGGACGGGTCCGCCGGCAGGTCCACGCGCTGTTCGCGACCGGCGGCCCGGGGTTCCGCGACCTGGCCGTCACGCAGGCGTGCAGCACCAGCGCCGACACCCTGGTGGCGGTCGCGCTCGCCGGCACCCTGTTCTTCTCGGTCCCGACCGCCGAGGCGCGCGGCAACGTCGCGCTGTACCTGCTGCTCACCGTCGCGCCGTTCGCCGTCATCGGCCCGACGCTCGGCCGCATCCTCGACCGGGCACCAGTGGCCATCCGCACGGTGCTGGTGGTCGCCGCGGTCGGTCGCGCCCTGCTGTCGGTGTCGCTGGTGACCCGGGCGGAGTCCTGGTGGCTGTTCCCCGCTGCGTTCGGGCTCCTCGTGCTCTCGCGCGTCCACGCGATCACACGCAACTCGCTGCTGCCGCTCGCGCTCGACGAACCGCGGGCCCTGGTGGCGGCCAACGCCCGGCTGGCCTGGATCGGCGTGCTGGTGGGCGCCGTCGCCGCCGGCGTCGGGGTCGGGGCCGGTTTGGCCGTGGGGGCGGACGGTCCGCTCGTGCTCGCCGCGCTCGCCGCGGTGCTCGCCGCGGTGCTCGGCCGTCGGCTACCCGAACCGGAGGCCCCGCGGGCGCGGTCGGAGCAACCCACCCCGTCGCGTCTCCACCTGCCGCGAGCGGTGCGCCTCGCTCAGCTCGCGACCGCTGGGGTGCGCGCCGCCGCCGGCTTCCTGCTCCTGCTCCTGGCCTTCCAGCTCCGCGCCGACGACGCCGGGCTGCCCGACATCGGTGCCCTCCTCGCCGCGTCGGGCCTCGGCTTCGCGGTCGCCTCCCGTCTGGTGCCATCGCTGGAGCGCAGGATCCCCGAGGAGCCCATGGTCGTCGCCGCGCTGTCGCTCACCGCGGTGGCGGCGTTCGTGGCGGCGCAGTGGTACGGGCTGGCTGCTGCGGCCGTCCTCGCCTGCACCATCGGGATCGCCTGGGGGGTCGCGAAGCTGGCGTTCGATGGCCTGCTGCAGGCCACCGTCCCCGCGGACCGCCGGGGGGCCGCGTTCACGCGGTCCGAGACCGTGTTCTCGATCGCCTTCGTGCTCGGCGCCTTGCCGCCGACCGCCGTCCCGATCCCGCTCTCGCTCGGCCTGCTCACGATCGGATTCGCAGCCCTGACGGCGCAGCTCGTCTACGTCGCGACGTTGCTCCGACCGCTCCCTGCGGATGCGCCGCGCGATGTCGCCGCCGACGACACGACCCCGGAGAGGTGAACGGCTCCGGGGTCGTCGGCGTCGAGCGCGTCCGGCAGGTCAGCCGAGCACGTCCCAGACGTTGCCGCTCTCGAGCAGCTGCTGGAGGTCGCCCTGACCCTGGCGCTGCTGCGCCGCCTCGACCTGCTCGCGCAACAGGTCGTCGTAGACCGGACGGGCGACGTCGCGGAACACCCCGATGGGCGTCGGCCCCGTCGGGTTGTGGGCGAGCCGCGCGAGGGCGAACGCCGTGGTCGGCTCCTGCTTGGTCGGGTCGTGGATCACGACCCGATCGCCTGCGTCCTCGGTCGGGACGATCTTCATGGTCCCGTCACCTCGGGCGACCACGGCGTTCTCACCCTGTTGGCCGAACGTGATGGGCTCGCCGCGACGCAACCGGATCTGGTTGGCCGTCTTGTTCTCCGGTGTGCGCAGGGCGTCGAACGCACCATCGTTGAACACGTTGCAGTTCTGGTAGATCTCGATGAACGAGGCACCGCGGTGCTCGTAGGCCGCGGTCAGGACCTCGGTGAGATGCTTGCGGTCGTTGTCGATCGAGCGGGCCACGAAGGTCGCCTCCGCGCCGAGCGCCAGACTGACCGGGTTGACGGGACGGTCGATCGACCCCATCGGCGTCGACTTGTGGATCGAGCCGAGCGGCGAGGTGGGCGAATACTGCCCCTTCGTGAGACCGTAGATCTCGTTGTTGAACAGCAGCACGTGGATGTTGACGTTGCGGCGCAGCGCGTGCACGAGGTGGTTGCCGCCGATCGACAGCCCGTCGCCGTCGCCGGTCACCACCCAGATGTCCAGGTCGGGCCGGGTGATCGCGAGCCCCGTGGCGAGCGTCGGCGCCCGCCCGTGGATCGAGTGGAACCCGTAGGTGTTCATGTAGTACGGGAACCGGGACGAGCAGCCGATCCCGGACACGAACACGGTCTTCTCCGGTCGAGCACCGACCTCCGCGAGCATCGTCTGTACCGACGCGAGGATCGCGTAGTCCCCGCAGCCAGGACACCAACGAACCTCGCGGTCGGAGGTGAAGTCCTTCTTGCTGAGCGTGGCCTGTGCCTCGGTCACACCGTCACCTCCTGCTCGCTGAACGCCAGCTCCTCCACGGCCCGGACCAGCTCCGCCGAGGCGAAGGGCTGCCCCGTCACCGTGTTGTAGGAACGGATGTCGAGCAGCGTGCGGGCACGCAGCAGCATGGCGAGCTGTCCCATGTTGTTCTCCGGCAGGACCACGACGCGGTACCGCTGCAGCAGATCGGGCAGGTCCTTCGGCAGCGGGGCGAGGTGACGGAGGTGGACCCGCGCGACCTTGCGCCCCCGTTGCCGCAGCTGGTGGCAGGCCGCACGGATCGGACCGGCGGTCGACCCCCACCCGAGGATGAGCACGTCGGCGTCGCCGTCGGGGTCGAACACCTCGGTCGGTGGCAGGTCGTCCGCGATGCGGGCGAGCCGTTGATGACGCAGCACGGTCATCCGGTGGTGGTTGGCGTGGTCGTAGCTGATGTGCCCCGTACCGTCCTCCTTCTCCAGCCCGCCGATGCGATGCTCGAGTCCGGGGGTGCCGGGGACCGCCCAGGGTCGGGCGAGGGTGTCGGGGTCGCGAAGGAACGGCAGGTAGGTGCCGTCCGGGCCGTTCGGCTCGGTGGTGAACGAGAACACGGCACGCAGGTCCGGCAGCTCGTCGGTGTGCGGCATGTTCCAGGGTTCGGCCGAGTTCGCGAGGTACCCGTCGGACAGCACCATCACCGGGGTCCGGTAGGTCAGCGCGATGCGGGCGGCCTCGAGCGTCACGTCGAAGCAATCGGAGGGCGAGCTCGCCGCGACGACCGGGATCGGCGCCTCGCCGTTGCGGCCGTACAGGGCCTGCAGGAGGTCCGATTGCTCGGTCTTGGTCGGCAGGCCCGTCGAGGGGCCACCTCGCATGACGTTGACCACGAGCAACGGCAGCTCGGTCATCATGGCCAGCCCGAGCGCTTCGGTCTTGAGCGCGATGCCCGGCCCGGAGGACGTCGTCACGGCGAGCGACCCGCCGAACGCGGCGCCGATCACGGAGCCGATCGCCGCGATCTCGTCCTCGGCCTGGAAGGTCATCACGCCGAAGTGCTTCTGCTTGGCGAGCTCGTGCAGGATGTCGGAGGCCGGCGTGATCGGGTACGACCCACAGAACAGCGGCAGACCCGAGCGCACGCTCGCAGCGACGAGCCCGTACGACAGCGCCTGGTTGCCGGTGATGTTGCGGTAGCGGCCCGGCGGCAGCTTCGCGGCCGGCACCTCGTAGGTGAAGACGAACGCCTCGGTCGTGTCGCCGTAGTTCCACCCGGCGCGCAGCGCGGTGGTGTTGGCCTCGGCGAGCTCCGGCTTGCTCCGGAACTTCTGCTGCAGCCACTCGACGGTGCCGTCGATCGGCCGGTGGAACATCCAGGAGACCAACCCGAGCGCGAGCATGTTCTTGCAGCGCTCGGCTTCCTTCTTGTTCAGCTCGCCGCGCTCGATCTGCTCCTCGAGTGCCCGCACGGTCAGCTGCGTCAGCTTGACCTCGTGCACCCGGTAGTCGGTCAGGGTGCCGTCGTGGAGCGGGTCACCGTGGTACCCCGCCTTCTGCAGGTTGCGTTCGGTGAAGGAGTCGACGTTGACGATGACCGTGCCGCCGGCCTTCAGGGCATCGAGGTGCTTCATCAGGGCGGCGGGGTTCATCGCCACCAGCACGTCCGGCGCGTCGCCGGGCGTGTGGATGTCCTGGTCGGAGAAGTGCAGCTGGAAGGAACTGACCCCGGCCAAGGTGCCTGCGGGTGCCCGGATCTCCGCCGGGAAGTCCGGCAGGGTGGCGAGGTCGTTGCCGGCCAGGGCGGTCTGGGTGGTGAACCGGTCCCCGGTGAGCTGCATGCCGTCGCCGGAGTCGCCGGCGAACCGGACGACGGCGCTCGACAGCTGGACGGTGGTGCGTTCGGTGACGGTCCCGCTCACGTGCGGGTCCTGCGGTGCGACACGCCCGCTTCCTCCCTCGTGCGGCCGGGCCGCACGACTCGACGTCGACTCGGTCCCGGATCCGACGATCCGCCGTGGATGGCCGCCGGACGTCCCGCCCGGGCACCGGCGACGGCGCCGGGGGACGTCCTCCAGGACCTCTCCCCTGACGGTAGCGCGCGCGATCGGCGCCGGGGCACGTCCGTCGGTCAGCCGCAGGCGCGCCGGAGGGTCGCGTACGGGTTGACCGCGCTGCCGCCACCGGGGTGGAGCTCGAAGTGGATGTGGGGCGTGTTCGGCGGGGCGTTGCCGGTCGCGCCGTTGCGGGCGATCTGCTGCCCGGCGCTCACGCGCGCACCGTTGCTGACGGTGTGCGACTGCAGGTGCAGGTACCAGTAGTGGTTGCCGTCGTCACCGTGCAGGATGCCCCAGTACCCGGCGCTGGCGCCGTAGGGCATGATCCGCCACGTGCCGCTGACGATCGCGCGGACCGGGATGCCGTGGGGCCCCATGATGTCCGTGCCGCGGTGGCTGCGGCCCCCGGAGCGGGGGGCGCCCCAGGTGTCGGTGAAGTGGCGGGGCTGGTCCAGCGGGCAGGCCGTCGCGCCCGAGGACGACGTGCCTCCCGACGACGAGCCGGACGAGCCGCTGGACGAGCTCGACGAACCGGACGACGAACCCGAGGAGTTCGACGACGAACCCGAGGAGGATGCGCCACTCGACGGGGAGGACGAGCCTCCGGACGAGGAAGACGAGCCTCCGGACGAGGAAGACGAGCCTCCGGACGAGGAGGACGAACCGGAGGAGCCGGACGAGCCCGACGACGCGCTGCCGCTGGAGGTGCTGGCCGAGCCGGCCGAGGAGCTCGAGGACGACCGCGACGCGGTGGACGAGCTCGACGCGCTGCTCGCTGTCGACCGCGAGGGCTCCGCCTCACGCTGCGCCGCGACCTCGGCTTCGGCCTGCCGCGCGCCCTCGGCCTGCCGCTCGGCCTCGGCCTGCCGCGCCGCCTCACGCTCGCGACGCTGCTGTTCCTCACGCTCGAGGCGCTCGCGCTCCTCGCGTTCCCGCCGCTCACGCTCGAGGCGCTCACGCTCGAGGCGGTCACGCTCCTCGCGCGCTTCCTGCGACAGCGAGGCCTCGAGGGCCGTGGCGGCGTCGAAGTCGTCCTGCAGCTGCTCGGCGACCTCGGCCTGCCGGCTGCGGGAGGTTTCGAGCTCCGCCGCTTGCTCCGCGAGCCGCTGCTCGGCGGCGTCGACCAGCGCACGGGCAGCAACGAGCTCCTCGGTGCGAGCCCGGTCGCCGCCGACCACCCGGGTGACGATCTCCACCCGGGACAGTGCCCCCACCGGGTCGTCGCTCGCGAGGAAGACCGCCATGGGGTCGACGCTGGAGCCGTGCTTGAACGACTCGCGGACCCGGAAGGTGATGAGCTCCTCGAGCTCCGCGACGTCGGCGCGCAGGGCCTCGATCCGCTCGGTGAGGCCCTCGCGCTCGAGCTCGAGCTCCGCGATGCGCCCGCGCAGCGTCTCGAGCTCGGCGGTGGCCTCCGCGATCCGCGTCTCGAGGTGCTCGCGCTCCTGCTGGGTCGCGCCGAGTTCGGCCTGGATCTCCGCGAGGGTCCGCGGTTCGGCGAGGGCGATGGCCGGCAGCAGCAGGCCGATGGACGCGATCGCGGCGACGACCGCGAGCAGGGTGCGAGAACGCAAGGGAACCTCCGCGGAGCAGGTTGGGAGAGGAGAGGCAGAAGAAGAGGGCAGCAGAAGAGGGCAGCCGAATGCTGCAACGTTTTCCAAGACTAACCGGCGAGAGAGGGCGGAACGTCCGTCCCCCTGTCCGGACGCCCCCGCCCGTTCGGCCAGGGGGGCGGCGGTTCAGTCGACCGTCGCGCCCGCGGCTTCCGCCGAGGCGACCCGTTCCAGTGCCGTCTTCGGCGCCACGCGCCAGAAACCGTCCACCGCGGCGTCCCAGTCGGCGAGCAGGCGGCCAGCGCGCACCGAGCCGGTCAACACCGCGTGGCGCTCGACCAGCTCGCGCACGCGTGCCACCTGGGGGCCGTCGGGCCGACGGGCCTCGACGAGCTGGCGGTTCACGCGGGCCAGCACCTCGCCGGTGGGGTCGTGCACGAAGCACTCGCCGCCGCTCATGCCCGCGCCGAGGTTGTTGCCGGCCGGGCCGAGGATCACGACGGTTCCCCCCGTCATGTACTCACAGGGGTGGTCGCCCGTGCCCTCGACCACCGCGGTGGCACCGGAGTTGCGCACCGCGAACCGCTCGCCGGCGCGGCCGGCGACGAACAGCTCGCCGCCGGTGGCGCCGTACAGCACGGTGTTGCCGACCAGGACGGGATCACCGGCGTCGTCGGCCGGTGGACGGATCACGATGCGACCCCCGCCGAGGCCCTTGCCGACGTAGTCGTTCGCCTCCCCGTCCAGCACGAGCTCGAGCCCGTCGGTCACGAACGCCCCGAACGACTGCCCCGCGGACCCCGTGAACCGCAGGCGGGCGAGCCCCGGGGGCGCGTCGGTGCCGAACTCCAGGCCGATCGCGCCGCCGATGCGGGCACCGACCGTGCGGTCCGCATTGGTGATGTCGTAGGTGAACTCGGTGATCCCGCCGAGGAAGATGGTCTCGAGTGCGTCCTCGAACACCCGGTCGCCGAGGTCGCCACGCGGGTCCTGGATCGGCTCCCGGGCCACGAAGCGCCGCTCGCCCTCACCGGGGTCGTGCAACAGCGGCGCGACGTCGATGCGCTGTGCGCGGCCGGCCAGCCCGTCGCGACGGGCCAGCAGGTCGACGCGGCCGATCGCCTCGTCGAGGGACGCGAGGCCGAGCGAGGCGAGCGCCCGGCGGACCTCCTCGGCCACCATCGTGAGGTAGGCGGCGACCATCTCGGGGGTGCCGACGAACCGGTCGCGCAGATCACGGCGCTGGGTGGCGATGCCGACCGGGCAGGTGTCGCGGTGACAGGCCCGAGCCATGATGCAGCCCTCGGCGAACAGCGCGGCGGTCCCGAACGAGAACTCGTCCGCCCCCAGCAGCGCGGCGAGCAGCACGTCGTGGCCGGTCTTGAACCCGCCGTCGACCCGCAGTGCCACCCGACCGCGCAGGCCGTTGACCCGCAGCGCCTGCTGCACCTCGGCGAGACCGAGCTCCCAGGGCAGGCCGGCGTGCTGGATCGACGACAACGGCGACGCGCCCGTGCCCCCGTCGTTGCCGGAGATGTGGATCGAGTCGGCCAGGGCCTTCGCCACCCCCGCGGCGATCGTGCCGATCCCGGCCGCGGCGACGAGCTTGACGTCGACCCGCGCCTCCGGGTTGACCTGCTTGAGGTCGAAGATCAGCTGGGCGAGGTCCTCGATCGAGTAGATGTCGTGGTGGGGCGGCGGGCTGATGAGCGTCACCCCGGGCGTGGTGTGCCGCAGCCGGGCGATCTCGTCGGTGACCTTGTGGCCGGGGATCTGCCCGCCCTCCCCCGGCTTGGATCCCTGCGCGATCTTGATCTGCAACAGGTGGGCGTTGGCGAGGTACTCCGGGGTCACCCCGAACCTGCCCGAAGCAACCTGCTTCATGCGGCAGTCGAGGTCGTGGTCGGACCACCGCGTGCGGAACCGCGCCGGGTCTTCCCCGCCCTCGCCGGAGTTGGCGCGACCACCGATCAGGTTGAGGGCCGCCGCGAGCGTCTCGTGCGCTTCGGCGGACAACGCCCCGTGCGACATCGCTCCCGTCGAGAACCGCCGGGTGATCGCCTCCACCGGCTCGACCGCGTCGAGCGGGAGCCCCGGTCCGTCGGCGATCGGGGCGAGGAAGTCCCGCGGATAGGCGGGGGGACGAGCCCGGACGGTCGCGCTGAACCGCTCGTAGAGGTCCCACCGTCCCTCTTCGGCGGCCGTGCGCAGGAGCGCCGCGGTCCGGCCGTCGACGTCCTGCGCTCCCACCCCGTCGAGGGTGAACGGAGCGGTCCTCGCCCGCTTGCCCAGGCCGAGCACGTCGTGGAGCGCGTCCACGACCGGCTTGCTCATGTCGTGGAACTCCCCACCCTGCTTCCACTTGATGATGCCGGGGCTCGGCAGGTCGGGCAGCTCCTCGAGCCGGCCCTCGAGCGCTGGCGGGAACGCCTCCGCGTGCTGCGCGAGCACCTCCGCCCCGAGGTCGGCCAGCGTGACCCCGCCGAGCGTCGAGACGGTCCCGGTCAACGCGAGGTCGATGACGTCCGGCCCGAGCCCCAGCGCCTCGAAGATCTGCGCGGAGCGGTAGCTGTCCAGGACCGAGATGCCCATCTTCGACATGATCTTGAGGACCCCGTCCTCGATCGCGTTGCGGTAGCGCTCCTGCGCGACCGACGACGGCGGGCTGTCCCCGCCGATCCGGCCCTCGTCCGCGAGGTCCGCGATGGTCTGGAGCACCAACCTCGGGACCAGGACGTCCGCGCCGTAGCCGAGCAGCGTGGCGGCGTCGTGGGTCTCGCGGGCCTCGTCGGTCTCCGCCACGAGCGACGTGCGGGACCGCAGGTTCGCCGCGAGCAGCCGCTGGTGGACGGCGCCGACCGCGAGCAGGATCGGGACGCGGCAACGCTCCTCGTCGACGCCGACGTCGGAGACCACGACGATGCCGGCGCCGGCCTCGACGTGGGCGACCGCCTCGTCGCCGAGACGCACGAGCGCGGTGCCCAGGCCGTCGGGTCCGTCGGCGACCAGGAAGGTCGCGTCGATCGCCTGCACGGCGAAGGGCAGGTCGGGAGCGAGCACGATGCGCTGCAGGCCATCGGGATAGAGGAAGAACGAGCCGAGTTCGACGAGGCGCGCGGCCTCGGGGCGCTCGGTCAGGATCGAGGCGCGTGGACCGAGCAGCGTCCGCAGGCTCATGACCTCGGATTCGCGGTAGTGGTCGATCGGTGGGTTGGTGACCTGCGCGAAGCGCTGCTTGAGGAAGTGCGAGACCGGCCGGCGGACCAGCGACAGCGGCTCGATCGGGGTGTCGTCCCCCATCGAGGAGATGGTCTCCTTGCCCTGCGTCGCCATCGGCCGGAGGATCGAGATGATCTCCTCCTTGGTGAAGCCGAACGCGAGCTGGCGCTGCCGCACGTCGGCGGGGACGCCCTCGATCGGCTGCCCGGCGCGCATCGGACGCAGGTGCTCGCCGAGCCAGGTGCCGTAGGCGGCGTTGCGTCCGAGGCCGAGCTTGATCTCCCGGTCCTCCTGCAGCCCGCCCTCGTCCGGGTCGACGCAGAGCATCTGGCCGGGTCCGAGCCGCTCGCGCCGCACCTGCCCGTGATGGTCGGGGTCGTCGGTCGGCAGCGAGGTGGTGACGGCACCGACCTCGGAGGAGGCCACGACGACGCCGTCCTCGCAGACGTGGTAGCGCAGCGGGCGCAGCCCGTTGCGGTCCAGGGTCGCGCCGACGCGGCGCCCGTCGGTGAAGATCAGCCCGGCCGGCCCGTCCCACGGCTCGACCAGCGCGGCGTGGTAGCGGTAGAAGTCCCGGATCTCCGGTTCGAGGTCGCGCGCGCCCTCCCACACCTGCGGGACGAGCATCGCCTGGGCGTGCCGGATGTCACGTCCACCGCGGACCAGCAGCTCGAGCGCGCTGTCGAGCTTGGAGGAGTCCGACTGGTGGTCGTCGATCAACGGGTGCAGCAGCTCCGGGGTGGTCCAGTCGACCCCGTCGACCGACATCTGCCCGGCCGTCAGCTGCCCCTCCCGCGCCCGCATCAGGTGGTGGTTGCCGTTGATCGTGTTGATCTCGCCGTTGTGGCACAGCAGCCGGAAGGGCTGGGCGCGCTCCCAGCTCGGCAGCGTGTTGGTGGAGAACCGCGAGTGGAACACGGCCAGCGCGGAGGTGAACCGCTCGTCCTGCAGGTCGAGGTAGAACCGGTCGAGCTGGTCGGCGTCCGCCATCGCCTTGTAGGTCACCGTGCGGAACGAGCAGCTGGCGGCGTAGAAGCGGGCCCCTGCGGCCTCGCAGGCGCGGCGCGTGCGCCGCCGCACGCGGTAGGCGCGGCGCTCGGCCTCGCGCTCGTCGAGCCCCTCCGGATGCTCCATGATGGCCTGGCACAGCGCCGGTCGCGCCGCCAGCGCGATCGCGCCGATCGCGTCGGGGTGGACCGGGACCTCGCGCCAGGCGACGAACCGCAGGCCCTCCGCCTCGCACGCGGCGGCCAGCGCGTCTCGGGTCGCCTCGCGACCCGCGCGGGCGTCCGCGCCGTCCCCCGGCTCGAGGAACAGGAACGCGAGACCGAGCCGCTCCGGGTCCACGTCGACGACACCGGCGTCCGCTGCCCAGGCCGCGACGAGCTCCCTCGGGACCTGGGTGAGCAGCCCGGCACCGTCGCCGCTCTTGGCGTCGGCCGCGACCGCGCCCCGGTGCTTGACACCCGCGAGGCCGTCGAGCGCCATCCGGACGATGCTGCGACGCGGCCGGCCGTCGACGTGGGCGACGAACCCGATGCCGCAGGCGTCCCGCTCGCCGCGCGGGTCGTGGCCAGCCGGACCGCCGCGGTGAGCGCCGAGGTGCTTGGGGTGAGGGGCGGCGGAGGTCACGTTGCGTCTCCTACTCGGCCGGGCGCGGGGCCCGGACGCCGGTCGGGGCAAGGACCGGGACCCGTGCGGACGCGCGGGCCGCCGGGACGCGCAGAGGCGCTCGGAACCGTGGCGGCCAGGAACGCGACAACGGCGCCCCGTCGGGTCTCGGGAGCGCCGTTGCTCGCCGCGGACGGTACCGGTCGGCGGGCCGGCGTGTCCATCCCGCCCGCGTGCGCCACCGGGTCCCGACCGAGGCTAGGGTGCGGGCATCGACTCCCCGGGGTGCGTCATGCGCTGCCATCCTTCCCGCTCGTCCCGTCTCGGGACGTTCACCATCGCCCTGCTGCTCGTCCTCGTCGCCGCCTGTGGCGGCAACGAGGCCGACCAGGTCGCCGAGGATCCCGAGGGGTCGTTGCGCGAGGCGGTCGAGGCCATCGGCGAGTGGCAGGGCATCGCCCTCGAGCTGCGGCTCGAGGCCGACGAAGCCGGCCAGCGGGCGCTGCTCACCGACGGTGACATGACGCAGGAGGACCTCGACCTGCTGCTCGACGGGCGGGTGTTCGCGACGATCGCGAACCTGGACGACCCGGAGACGGGCAGCTTCGAGGCTCGCGTGGGGCTCGACGGCGGCGACGTCCTCGAGGTCCGCGTCACCGAGGACCAGCGGTACTTCGTCCGTGTCGACCTGCAGTCGCTGCGCGAGGCGTCGGACGAGGAGCTGCTGGCCCAGGACGACATCGACGAGCTGGTCGAGGCGGCGGACATGATGGGCGTCGGCGAGGCCGGCCGAGCGCTCGCCGAGTCCCGCTGGATCGAGCTGACGGGTATCGAGCAGCTGCTGGCGCTCGCCGGGACGTCGCCGCAGGAGGAGACCGAGGAGGCCGACCAGGCCGCCGCGGAACGGATCGCCGAACGCACGTCCACGTTCATCGAGCAGGACGTGACGGTCACGAGCATGGACAGCGACGAGCTCGGTGAGCGGGTCCGCGCCACCACCGACGGCGCGTCGCTACGCCGCTACCTCGACGACGTGGCCGCCGAGGTCGACGACGGCGGGTTGGTCGAGGAGGCGGGTGGCGGGGACCTGACCTCGGACCTGGACGACGACGCGGTCGTCAGCCTCGATGCCTGGATCGCGGAGGGCGAGCTCCGTCAGCTCGCGATCGACCTCACCACCCTCGACGAGGAGATGGAGCTCGACGGCGAGCTGTGGCTGATCGTCGCGATGGAGGAGTTCACCGGCTCGGTCGCCGAACCGGACGAGGCCACCACGCTCGACGTCTTCAGCCTGGTCGGCGCCTTCTTCGGCGGTGGGTTCGAGGACGACGGCTTCGACGACGGGTTCGAGGACGACGGCTTCGAGGACGACGGCTTCGAGGACGACGGCTTCGAGGACGACGGGCTCGAGGACGACGGGCTCGAGGACGAGGGCGACGGGTTCGAGGACGACGGGTTCGAGGACGAGGAAGACGGGTTCGGCGAGGACGACGACGGGTTCGGCGACGAGGGCGACACCGACTGCATCACGCAGGAGGAACTGGACGAGATCGAGGAGTTCCTCGGCGAGGAGGGACTCGAGGAGCTCCAGAACCTGATCGACGCGGGCATCCTCGAGGTCTGCTGACCCGTCCGCCGAGGAGGTCGACCGATGCCGGTCCGCTTGGAACGCGGGGACGACGGGGTCGTCGTGCTCACGCTCGACGACCCCGAGCGCCGCAACGCCATGACCGAGGCGATGGGTGACGCTCTCGCCGCCCGCGCGGCCGAGCTCGCCGAGGACCCGGCGCTGCGGGTCGTCGTCCTCACGGGCGCGCCGCCGGCCTTCTCCGGCGGCGGAGACCTCGGGATGCTCGAGGACCTGGGGCAGCGGACCCGCACCGACGGGTTCGACGCCACCGACTTCATGCAGGCCTTCTACCGTCGCTTCCTGTCGATCCGCTCGTTGCCCGTGCCCTCGATCGCCGCGGTCAACGGGCACGCGATCGGCGCGGGACTCTGCGTCGCGTTGGCCTGCGACCTGCGGATCGTCGCCGCGGAGGCGAAGGTCGGGCTCAACTTCGCCCGCCTCGGGCTGCACCCGGGGATGGGCGGCAGCTGGTTCCTGCCCCGCATCCTCGGTACCCAGCGAGCGGCGGCCTGGCTCTACACCGGAGCGCTGGTGACCGGTGCGCAGGCCGCGGCCGAGGGCCTCGCGCTGGCCGCTCCCCCGGCCGACGACGTGCTGGCGGAGGCGCTGGCGTTGGCGCGGCAGATCGCGGCCACCTCCCCGGTCGTCGTCCGCCAGCTGAAGGCCAACCTCGCCGAGGTGGAGCACCGCGACCTCGAGGCCGCCCTGCTCGCGGAGGCGCAGGCCCAGGCGGTCAGCTACGGCACGGAGGACCTGGTGGAAGGGCTGGCCGCCGCCCGGGAACGCCGGGCACCGGTCTTCCTGGGCCGGTGAGCGCCGCGCTGCTGGTCACCGACTTCGACGGGACCCTGACCGAGCGGGACTTCTACCAGCTCGCCGTCGGCCGGTTGGCGCCCCCCGACCTGCCCGACCACTGGGCGGACTACCGCGCCGGGCGGACCACGCACTTCGATGCGCTGGCCGCGATCTTCGCCAGCATCCGGGCGGTCGACGAGCAGGCCCTGCTGGAGCTCGCCCACGACATGGGGCTGCAACCCGACCTCGCGGAGCATGTCGGACGGCTCCGCGACGGCGGCTGGGAGGTCGCGGTCGTGTCCGCGGGCTGCGGCTGGTACATCGAGCGGCTGCTCGGGAGTGCTGGCGTCGACCTGGAGGTCCACGCCAACCCCGGCGAATTCGTGCCGGGTGGTGGGCTGCGGATGCGCCGGCCCGACGACCCGCGGTTCCGCTCGCACGAGCTCGGGGTCGACAAGGCCGCGGTCGTCCGCGACGCGCTCCGCCGGGTGCCGACCGTCGCCTTCGCGGGGGACGGCGACCCGGATCTCGCGGCAGCCCGGTTGGTCGCGCCGACGTGGCGCTACGCCCGGGGTGACCTCGCCGCTGCCCTGGACGAGGAGGGCCAGCCCTACCAGCCCTTCGCCCGGTGGTCCGAGGTCGTCGACGGGCTCCTGGCAAGAGGGGACACGACCGGGGTGGCGACTCCGCACCCCGACGAGGAGGCGGGGCACCGAGGATGAGCCTGCCGAGCAGCATCGACGTGCCCACGCTCGTCCGCATCAAGCCGGGAGCGCTCGATCGACTCGGCCTCTACGTGCACCGGCCGGGCTTCCGCGCCCCGGCGCTGCTGATCAGCGCCGGCATGGTCCCCGAGCTCATCGACCGTGGCCGCCGCAGTCTGGTCGAACACGACGTCACGCCGGTCACCGAGGTGCCGGTCACCGACGCCTCGCTCGAGGTCGCCACCGACGCGTTCGTCGCGCTGCCAGCACGCTGCGACGCGGTCATCGGCCTCGGCGGCGGCAAGGCGCTGGACACGGCGAAGTACGTGGCGTTCCTGGCCCGCAAGCCGTACTTCGCGGTGCCGACGTCACTGTCCAACGACGGCTTCTCGAGTCCGGGAGCGAGCCTGACGGTGGCCGGACGGCGCCGGTCGCTGCCGAGCCGGTTGCCCTACGGCGTCGTGGTCGACACGGCGGTGTGCCGTTCGGCCCCCCTGCCCCTGTGGCACTCGGGGGTCGGCGACCTGGTGGCGAAGATCACCGCCGTCCACGACTGGAAGCTCGCGTTCCACGCCACCGGCACCCCGGTGAACGACCTGGCTGCCCTGCTGTCGGATGCGACGGTGATGCAGTTCACGGCGGCGCCCACCCGTGACCCGGAGGGCATCCGGCTGCTCGCGACGGCCCTGCTGCTCAACGGCATCGCCATGGAGATCTGTGGCTCCTCCCGGCCCGCCAGCGGCAGCGAGCACCTCATCAGCCATGCGTTGGACGAGCTGGTTCCCGGCCGCTACCTGCACGGTCTCCAGGTGGGCGTCGCCACCTACGTGGTCAGCCGGCTCCAGGGGCAGGGCACGCAGCGGATCGCCGGGGTCCTCGACCGCGCCGGCTTCTGGGACACCGTCCGGGCCGATCCCTTCGACCGGGCGACGTGGCTGGCGGCGGTGGCACGCGCCCCGGAACTCAAGACCGACTTCCACACCGTCCTGTCGGAGGGCGAGCGGGTCGACGAGGTCGCCGCGATGCTGGCGGAGGACCCGGTCCTCGACGGCTGCTTCCGGGGCTGACCCGGCCCGGCCGTCGGACCACGGCGCGGAGGTCCGCCACCCGCCTCAGCGCGACGAGCCGCGCCAGGCGTCGCGGATCCCGACCCGTGCGCCGACCCGCAGGATCCCGCCCTCGTAGATCCGTGCCGCCAGGAGGGCGACGACGGCGATGGCGAGGAGGACGAGCACGAGGGCGCCAGCCACCTCCAGCGAGGTCGGCTCCCCGACGAGCTGACGGACGGGGAGCACGAACGGAGCGCTGAAGGGCACCCAGCCGGCGACGACCGCGAAGGATGCGTCCGGCGCCTGGATGGCCGCGAAGCCGACCACGTAGCCGACGAGGGCGAGGAGCGACGCCGGCGTGAGCACCGCCTGCGCCTCCTCGGGACGCGACACCAGCGCCCCGAGCCCAGCCGAGATCAACGTGTAGAGCGCGTACCCCAGCGCGAACCACAGCCCGATGATCGCCAGCATCCCACCGATGCCCGGGGGGATGAGATCGCGGTTGGCGAGCACCAGCACGGTCGTCGCCGGGACGAACAGCACGAACATCTGGCCGAGCGCGATCGTGCCGAGCCCGACCACCTTGCCCGCCAGCAGCTGGCGGATCGGCACCGCCTCGACGAGGAGTTCGACGACTCGACTGCCCTTCTCCTCGATGATGCCGTTGACGATCATCGAGGCGTAGAACATCAGCATCGCGAAGATGAACACGACCGCGAGGTTGGCGGCGATGAGGCGAGCGGCCTGCAGCGCCTGGTCGTCCTCGCCGATCACCTCGACGGGGAGCGGCTCGACCCCGAGCACCGCCGCAGCCGAGCCCGACGCGCCCACGGCGTCCAACACCTCGGTGAGCGCGAGCGTCTCGGCCGCCTGAAAGGCGCGGCCGGTGCCGACGGCGAACATCCCCGTGGCGGGTGGGGTCAGGACCCGATCACCGACGATGATGCCGAGGTCTGCGGTCTCCTCCTCCAGTGCCGACACGACCGCGGCCTCGTTCGCCGCGGGGACGGTCGTGAGCGGTCCGAGCGTCGCTTCGAGCGCCGCGGTCTCGGCCGGGGCGAGCGAGCCGACCACCGCCACCCGCACGGGGTCCGCGGCCACCGGTTCGTCGTCCGGTGTGCGCTCGAACGCACCGAGGAGCGCCGGGCCCAGCGCGCCGAGGACCAGCAGCGCGCTCAGGGCCAGGGTCGTGCCGACGAACATCCGCGAGCGCAGGCGCTGCCGGACCTCCCGGCCTGCGATCAACCGCACCGTCTGCCACGCGCTCATCGGTCGACCTCCGTGAGCTCGGCGGCCAGATCCGGCCGGTCGGCGACCGCCGTCCGGAACAGCTCGGAGAGCCGGGGCTGGTCGAGGTGGACGTCGACCAGCCGCCCGCTCCGCCGCGCGACGTCGAGCACGGCGCCAGGATCCAGCGTCGGGGGCAGCGCGACGGTCACGGTCGCGTCGCGGCGGCTGACCACCGCGGCGCCGGCGGGCAGCCGGGCCGTCCAGTCGTCGTCGCCGTCCGTCGCGACGCGCAGCCGCCGTCCGCCCGCCGCCTTCAGTGCCGCCACCTCGCCGTCCAGGACCAGCCGGCCCCGCGCCACGACCGCGACCGTGCGGCACAGGTCCTCGACGAGGTCGAGCTGGTGGGAGGAGAACACGACCGCGACCCCGGCGTCGGCCTGCTCGCGCAGGACCTCGCTCATGACGTCGGTCGCCAGCGGGTCCAGGCCGGAGAAGGGCTCGTCCAGGATCAGCAGCTCCGGGTCGTGCACGAGCGCTGCCGCCAGCTGCACGCGCTGCTGGTTGCCGAGCGACAGCTGCTCGACCGGATCGTCGCGCCGCTCGCCGATGCCCAGCCGGTCGATCCACCGGTCGGCGTTGCGGGCGGCCACCTCGGCATCGACGTCGCGCAGCCGGGCGACGTAGACCAGCTGCTCGTGCACCCGCATCCGGGGGTAGAGCCCCCGCTCCTCCGGCATGTAGCCGGTCCGGCGACGCACGGCGAGGTCGATCGGCTGGCCGCGCCAACGCACCTCGCCGGCGTCGGCCGCCGTGACCCCGACCGCGCACCGCATCGCGGTGGTCTTGCCGGCGCCGTTGGGGCCGAGGAAGCCGCACAGCTCGCCGGGCGCGACCTCGAAGCTCAGGCCGTCGAGGGCGACGACGTCACCGAACGACCGTCGCAGGTTCCGGAGCTCGAGCACGCACCACCCCCCAACCGCCCGCGGCGTCGCGGTTGGGTGAGGCTAGGCCGTGCGGCGACGCGCCTGCGACCGGCGGGTGATGGCCGGTCGACCGCAGCCGCCGGTCAGCCCTGCAGCGCGTCCGCGAGGAGCGTGCGGGCGATCACCCGCAGCGCCAGCACCTCGTCGGCGCCCTCGAAGATCGACAGCACCCGGGCGTCGACGAACAGCCGCGACACCGCGTACTCCTCGGCGTAGCCGTAGCCGCCGTGCAACTGCTGGGCCTCACGCGTGACCCACTCGCTCACGCGGCAGCTGAGCTGCTTCACCTGCGACGCGGCCAGCTGGGCCTCCTCGTCGCCGCGTGCCAACCCGCGGGCGACGTCGAAGGAGAACACCCGGCACGCCGCGATCAGCGCGGCCATCCGGGCGATCTTGGCGCGGCTGAGCTCGTAGTCGGCGAGCGGGGTGCCGAAGACGTGACGTTGCTTGGTGTAGGTCACGGCCTCCTCGAGCGCGGCCTGCATGACGCCGAGCGCCCGAGCCGCGGTCTGCAGCCGGGCGTTGGCGAAGGCCTGCATCTGCAGGTAGAAGCCGCGCCCGAGGCCGTCGTCCATCCCGATCAGGTCGGTGTGGGGCACCCGCCAGTTCTCGAACGACACCTCGAACGAGTGCATCCCGCGGTAGCCGATCGTGGGGATGGCACGCGCGTCCATGAGGCCACCGCCGGGCTGTTCCGTGCGCCACTCGTGGCCGGTGAACGACGGCTTCTCGACCACGAACAGGCTGAGGCCACGGTGCCCGAGGCTGCGGTCCGGGTCGGTCCGCGCGAGCACCAACAGGTACTCGGCGCGACCCGCGAAGGTGCACCACGTCTTGACGCCGTCGATGACCCAGTCGTCCCCGTCGCGGCGCGCCGTGGCCTTGACCCCGGCGACGTCCGAGCCGTAGTCGGGCTCGGTGACGGCGACCCCGCACATCTTCTCGCCGGCGGCGATCGCGGGCAGCCACCGGGCCTTCTGCTCCTCGGTGCCGCCCTTGAGGATCGCGGTGCCGATGATCTCCGGCCGGGTGATCAGCGACCCGGCGACGCCGAGGGAGCCACGCGAGAGCTCCTCGGTGACCAGCACCATGTTGAGCAGCTCGTCCTCGCCGCCCGAGGCGAACCCGCCGTGCTCCTCCGGGATCGACAGCGCGAAGCAGCCGAGCTCCGCGAGCCCCTTGATGACGTCCTCCGGGATGTCGTCGTCCTGGCGGTGCACATGCTCCGCGATCGGCGCGACCTTCTCCTCGGCGAAGCGCCGGAAGGTCTGCCGGACCATCTCGAGGTCCTCGGGCAGGTGCCGGGCACCGGCCTCGCCCGTGGCGAGGACGCGCGCCGCGAGGTCGTCGAGCACGCCGGGGTCGCGGCCCGCGGCGATCGCCTCCGCCTCACCCACCAGCAGGTCGGCGGGCAGTCCCCAGGCCGCCTCGCGCCCGCTCGCCCGGGCCTTGAGGTCGACGGCCACGTCGGCGGCGTGGACCAGCGCCAGCAGGGCCTCGGTCTCGCCTCGCTCCCCCCAGTCGAGCAGGTGCCGAGCCGACGCGACCGCCGATGCCACGGAGGCGAGGTCGTAGGCCACCGACTGCTGCTCGTCGATCAGCGCGGTGCTGATCCGGCCATCGGACGCGCAGGCGGCCGCGAGGTGGGACGTGGCGGTCGCGACCGCGTCGTCGAGCGCGGCGACCAGGGTCCGGGCGTGGTCGAGGTGGGACACGGACGAACTCCTTCGGCGAGTGGCCCCGGCGCGACCACCGGGTCACCCGGCAGCGTGCCAGCTCGGGACCCCTCGGACCAACCTGGCCGGCCCCGGCGTCGCGCCGCCCGATGGGGCCCACCGACGCCCCGCCGGGTCCCTCAGGCGCCCTCAGCCGCCCTCGGAGGCGAGCAGGGCCGCGCCGATGGCACCGCCCTCGTCGCCCAGCGCCGCGCCGACGAGCTCGACCCGGGGCGGGAACAGGAACAGGTTCGGGCGCATCGCGGCGTCGACGCGGGCGCGGAAACGGGGACCGAACTTGTCGGCGAGGCCGCCACCGAGCACCACCCGATCGACGTCCAGGAGGTTCACCGCGGACGCGACCCCTGCCCCGAGGGCCTCGATCGCGTCGTCGATCAGGTCGGCGACCAGCGGGTCCCCGCGGTCGTAGGCCTCCTTGAGGACCCCGGAGGTCACCCTCGGCTTGCCCTTCTCCGCCATCACGTCGAAGAGGATCGTCGGGGTCCCGGCCGAGCGGGCCCGCTGCGCAGCGAGCTCGATCGCGCGGCGCCCGGCGTACGCCTCGACGCTGCCCCGGGGGCTGCCGGGCGCGGTCGCGCCCCCCTGGCGCACCACCATGTGGCCGAACTCCCCGGCCCCGCCGGAGCCACCTTCGTACGGCCGGCCTCCCAGGATCAGACCGCCGCCGACGCCGGTGCCGACGAACACCGCGAGCAGGTGGTCGACGCCCTGGCCCGCGCCCAACCGGTGCTCCCCGATCGCGGCCGCGGTGACGTCGTTGGTGACGTGGACCGGGTACCCGGACATCTCACCGACGGCCTGCGTGATGGAGAAGCGCTCCACGAACCCGGGCACGTTGGCCGCCCCGCCGACGGTGCCCTCGATCACGACCCCGGGGGTACCGATACCGACGGCCGTGACGTGCTTGTCCTTGACCCCCTCGGACGCCGCGATCGCGTCCTTGATCGCCGCGCCGATCACCGCGACGACGTCGCCGCGATCACCGGTCACGGGGGTCCGCAGCTTCGCCCGTCCGCGCACCTGGTCCCCGTCGAGCACGACGGCGTAGACGTTGGTACCACCGAGGTCGACCCCGACCGTGACCATGCCCCGCTCCCTCTTCCGTGGCAGGCCCGAGCCTAGCCCGGTCGGCTCCGCGCCGGCCGGCCCGGCGTGCCCGGCAGGACAGCCACGACGACGAGCCCGACCGTCAGGAGCCCTGCACCGACCGCCGACCAGCCCACCAGCCGCTCGCCGAGCACCGTGACGGCGAGCAGCGCCGCGGTCAACGGCTCGGCGAGGCTGAGGGTGGTGGCGGTCGGTGCGTCGACCCCGTCGAGCCCCCGCGCGAAGAGGGTGTAGGCGGCCGCGGTGCCGGCGACCGCCATCCAGGCGACGGCGGCGGCGCCGGGCGGGGTCGCGATCCACGTGGCGTCGGCCACCACGACCGCGGGCAGCAGCACCAGCCCCGAGGTGGTGAAGACCGCCGCCATCACCGGGATCCCCGCCATGCCCCGCTCGAGCAGCCGCTTCGACGCCAGCGCGTAGGTGGCGAACGAGGCCCCCGCCAGCAGGGACGCCACGAGACCGAGGGGGGTCGTGCCCGCCGCGCCACCACCGAGCAGCAGGGCCGCCGCGCCGGCGACGGTCGCGGCCGTGCCCACCACCCAGCGGACGCCGGGGGGGCGACCGAGCGCCCACGCGAACGATCCGGCGAAGGCGGGCGAGCTGCCGATCGCGACCAGGGTGCCGATCGCGACCCCGCCGAGGCGGATCCCCGCGAAGTAGCCGAGCTGGAAGGTCGTGATCGCCACGGCCGCGACCGCGAACGGGCCCGGGGTGTGACGCAGCACCGCCACCAGCTGGTGCCACCGCCGCGCCGCGACGACGACCACCACGAGCAGCGCCCCGCCGGCCAGGCTGCGCAACGCGGCCACCGTCGGCGGGGCCGCATCGGGGGCTCCGAGCTCCTGCGCGGTGCCGATCGTGCCCCACAGCACCGCGGCCGCCAGCACGCTCGCCGCCGCCCCCCGTGCGGCCATCGGTCAGTCGCGCCGCAGGTCCGCGAGCAGCGCCTGCCAGCCGTCCTCGCCGAACGCGTAGCTGGTCGCGAGGCTGACGCGATCCACCAGTTGGCCGTACCGCTCGCGGATCGCCGCGCCGACGTCGGGCGGGTCCGCCACGACGGCGAAGGTGCGCAGGACCTCCTCGTCGATCAGGTCGGGCATGCTGGTCCACTCGTCGGCACGCGACCGGCGGTGCAGTTCCTCGTGGAGCTCACCCCAACCGTGCAGGTCGAGCACCCCGCGGTACGCCGGGGTCGACCCGTAGAAGGCGAGCTGGCCCTTCACCATCGCCTCGGCCGCCGCACGCTGCTCGTCGGTGTCGCCGGTGACGACGAAGACGGGCTGGACCACCTCCACGTCGCGACGATCGCGACCGGCCGTCGTGGCCCCGGCGGCGAGCCGCGGCAGGGTGACCTCCTCGAGGTACCGCGCGGTGCTGAAGCCGTGGCACAGCAGGCCGTCCGCGACCTCACCGGTCACCTCGGTCATCCGGGGGCCGACCGCCGCGAGCCAGACCGCCGGCGGCCCGTGGCCGTGCTCGTCGGGGGTGAAGAACGGGGTCATCAGGGTGTGCCGGTAGAACTCGCCCTCGAACGCGAGCCGCTCCCCCGTCGCCCAGGCATGCCAGATCGCGCGCAGCGCCTGGACGTACTCGCGCATCCGCGCCGCCGGCTTGGACCAGGTGGCGCTGAAGCGTCGCTCGACGTGCGGCCGGATCTGTGTGCCGAGCCCGAGGACGAAGCGTCCACCCGTCAGGGCCTGCAGGTCGTGGGCGGCGTAGGCGACGTGCATCGGGCTGCGGGGGAACGCGACCGCGATCGCCGTGCCGATCTCCAACCCCTCGGTGGCGAGCCCGGCCGCGACGCACGCGAGCAGCGGGTCGTGGGTCGTCTCGGAGACGAACCACCCGTCGTAGCCGCGAGCCTGCGCGGCGGCTGCCTCCGCCCCCGTCGCCGCCAGCGGGTGCCCGTACGTGACCGCATCGACCTTCATGTCCGACTCCTCCGGTGCGGGCCGCCGCTCAGGTCGGATCGCCGCCGCTGGGTGCGCCCGGCGCCCGGCCCGCCAGCTCGCGGTCGGCGGGGAGCTGTTGCAGGCGGACCTGTCCACGGGCCACGACCTTGCCGTCCTCGGCGCGGGTCAGCACGACCTGCCACAGCTGCTGCGTCCGACCGACGTGCAGCGGCTCCCCGACGGCGTCGACCCGGCCCGTCCGGTGCGGCCGCAGGAAGTCGGTGCTGTTCGACACCCCGACGACCACGCCACCCGCGGCGACCGCTCGCAGCGCTGCGCCGAGCGAGGCGAGCGACTCCACGACCGCGCACCAGACCCCGCCGTGGACGATGCCGTACGGCTGGTGGTGACGCTCGTCGCAGTCGAGGTGGGCGGTCACCCGGTCGAGTGCCAACCCGTCCCAGACGAGCCCGAGCGTCTTCCCGCCGAACACGTCCGCGTCCGAGGCGAAGGGCTCGAGGTCGGCCGGCGCGAGGGTCTCACCGGCCCGGAGCCGTGCCCCGACGTCGGCCATGTGGTCCTCCACCTCGGTTCCTTCCCGCCGTCGGCTCTCGCGACCCCGGCGCAGGCATGGACGCTAGCGAACGGCGCGCGCGGGTCCGGTTCCCGGTCCCGGCACGGCTGCCCTACCGTGCGACCGGCAGCCGACAGGAGCACCGACGATGGCCGACCCGAGACACCGCAGCCGCGACGTCACCGAGGGCTACGAGCGCGCCCCGGCCCGCGCCATGCTGCGCGCGATCGGGATGACCGACGACGACTGGGGCAAGCCGCAGGTCGGCATCGCCTCGTCGTGGAACGAGGTCACCCCCTGCAACCTCCCGCTCGACCGGCTCGCCAAGCAGGCGAAGCAAGGCGTTCGTGACGCCGGCGGGTTCCCGATCGAGTTCGGCACCATCGCGGTCTCCGACGGCATCTCGATGGGCCACGAGGGCATGCGCGCCTCGCTCGTGTCCCGCGAGGTGATCGCCGACTCGGTGGAGACGGTGATGCACGCCGAACGGCTGGACGGGATGGTCACCTTCGCCGGGTGCGACAAGTCGCTACCCGGCATGGTCATGGCCGCCGTCCGGCTGGACGTCCCGAGCGTGTTCCTCTACGCCGGCTCGATCCTGCCCGGCCGCCACGCGGGACGCGACATCACCATCCAGGACGTCTTCGAGGCCGTCGGCGCCCGCGGACGCGGCACGATCGACGATGCGGAGCTCACGGCGATCGAGCGGGCCGCCTGCCCGTCCGAAGGTGCCTGCGGGGGGATGTTCACGGCCAACACGATGGCCTCGGCGATCGAGGCGATGGGCATGGCGCTGCTCGGCTCGTCCACCCCGCCGGCGCCCGACCCGCGCCGCGACCACTTCGCTCGCCGCTCCGGTGAGGCGGTCCTCGGGCTGCTCGAGACCGGCCTGTCGGCACGCCGCATCGTCACCCGCGACGCCCTGGAGAACGCGATCGCGGTCGTCATGGCCGTCGGCGGCTCGACCAACGCGGTGCTGCACCTGCTGGCGATCGCCCGCGAGGCCGAGGTGCCGCTGGCGCTCGACGACTTCGACCGCATCGGGCGGCGGGTGCCGCACATCGCGGACACCAAGCCGGGCGGCCGGTTCGTGATGACCGACCTCGACCGCATCGGCGGGATCCCGGTGGTCCTCAAGGAGTTGCTCGATGCGGGGCTGTTGCACGGTGAGGCGCTGACCGTCTCCGGCCGCTCGATCGGCGAGGAACTCGAGGCGATGGACGTGCCCGCCCCCGACGGCGAGGTGGTGCGCGAGCTGTCCGACCCGATCCACGCCGACGGTGGCCTGGCGATCCTCCGCGGGTCCCTGGCGCCCGACGGCGCGGTGGTGAAGGTCGCGGGGATCCCCCCGGAGCAGCACGAGTTCGAGGGACCGGCACGGGTCTTCGACGGCGAGGACGGCGCGATGGCGGCCGTGCTCACCGGGCAGATCCGGGACGGTGACGTCATCGTCATCCGCTACGAGGGCCCCAAGGGCGGCCCCGGGATGCGCGAGATGCTGGCGGTGACCTCGGCGGTGAAGGGCGCCGGGCTCGGGTCGACGGTGGCGCTGCTCACCGACGGCCGGTTCTCCGGTGCGACGCACGGCTTCTGCATCGGCCACGTCGCCCCTGAGGCGACCGACGGTGGACCGATCGCCATGGTGCAGGAGGGCGACCGGGTCCGGATCGACGTCCCGGCCCGCTCGATCGATCTGCTCGTCGACGACGCCGAGGTGGCCCGTCGACGGTCCGCGTGGACGCCGCTGCCCCCGCGCTACACGCGGGGGGTGCTCGCGAAGTACGCCCGGACCGTGACCTCCGCCTCCGAGGGTGCGACCACGAGCGTGTAGCGAACCACGGCGATCGGGAGGCAGAGGTGCAGTTCGAGGAGCTCCGGTACGTCTGTCAGCAGGCGGCGCTCGACCTCGTGCGGCAGAAGGGTCGGCCGCTGCCGCCGACCGTGGTGCTGCCCGGGCCGGAGCGCACAGCCCTCGTGACGCTGCCGGACCTGCCGGCCACCGACGAGGAGCGCCACACCGTCCTGGCACAGCTCGCGCACGACCGCATCTCGACCGACCAGGTGCCGTGCTGGGGGTTCGTGGCGGAGGCGGACGCCGGGGGGGAGGACGTCGTCGTGGTGGTCTACGGGGCTCGCCGCCACGCGCCCCACCTGACGGCGTCGCGCTTCGCCGAGGACGGCGACCTCGACGAGTTCGTCCCCGACCAGGAGCTCGACCCGACCGCGCTGCCGTTCCTGCACCCCTTGCAGCACGCCGTCGACGCGTTGCCGGCGGTCGGCGACGTCTTCGGCGCGGTCGATCCGAAGCGGGGCGGGGGCGGGCTGCCGCTCGTGCCCTGAGCCTGCCCGGGCATGCACCGGCGGCCGTGTGGCGCACCGCCACCACCGTCAGTCGCGGTCGTGCAACACGATGCCCGCCGCGCGCGCCACCGCCGCGTACCACCGGGCGAGACTGTCGATCGTCTCGTGGGCGTTGAGCCCGCTGGGGTTCGGGACCACCCACAGGGCGGCGCCCTCGAGCGTCTCGGCCTGCTCGCCCAGACGGGTACGAGGGCGCTCGAACGCCACCCGGTAGGTGGTGACGCCCGCCATCGCGACCACGGCGGGCTGCCACCGCCGGAGGCGTGCCCGCAGGGCGTCGGCTCCCGCCTGGAGTTCGGCGGTGCTCAGCTCCGCGGCGCGTGCCGTGGCCCGGGCGACCACGTTGGTGATCGCGAGCCCGCGCCCGAGCAACTCGTCGCGGTCGGCGTCGCGCAACCCGGCCACCCGGTCCAGCTCGTGCCGCGTGATGCCGGCGCGGTGCAGGGCGGGGTAGAACCGGTTGCTCGGGTGGGCGAAGTGGGTTCGGGTCGCCGCGGTCCACAGTCCAGGGTTGATGCCGACCACCACGAGGCGGGGCGGGGTGTCACCGACCAGGTCCGGGACCGTGTGGCCCCGGTACCGCTCGAGCTCCGCCCGGGTGAACCCCACCACCCTCACCTGCGCCGCAGCATGCGCCGCCCCGGCAGCCGGGGGCCGTACGGGCTGCGGAGCTCGGCACCGTCGCGACAGCGGATCTCCCGCACCCGGCCGGCGTCGTCGGCGACCGTGCTCCGCAGCGCCGGACACCGCAGGCAGACCGAGACGGGGACGTCGCTGCCCCGGCGGGGACAGCCGACCAGTCCCAGGTCGTCGACGAGATGGCTGCCACGCCGCCGCGAGGCCAGACGCACCGTGCTCCCTCCGCTCGTCACGCACCGACAGCGTGCCGCCTGCGGCCCGTCCCGGCCAGAGCCGAGCGTCCCCGCCGGCCGGGCGCAAGGTCCGCCGACGACCGGACGCTGCACGCCTGCGGCGGCTCCGCTTGACTGGTGAGCACGGCCGGCGCCACCGGCCGTTGCCGACCCGGAGAGGTGACACGTGGAGCGCGGTCCGCTCGAGGTGCTGGTGGTGGCCTTCCCCGGCGAGGAGGTGCCCGAGGGCGTCGAGGTCGCCCTCGCCGCGATGAGGGAGATCGGTGACATCCGGGTCATCAGCGGGATGACCGTGACCCGTCCGCACGAGGGGCCGCCCGAGGTCACGCAGATCGCGTCGTTCCAGGACGTCGGGGACGTCGTCGCGGACATCGTCGGGCACACGGCGGTGGGCGTGCCCAACGCCGAAGCGATCGACCAGGTCGTCGCGACGCTCGAGCCGGGATCCACCGCCCTGCTGCTGGTCGTCGAGCACGTCTGGGCCGTGGGGGTCGCGGCGGAGGTCCGGGCGGCCGGAGGGCGGCTCGTCGACGCCGTGCGGCTGCCCTCCGACGTCCTGGCGGCGGCCGAAGAGGTCATGGGCGGGCAACCGGCGGCCAGCCCCGAGGGCTGACGTCAACCGTCTCGCGGCGGCCGTTCGATCGTCACGAAGGTCGCGGTCGCCGAGGCGACGGGGACCGCGTCGGCCACGGCCTCGCCGGCCGCGTACAGCTTGCGCCCGTCCCGGCCGAGCAGGCGCGCTCGCACGGTGAACGGTTGCCCGATCGGGGTCGGAGCGAGGTAGCGGATCACCAGTTCGCCCGTGAAGGCGGGCACCCCGTACAGGGTCAGCAGGTAGCCCAGGACGTCGTCGAAGATCGCGGCCACGATCCCGCCGTGGGACCGGCCGGGCGCACCCTCGAACGCTGGCCCGAGCTCGACGACCGCGACCGCCTCGTCACCCTCGCGGTGGACCTCGATCGCGATGCCGAGCGGGTTCCAGGGGCCCGACACGAAGCACTCGTCGAAGTGGACCACGCGCGCGCCGTCCGGGACCGCCACCTCGAACATGCGGCGCTTCAACTCGACGACGTCACGCTGACGGGCCGGTCCCGCCTCCAGGTCGGCGGCGACCCCCTCCGCCGCCCGGGCGACCCGCTCCAGCAGCGCCGGGTCGGCCTCGTGGCCCATCAGCGCGTGGCCGAGCCGGCGCAGGGCCGCGGCGGCGCGGGCACGAGCCTTCCCCGCGTCCGGGACACCGTCGTCCCCGCCGGATCCGCCGGAGCGGGCGGGTCGGGCCTCCGTCCGTCCGCTCACGTTGCTGCTCCCGTCCGCTTGCGGTGCTCGATCCGGCGGACCTCGACGTCGCCGGCCCGCCGACCCTCGAGCGATCGCACGGTGAGCTGCCAGCCGTCGTCGGTCCGCAGGCGGTCACCCACGACGAGCAGGCGCTCGAACCGCTCCACCATCCAGCCGGAGACGGTCTCCGCCTCCCCGCCGCCCAACGTGAGCCCGACGAGGCGCGCCAGCTCGTCGCGCCGCAGCATCCCGGGGACGAGCCACAGCCGCTCACCGACGCGACGGACCTGCGGTTCGACGTCGAACTCGTCGTCGATCTCCCCGACGAGCTCCTCGAGGACGTCCTCGAGGGTGAGCAGCCCCGCCGTGCCGCCGAACTCGTCGACGACGAGCACCGCGTGGCTGCGGTCGTCCAGCATGTCGCGCAGGAGCCGCTCGAGGTCGCGGGTCCCGGGCACGGCGGGGATCGGACGCAGCAGGTCGAGCAGCGACCGGTCCTCGCGCTCGTCGATCAGGACGTCCTTGACGTGGACCAGTCCGACGATGTGGTCGACGTCCTCGTGGTAGACCGGCAGGCGCGTGTGACCGGTCTCCGCGGCCACCGCCAGCACCTCGGCGGGCGTGGCGGTGTCGGGCAGCGCGACGAGGTCGACCCGGGGGGTCATCGCCGCCTCGGCGTCGATCGTCGCGAGCTGGAGGACCGCCCCCATCACGTGGGCGTCCTGGGGGTCGATGGTGCCGAGCTGCCGCGATTCGGCCACGGCGAGCGCGAGCTCCTCCGGGGTGTGGACCAGCCCGTGCTCGTCCACCGGCTCCACCCGCACGAGCCGGACGAGCAGGTTCGCGGTCGCGTTCAGCGCGACGATCAGGGGTCGCAGCAGCGTCACGAACCACCCGAACGGCCGCGCGATCGCCAGCGCGACCTGCTCGGCCCGCGACAGGGCGAGGTTCTTCGGGACCATCTCCCCGATCACCATGTGGAGGAACACCACCAGCGACAGGGCGAGCGCGAACGCGATCGCGGAGACGGCACCGGCGGGGACCGCGGTGTCCTGCAGCAGGTCGGCGACGAGCGCGGTGACCGCGGGCTCGGCGACGGCGCCGAGCCCGAGCGAGGCCAGCGTGATGCCGAGCTGCGCCCCGGAGAAGGTGACCGACAGCTCCCGCAGCGCCCGCAAGGCGCGCCGTGCCCGCGGGTCGCCCTCCTCCGCGAGGTCCTCGATCACGGCCCGACGCGAGGCCAGCAGGCCGATCTCCGCGGCGACGAACACCCCGTTCGCCACCAGCAGGGCGACACCGACGAGCACGGCGGTGACGCTGAAGGTCCCGTGCGTGGCGGCGTCGGCGCTGACGGCGAGCAGGCTCACGACGCCCCGCCCTCCCCGCCCGGGCGCTCGGCAGGGTGGTCCACCACCGCGATCTCCGTGACCCGGACCCCCTCGCGCTCGGTCACCGTGAAGGTGTGGCCTCCGTACCCGACCTCCTCGCCGGGTTCCGGGATGTGGCCGAGCTGGTCGAGCACGAAGCCCGCGAGGGTCTCGTACTCCCCTTCCGGCAGGTCGATCCCGAGCTGCGCCTCGAAGCGGTCGAGCCGGATCGATCCGCGCACGAGGTGGCGGCCGGCACCGACGCGTCGGATCGCGTGCCCCGCCGGGTCGAACTCGTCCTCGATCTCCCCGACGAGCTGCTCGAGGACGTCCTCCACGGTCACGATGCCGGCCGTCCCCCCGTACTCGTCGACCACCAGCGCGAAGGTCTTCTGCTCCCGCCGGAGGGCGCCGAGCAGGGCCTGGAGGTTCTCGCTCTCCGGGACGGCGTGGACCGGCGCGGCGACCGTGGCGACCGACGTCGTCGCGTGCTGCTCGGTCGGCACCCGGAGCAGGTCCTTGACGTGCACCGTGCCGAGCACGTCGTCCTCGGACGCGCCGCGGACCGGGAACCGGCTGTGCCCGGTGCGGCGGGCCGCGGCGCGCAGGACCGTCAGGTCGTCGTCGGCCGTCAACCAGACGACGTCCGGACGGGCGACCATCACCTCCGTGACCCGCCGGTCTCCGAGCTCGGCGGCGCGGCTCAGCAGGGCCGCCTGATCGCCCGTCAGGCTGCCGTCCCGCTCGGACGCCGCGATGATCCGGGACAGCTCGTCGAGGCTGTGACCCCCGGCGAGCTCGTCGGCGACCTCGACCCGCAGCACCTTCTCCGTGAAGGCGCGGGCGGCTCCGTCGAACAGCCGCATCACGGGTCCGAGGAGCACCGCGAACCCGCGGCTGAACGGCGCCACGGTCCGGGCGACCTCGAGCGGCCGCGAGATCGCGAGGTTCTTCGGGAACAGCTCGCCGAGCACCATCTGCACGATGGTGGACAGCAGCAGGGCGCCGGTCACGGCGACGGCGAGCGCCGCCTGTTCCGGGAGACCGACGAGGTCGAGCAACGGCCGGACGAGGGTGTCGCCGACGGTCCGGTCGGCGACGTAGCCGACCAGCAGCGAGGTGACCGTGATGCCGAACTGCGCGGCCGACAGCGCGTAGGACAACCCGCCGAGCTGGTGGGAGACCAGGCGGGCGCGCCGGTCCCCCGTGGCGGCGAGCTCCTCGACCGCGGGACGTCGCACGGAGACGAGCGCGAACTCGGTCGCGACGAACAGCCCGTTGGCGGCGATCAGGCCGGCGACGACCACGAGGCCGAGCCACCCGCTCACGGGATCGCCTCACTGGTCGCGGCAGGGTCGTCCATCGGCCGCAGGCTAGTGACCGCGGTCACCCCCGGCCGGACACCATGGCCGCCTCCGGGAGCAGCCGCCTGGCATGGGCGCGCATGTCGAAGCGAGGATCCATCAGCGCCGTCATCCCGAGACCCGTGAGCGCCGCGAGCATCGTCTCGGCCAGCAGCTCCGCCTCTGCTTCGCTCAGGCTCGGGTCCTCGCGCTGCCAGGCGTCGGAGAACCGCTCGACACGGCGGCGGTGGCTCCGCAGCACCCGGGCCGCCACGGCGGCGTCGGTCAGGCCCCGCCCGGCGAGCTGCAGGTAGATCCTCGCGATCGGCGACGAGCCGGTCATGAACGCCACGAACGCGTCGACGAGGTCCGCGAGCGTGTCGGTGCCGGCCCCGGCCGGGTCGGGATCGACGGCGTCGATCGTCTCGCGGACGACCTCGAAGACCGCGTCGTCCTTCGAGTCGAACAGGTTGTAGAAGCTGCCCGCCCCGACGCGCGCCTGGGCGGTGATCGCCTTGAGCGTCACCCCCTCGATGCCCTGCTCGGACAGCAGCCGCCGGGTCGCCGCGAGGATCCGCTCGCGCGTCTCCAGGCCGACGCGGTAGCGCGCCACGCTTCTCCCTTTCGGCCTCCCGATTTGCAGAACTGGAGCGTACACTCCAATATGTAGCACACGTTCCAAGATGGAACGGCCGCTCGAGGTCGACGCGGGCCACGATCTCCTGCAGGTCCGAGGAGTCGACCACGACCCGGAGCAGCACCACCGGCGCGTCGCGGGAGTTCGCGCTCGGTCACCGTGAGGGAGGACACCCGCCTGTGAGCCACTACAAGAGCAACCTTCGGGACATCGAGTTCAACCTCTTCGAGGTCCTCGGCGCCGACGAGTACTTCGGGACGGGCCCATTCGAGGCGGTCGACGGCGACCAGGCGCGGATGCTGCTGTCCGAACTGGAGCGTTTCGCGACGACCTCGATCTGGGCGGAGTCGTTCGTCCCGGCCGACCGTGAGCCGCTCGCTCTGTCCCCCGAGGGCGACGTCACGGTGCCCGAGTCGCTCGACGAGGCGCTGCACGCCTTCTACGACGCCGGCTGGCACCTGATGCCGCTACCGACGCACCTCGGCGGCTTCGGCGCACCCCCGACCGTCCGCTGGGCCGGCACGGAACTGCTCGCCGGTGGTCACGCCACCGCGTCGCTGTGGCCGATCGGCGCGCTGATGGCGACGATCGTCGACCGCATCGGCACGGAGGGCCAGAAGGCCCGCTTCGGCCAGCCGATGGTCGATCAGCGCTGGGGCGGCACCATGGTGCTGACCGAGCCCGACGCCGGCTCCGACGTCGGCGCCGGGACCACCAAGGCCGTCAAGGTCGAGGACAGTGGCACCGACGACCTCGGTGACGTCTACCACCTCGAGGGCATCAAGCGGTTCATCACCTCCGCCGACGCCCAGACCCACCCGAACACGATGCACCTCGTGCTCGCCCGTCCCGAGGGCGCGGCGCCCGGCACCAAGGGCCTGAGCCTGTTCATCGTGCCGAAGCTGCACGTCGACGCCGACGGCAACCTCGGTGAGCGCAACGGCGTGCGGGTGTCCAACCTCGAGAAGAAGATGGGCATCAAGGGCTCGGCGACCTGCGAGCTCTCGCTCGGCCAGGACGGCGTCCCGTGCGTCGGCTACCTCGCCGGCAACATCCACGACGGCATCAAGCAGATGTTCCTCGTCATCGAGTACGCCCGCATGATGGTGGGCACCAAGGCGATGGCGACGCTGTCGACGGGGTACCTCAACGCGCTCGACTACGCGAAGCTCCGCGTCCAGGGCGCCGACCTGACCCAGATGGCGGACAAGACCGCGCCCAAGGTGGAGATCATCAACCACCCCGACGTGCGCCGCATCCTGATGGAGCAGAAGGCCCACGCCGAGGGCATGCGTGCCCTGGTGATGTTCGCCGGGTGGACGCAGGACCAGGCGCAGCTCGCCGAGGACGACCCCGACGAGCACAAGCGCTGGATCGCCCGCGAGGACCTGCTGCTGCCGCTGGTCAAGGGCTACTGCTCGGAGAAAGCCTACGAGCTGCTGGCCCTGTCCCTGCAGACCTACGGTGGTTCCGGCTTCACGCAGGACTACCCGATCGAGCAGTACATCCGCGTCGCCAAGATCGACACCCTCTACGAGGGCACGACGGCGATCCAGGCGCTCGACCTGTTGTTCCGCAAGATCGTCCGCGACCAGGGCGCGACGCTGATGTGGCTCGCCGACCAGGTGCGCGAACTCGTCAAGGGCGGCTCCGAAGGCGACCCGTTCGCCGGCGGGCGTGAGCAGCTCGGCACGGCGCTCGACGAGACGCAGCAGCACCTCGGCGTGCTGATCCAGCACGCGATGGCCTCGATGGACGAGACCAAGCGCACCGAGGTCTACAAGACCGGGCTCAACTCGACCGAGTTCCTGTTCTCCCTCGCCGAGGTCACGATCGGCTGGCTGCTGCTCCGCCACGCCGAGGTGGCGCAGGACCAGCTCGACGCCGGCACCGCCGGCAAGGACGAGGCGTTCTACGCGGGCAAGGTCGCGTCCGCCCGCTGGTTCCTCTCGACGGTGCTGCCGAAGGTGGCGCTGCGCACCGCGAAGGCCCGCGAGGACGACGGCTGGCTGATGGACGTTCCGGCCGAGGCGTTCTGATCCGCAGCCGCCACGACGCCTGACGGCGACCACGCTCGGCCCGCCCTCGTGGCGGGCCGAGCCGCGCCGGTGGGTCACCGCCGGACGTTCGGGAACCCCCCGGCCCTGGCGCGCGTCCTACCGTCACACCTCCCGGTGCCCACGCTCGGCCCTCCCGCCCCGTCCGGCGCCGCCTTCCCCATCCCCGTCGGGCCCTTCCTCGCCCGCCCTGCCCGCCTCGTGAGGTCCCCATGGCCGCCCCCCGCCCTGCCCGCCGGCGCCGTCGCTGGTGGCTGCTCGCCCTGCTCGTGGTCCCGGCGGTCCTCATCGGGGCCTTCGGGTTGCTCGGGTTCTACCTCGTCTTCTCGAGCGTCCCGCTACCCGAGGACATCGAGGCGCGTTCCTCGGTCGTGATCGATGTGGAGGGTGAGGTCGTCGGCGGGCTGGCGGCGGAGATCGCTCGGGAGGACATCGACCTCGCGACCCTGCCCGACCACGTCTGGCAGGCGGTGGTCGCCGCCGAGGACCGCGCGTTCTTCGAGCACCGCGGCATCTCGTGGCGCGGGATCGGCCGCGCGCTGTTCCTCAACGTCCGGTCGGGTTCGATCCGGGGCGGCGGCTCCACCATCACCCAGCAGTACATCAAGAACGCGGCGCTCACCCCGGAGCAGACCTACCGGCGCAAGGTCGAGGAGGCCGCGCTCGCGATCAAGCTCGAGCGCGAGTTCAGCAAGCAGGAGATCCTCGGCTTCTACCTCAACACCGCGTACTGGGGCCGTGGCACCTACGGGATCGAGGCCGCCGCGCGGACGTACTTCGACGTCCCCGCGAGCGAGCTGACCATCGACCAGGCCGCGACCTTGGCGGGCCTGCTGCCCGCCCCGGAGATCTACGACCCGCTGGACAACCCGGAGCAGTCAGAGATCCGCCGCGTCTACGTCCTCGGTGGCATGCTCGAGGAGGGCTACCTGACGCAGGCCGAGCATGACGAGCTGGTCGCCTCCGGGCTGCCGGAGGTCACCACCCGCCGCTCGATCGACCGGGGCCCGAACGGCTACTACCTCGAGGCCATCCGCCGGCAGCTCGCGAACCTCGAGCGGTTCGAGCCCGGCGAGCTGTTCCGTGACCTGCGCATCCACACCGAGCTCGACCAGACGATGCAGCGGCACGCCCAGGAGACGCTCACGGCAGCGGTCGAGCGGGAACCGGTCGACAGCGGCGCGATCGTCACGATCGACCCGCGCACCGGCGGCGTGCGTGCCCTGGTCGGCGGCCCGGACGTCGACGAGCAGCCCTACAACGTCGCCGACCGCGGCGTCAACCAGGTCGGGTCGACCTTCAAGACCTTCACCCTGCAGGCGTTCGTCGAGGCTGGCTACGGGCCCGCTTCGCGCTTCCCGGCCCCCGCCGAGCTCGAGGTCGACGACGCGGCCGATCCCATCGTGAACTTCGCGGAGGCCGCCTACGGGGAGCAGACGGTGCGCCAGGCGACGCTCAGCTCGACCAACACCGTCTACGTGCAGCTGCAGGAGGAGGTGGGACGCGAGGCGGTGATCGACGCCGCCTTCCGGGCCGGGCTACCTCGCACGAAGGACGAGGAGGACCTGCCCACCGACCGGGCCGAGGGCACGACGATGCAGCCACTCGCCGGCCTGACGCTCGGGCAGGACGCGTTCACGGCCCTGGAGCTGGCGTCCGCCTTCGGCACCTATCCGACGGAGGGGACCCACCTGACCCCCCACCTGATCACCCGCATCGAGAACAGCGACGGCCGTGTGATCTACGAGCCCGACCTCGAGGAGCGTGCGGACGTCGACGTCGAGGTGGCGCGGACGGTCACCGACGTGCTCCGCGACAACGTCGAGTCCGGGACGGCCACCGCGGCGGACATCGGACGCCCGTCCGCCGGCAAGACCGGCACGACCAACGACAGCCGCGACGTCTGGTACGTCGGCTACGTGCCCCAGCTGGTCACCTCGGTGTGGCTCGGCAACCTCGAGGGTGGCGCGATCGACAGCGACGGCGCCACCGGCGGCAGCATGGCCGCACCGGTGTGGGGCGAGTACATGACCCTCGCGACCGAGGGCCTCGAGGTGGAGGACTTCGCCGCGCCCTCGATCGAGCTCGAGACCCTCAACGGCGACCCGGAGGAGTGCCCGCCGGGCTACCAGTACGCCGAGCCGCCGACCGAGGCCGACGAGGACGGCTTCTTCCCCGACGTGCTGACCGACCTCGTCGACGACGAGGGCCGGCCGTGCGTGGAGATCAAGCCGGAGCTCGAGGCGTGCCCGCCGGGCTACGAGTACGGCGACGTGCCGGACGGTCCGGACGAGTTCGGGCGGCTGCCCGAGGTCCTGCGCGAGGGTCCGACCGACTTCCGGGGCCGGTTCTGCATCGAGGTGCTCGGCGAGCCGGAGACCGAACCGGAGACCGAGGAGGAGACGGAACCGGAGACCGAGGAGGAGACGGAACCCGAGACCGAGCCCGAGACCGAACCGGAGACCGAGCCCGAGACCGAGCCCGAGACCGAACCGGAGACCGAACCGGAGACGGAAACGGACGAGGGCGACGAGGAGGCCAGTGGTGACGACGAGCCGTCCCGCGGCCGGAGCGAGGACGCGCCGGGCCGCTCGGAGCGGACGCCGCCGGGGCGGTCGGACGACGGGCCAGAGGACGCCTGAGTCGCGTCAGGCGACGGACCGATCCCGCGTCAGGCGACGGACCGATCCCGCGTCAGGCGACGGACCGATCCCGCGTCAGGCGACGGACCGATCCCGCGTCAGGCGACGGACCGATCCCGCGTC